>SHVN01000073.1 GCA_009694215.1 Xanthobacteraceae bacterium
TTGGAACAAAGACCCTGTTCATTGAACCAGGCAGCCCCTGGGAGAATGGCTACTGCGAGTCATTCAATGGGAAACTACGCGATGAACTGCTGAACGGAGAAATCTTCTACAGCCTGAAAGAAGCAAAGACCGTCATCGAGCAATGGCGCGAGCACTACAACACCATTTGACCGCACTCTTCGCTCGGATACAGGCCACCTGCGCCACAGACAATGAACCCGTTCATCACAGCACTAGATCAGGCCGCGCAAATGCAATAATCTCTCCATCACGCTGGTATTGTCCGCCGTCAGCGCTCATTGGACAGAACGGGTGGATTGAAGAAGGGAGAGTTTCTGGCTCATCGTAACGTTCACAGGAGGGAAGATCATGACTACCCTGACAAGAGCCATCGAGATCGCCACCGCGGCCCACGCCGGCACGGTGGACAAAGGCGGCGCTCCCTACATCGACCACCCCATGAGAGTGATGGCCGCGGTCGAGGGCGAGCAGCCCGCCAACCTCCCGGTCGTTCAGCCGACGAAATTCGAGTTGGTATTCAATCTCAAGACCTTCCGCACACTCGGCCTCAATGTGTCACCGATGTTGCTCGCCCTCGCCGACGAGGTGATCGAGTGAACCGCCGCAAGCTCATCACGCTCCTCGGCAGCGCTGCGGCTGCTTGGCCGGTGGTGGTGAACACGCCGGTATCGGCCCAAACGCAGGCTTGGCCGCAGCGCACGGTCAGACTGATCGTGCCGCTCTCACCCGGTACCGGAACAGACGTGACCGCTCGTCTTTATGCTGAGAAGCTTTCGCTACGCTGGGGCAAGCCAGTCGTCGTGGAGAACCGACCCGGGCCGGACGCACTCGTTGCAGTGAACGCAATAATGACCGCGCGCGACGAACACACGTTGCTTTTCTCGTTCGGCGGACCCGTCACCATCAATCCAATCTTGAATGACAAGCTGCCCTACGATCCCGAACGTGATCTTGTGCCGATCGTCTCGGCATCCGACTCGTTTCTCGCCATCGCGGTCACGAAGTCTCTGAATATCAATTCTCTCGCCGAATTACGATCGCGAGCACTCGCCGAGCCGGGCAAGCTCAATTGGGCTGCCACGCCCGGCATGCCGCAATTCGCCTTTGCTGGATATGTGACAGCCGCTGGCGTGGACATGACTTATATTGCCTATCGCGACTTCAACCCTGCGCTACAAGACGTCGCCGAGGGCCGCATCACGGCGGTTGCGACCGGCTTGCTGCCGCTAATGGGGTTGAACCAGAGCGGGAAGATAAAAATCCTGGCGGTGACCAATCGCCAGAGATCACCCGCCGCCCCAGAGATCCCGACTGCTGGTGAGGCAGGGTTTCCAGATGTGGTGGCTGAGGGATTCCAAGGGTTCTTCGGCTGGCGCGACATGCCTACCGAATTACGCGATCGCATTGCCGCTGATGTACGCGCGGTTGCACCGGAGATGCCCTCCGAACGGCTGATCGGGCTGGGTCAGGTGGTGCGTGTCGGCACCACGGCCGACTTTCTTGTCATGATTGAAGACCAGCGTACCCGTGTTTCTGCCGTAGTGAAGGCTGGCGGCGTTAAACCCAAGCCGCAGTGATTATTGTCGAGCGGCTTGCTGTCATGATCGAGTGCTCGCTACCGCCGACGAGGTGATCGAGTGAGAAGGCGCGAGTTCATCACGCTGCTGGGTGGTACGGCGACTTGCCACTCATCGTGTGGCTGTACTTTTGATAACTTCTCAGGGGGCAGACCAAACGTCTTGGCAATCTTAACTACCTCGTCTTTCGTTGAAGGAAGCTGATCCAGGGTTTCCGCAAGCGCGGGGATGTCGATTTGAGTTCCTGAATAGAAGTTGGTCATGCTTCTCAGGGCGACATTCTGAGCATGTTTCCGCGCCGTCTTAGAAAAGACCGGGTCAGCAAACGCAATCATCGCTGCTTGTCGAGGCGTTAGTTGGCTATGGCGATTTTGCTGTTGACCGTCCGCTCTTGCCGAGAAGTTCGGCGAGCCGGCCGCTTTCGGCCGCGGTGAGCTTGGACGGTTCCGGCCCGGTGCTGTCTGGCATGCGGCGGCGCCGCCGGAGCAGGACGACGAGAGCGCCGGCGCCGATCAGCAGCACGCCGGCGGGCGCGAGCCAGAGCAGCGCCGTGTCCCAGCCGAAGCGCGGCCGGAGCAGGACGAACTGGCCGTACCGCACCGTCAGGAAGTCGAGCACCTGTGTGTCGCTGTCGCCGGCCTTGAGGCGCTCGCGCACCAGAAGACGAAGATCGCGGGCGAGCGGCGCGTCCGAATCGTCGATCGACTGGTTCTGGCACACCATGCAGCGCAACTCGCGCGACAGCGTGCGCGCGCGCGTCTCGAGCGCGGGATCGGGAAGAATCTCGTCGGGCTGGACCGCGAAGGCAGGCGATGCGCCCATCAGCACGATCGCGAATAGCAAAATCGAAATCCACCGGTGCCGCATGACGCTCACAGATCACTCCGCCGGCTGCAGCGCGGGCCTGGCCGCGGGCTTCGGTGCGCCGATCCGCAGCCGCCGGTCGGACAGCGACAGCCCGCCGCCCAGGAACATGACCACCGCGCCAAGCCAGATCAGCAGCACCAGCGGCTTGTGATAGAGCCGGACCGTGATCGAGCCGTCGTCGTTAGGATCGCCGAGCGAGAGATAAAGCTGGCTCGCCCCGCGGGTCAGGAGGGCGGCTTCCGTGGTGGAGCTTTGCCGCGCCGGGAACGTGCGCTTGGCCGGCTCCATGGTGCCGATCACGATGCCGTCCTGGCGCACGGTGAACTTGGCGATGGTCTCGCTGTAGTTCGGGCCCTGGCGCGTCACCATGCCGTCGAAGGTCAGGTCGTAGGAGCGCAGCGAAACGCTCGCGTTCGGCTTGAGCGAGACGATCTGCTCGACGCCCCAGGTCGAGGCGCAGACGATGCCGAGCGCCGAGAGGCCCAGTCCGGAATGAGCCAGCATAGTGCCGAAGGCCGAGCGCGGCAGACCGCGCGCCCGCGTCAGCGCGACGGCGAACGGCACGCGCAGCAACCCGGTGCGCTCGATGAAGTCGGTCACCGCGCCCGCCATGACGAAGGCTGCGAGCCCGATGCCGAACGGCGCCAGCACCGGCCCGCCACCGATCGCGGCAAAGGTCGCGGCGATGACAATGAGGGCAAAGGCCGCCGCGCCGATCAGCCGCTGCGCGACGCCGAGCAGGTCGCCGCGCTTCCACGGCATCAGCGGGCCTATCGGCACCACCAGCAGAAGCGGCACGAACAGCGGCCCGAAGGTGAGATTGAAGAACGGCGCGCCGACCGAAATGTTTTCGCCGGTCAGCGCTTCGAGCGCCAGCGGATAGAGCGTGCCGACGAACACCGTGGCGCAGGCCGCGGTCAGGAACAGATTGTTGAAAATCAGCGCCCCCTCGCGCGAGATCGGTGCGAACAAGCCCCCTTGCTTGAGCGCCGGCGCCCGCCAGGCGTAAAGCGCAAGCGCGCCGCCGATGAAAAGGACCAGAATCATCAGAATGAAAACGCCGCGCGTCGGATCGCTGGCAAAGGTGTGCACCGAGGTCAGCACGCCCGAGCGCACCAGGAAGGTGCCGATCAGCGACAGCGAGAAGGTGAGGATGGCGAGCAGGATGGTCCAGACCTTGAGCGCGTTGCGCTTCTCCATCACCACCGCGGAGTGCAGCAGCGCGGTCCCGGCGAGCCACGGCATCAGCGAAGCGTTCTCGACCGGATCCCAGAACCAGAAGCCGCCCCAGCCGAGTTCGTAATAGGCCCAGTACGAGCCCATCGCGATGCCGAGCGTTAGGCACATCCAGGCGGCGAGCGTCCACGGCCGCACCCAGCGCGCCCAGGCGGCGTCGATGCGGCCCTCAACCAGCGCCGCGATCGCGAACGAGAACGAGATCGAGAAGCCGACATAGCCGAGGTAGAGCAGCGGCGGATGGATCGCGAGCCCGAGGTCCTGAAGGATAGGGTTGAGGTCGCGGCCCTCGAACGGCGTCTGCGGCAGACGCAGGAACGGGTTCGAGGTCATCAGGATGAACAGATAGAAGGCCGCGGCGATCCAGGACTGCACCGCCAGCACGTTGGCCTTGAGCGTCGCCGGCAGGTTGGTGCCGAACGCCGCCACCAGCGCCCCGAACAGCGACAGGATGAGGACCCAGAGCAGCATCGAGCCCTCGTGGTTCCCCCATACGCTGGTGAACTTGTAGATCAGCGGCATCGTCGAGTGCGAATTCTCGAACACGTTGGTGACGGAAAAGTCGGACCCGACGTAGCATGCGGTGAGGGCTGCGAACGACACCGCCACGAAGGCGAACTGCGCGAGCGCAGTCGGGCCGGCGACGCCCATCAGCGTGTCGTCGCGGAGCCTTGCTCCCGCCATCGGCACTACCGATTGGATCAGTGCGAGGCCCAGCGCCAGCACCAGCGCGTAATGTCCGATCTCGGCGATCATTTCTTTTTTCCGGTGTCGTCTTTCCAGTGACCCTGCTTCTTCAGAGCGTCGGCGACTTCCTTCGGCATGTAGTTCTCGTCATGCTTGGCGAGTACGGAGTCGGCCTTGAAGCCGCCGTCGGTGTCGAGCATACCTTCCGCGATCACGCCCTGTCCCTCGCGAAACAGGTCAGGCAGGATGCCCTGATAGCTGACCGCGATGGCGCGGTTGCCGTCGGTTACCTCGAAGCGGACCGCGAGCTGATCGCCACGCTGGAGCGTGCCGGGCTTGACCAGCCCGCCGAGCCGGATGCGGCTGCCGGGCGGCACCTTCTTCTCGACCACGTCGGTCGGTGAATTGAAGAACACGATCGAATCCTTCAGCGCGCTCAGCACCAGCACGGCGGCGAGCGCTAGTACGCCGAGGCTGCTGCCAATCAAAACCAGTCGCCGCCGCTTGCGCGTCATGCTGTTCTTTCCTGGAGCACGATCTTGTCCGACAACCGATGCCCACTTTTCGGGATCATGCTCTAGCCTTCGAGCCCCAGTCCCTTGATCAGATCGTCGACACGGCGAAGCTTTTCCGGATCGCTCGCGAGCGCGCGGCGGGCTTCGCCGGCGGCGGCGCGGGCCTGATCCCTGTCGCCCAGCACCATATAGGCGCGCAGCAGGCGCAGCCATCCCTCGACGTCGGAGCCGTCCTGCTTCAGCCGGCCCGCGAGCCGAGCCACCATGCCGCGGATCATCGTCTCCTGCTGCTCGGGCGACATTTCGCTCGCTGCCGCGATGTCCGCGGCGCTGGGCCCCGGCGGCGCCGGCGCAACGCTCGGGGGAGGGGCGCTTGCGGCAGGGCCTGCACCCGCGACCGATTCCTGCGCGACATATTCTTCCAGACGCCGCAGCTTGTCCGGATCGCCCGCGAGTGCGCGGCGCGCATCGTCAGCCGCCACGCGGGCCTGTTCCTTGTCGCCCTGCACCTTGTAGGCGCGCAGCAGCCGCAGCCATCCCTCGACGTCGGAGCCGTCCTGCTTGAGCCGCTCCGCGAGCCGCGAAACCATCCCCCGCACCATCTCGTTGCGCTGCTCGGGCGACATTTGGTTCGCCGCGGTGATATCCTCCGCGCTCGGCCCCGGCGGACCCGGCGGCCGCGGCGCTGCAGAGGCCGGATCGATGCGCATCAGCGATTCCCGCACGAAGCCGGCCCATGCCGCATCCGCCGGCGCTTCCGCTAGCAGCGCCCGCCACATCGTGGCGGCGTCCTTTGGGCGCCCGTCCTGCTCGGCGGCGAGGCCGATGAAGTAGCGCGACCGGACATCGTTCGGGTCGAGGCGGACGGCGCGGTCGAACGCCTCCTTGGCCTCGGCGGAGACGATGCCGTTCTGCGCGCCGGTCAGCGCTTCGCCGAGATTGGCCTCGCGTTCGGCGGTCTGGCCGAGCAGCCGCAGCGAGTTCCGCCGCGCCTTCGCGGCGTCGTCGAAGCGCGCGAGCCGCATATAGACCATCCCGAGCACCTCCCAGCCGCGGCCGTCCTCGGGGTTTTTCGCCAGATGCTCCTCGACCCGGCCGACCATCTCCACCATCGGCCGCGGCTCGGACGGCGTCTCGCGCCGCGCCGCCTGCATCTGGCCCTCCAGATCGGGCGAGCCGAGCTGCGAATAGAGCCCCGCCGCACCGACCGGCAGCAGGATCAAGGCCGCGAGCGTGGCCGCGCGCCGCCGCCAGGCCAGGGCTTCCGGTGGCGGCGCCAGCGTCACGGCATCGGCCGCCGCAATCAGACGCCGCGAGACCTCGACATGCGCGGCCTCGGCCTCGCGCTCGCCGATCAGGCCCGCCGCGCGATCGCGCTCGATCTCTTCGAGCTGGTCGCGATAGACCGCGATATCGCTGCCGGCGCTCAACGGCGTCCGCCGTGCGAGCGGCCACAGCACCGCAACGATCGCGGCCGCGGTCATCAACGCCAGAACAAACCAGAGCATCATGCCGGAGGGTTACCACCGCGGCCGGGGTCCGCAAAATACAATTCGCGCGAGCGAAGGCCGCCACAATCCGGGGTTCCCCGATCACTCCCGAACCGGGGTCGGTTTTGCGCTTTCCGGCCTATCGCGGCGCCTGGCCCGGCCGGATTTGACCGTCTTTTCGTCGGGCCTGTGGATGTCTCGGACCGCGCCGAAAGCCGGCATCGCGCCGGTCGCATTCTTGAAACGGCGACGTTGGCGCCCGCGCTTCCAGAACTCGTTCTTCTTACGCCGGCGAGGCGTTTCTGCTTGGAAGACATGACGATTTCGCGCGCGGCGTTGCTACGGATGAACTCGAAATACCTCCCGCATGAACTCGGGCTGGCCGGAACTGGCCGCTTCATCCCGGCGATGAGAGATTCGAGGTCGACGGGTTCCACAACGTTAATGCGGTCGTAACTCTGTCACGGTACCGAGTGAATTTCGATGAGGGGAGGGTGGGCAAACGTTGCTGGCGCGCCACACTGCATCGAAAAATCAGAATTTCCGACAGCCCGAATTGCTTGGAATACTGGCGCTTTTCGGGGCATCCTGCATTTTGCGTTGGCGTTGGCGTTGGCGTTGGCGTTGGCGTTGGCGTTGGCGTTGGTGGCGGCTTCGTCTGAATTGTCGCGAGCGTTGCGAAAATCTGCGGTCAATCGTGGGATGCCGGACGATATGCGACGTGCTCAAGAATTTTCAGCGCTCCAATGCCCGCGCGCCGCGCGTGGATTTCGAGTCAGCTTCGCATAAATTTTGATGCGGCCGACGTGTTGACAGAGATCGAGCAGATGTTGACAGGAGTGCAAAACTGGCCAAAATAAATGCATTAAAGTGTTAGTTTGAATTGCTGCACTGCACTGCACTGCACTGCACTGCACTGCACTGCACTCGCTGTTGGGTGCGGCAGATGGGGTGGCTCACGATCTCGGCCTGAGTGCGAGGGTGTGTAGCGTCATGGTGGGGGAATCCATGTTGGGTCTGAAACGGGTGCTATCGGCAATTGCCTTTCTGGCGATGGCCGGCGCGGGCGGTGGACTGCCGGCAACTGCTGAGCCTTTCTTTCAAGGCGAGCAGAAATGCGTCGACTGCCACAAGTCCGAAGACACGGTCTGGAAGGCGACCAAACACTCGACTTCATTTCGCGAGATCCATCGCAAGCCGTTGGTGAAGGACATCATCACGGCGGCGGGTGGCGACGCGAACATGCGCCGCAACGCGGTCTGCACGACGTGTCACTTCGCGATGACCCAGGCGAACGCCACCGCGCGGCCGGCCGCCACAGCGGGTCCGACCTGCGAAAACTGCCACGGCCCCTCGTCGGACTGGATGCCGCTCCATAACGACTACGGCGGCCCGGCGGCCAAGCGCGAGACCGAGACGCCGGCCCACAAGACCGAGCGCATTCAGAAATCCATCCAGGCCGGGATGATCAGGCCGGAGATGCTCTACGACATCGCCACCAACTGCCTGTCCTGCCACGGGCTGTCGAGGCCGGGCGTTCCGCCGGAGACGATCGCCAAGATGATCGACGCGGGCCACGCTGCGGGCAGCAGCTTCGAACTGGTTTCCTACCTCGAAGGCACCGTCCGGCACCGCTTCTATCCGCCCGACGTGAGCAAGAATTCGGAAATGACCAACGCCGAGAAGTCGCGGGTGTTCATCACCGGCCATGCCGCGGCACTCGTGAAGGGCGCGTCGGTCGCGGGTGCGGTGACCAACCTGAAGTACGTCGAGACACAGAAGAAGATCGAGACCAGCGCGCGCGCGGCACTCGACGCGATCAAGGGCCAGGTGCCCGAGGCGGCGGCTCTGCTCGCGCAACCGACGGATGCCAACGCGCGCAAGCTTGTCGATGCGATCTCCGGGAAGGATCTGTCGGCACAGGTCGGCTCTCTTATGCCCGCGAAAGGGGCCTACAAGTAAGTGGACGTGCGAGGCGGAAGATTGAAATGAACGTCCATGCTCCGACGATGGTACGACCCCATCGGTGGGACGTACCGTTCGATTCGGTGATGACGGAGGCCGATGTCGACGTGCTTATGTCGACCCCCGTGGTCGCCAGTGTCCGTGCCGAAGAGTTCCCCGGTCATATCCCGTTGCGCGGCATTCTGCTGAATGACTCGCGCATCGTCTCATTCCAGCCCGGCGATATCGTGTGTCGTGAGGGCGACTATGGAAACTCGGCGTTCCTGGTCCTTTCGGGCGCGGTGCGGGTGGTGCTGTCGCCGAGCCTGCCGCGCGAGCTCCTGGGGCGCCAGGAGGTGCACAAGAAGGGGTTCTTCGGGTCGCTCACCCAGCTCTGGACCAATTCGCGGATCCCGGAGGTGCGGGACACCGAGCGCTATCACAACATCCTCGCCCAATCGCGCGGCGCGTCGGGCGCCGAGACGCACATCTTTCTGCAGGATGTGCCGGCCGTCCTCGATCAGCACCGCACCGTAACCCTGTCGATCGGCCAGATCTTTGGCGAGCTGGCGGCGCTGGGCCGCGTTCCGCGATCGGCCACCGTCTTCGCCGAGACCGAGACGCGCCTGCTCGAGATCCGCTGGCAGGGACTGCGTGAGCTGCATCGCTACGATCCGGGCTGGAAGCGGCTGATCGACGAGAACTACCGGCGCAACGCTCTTCACGGCGTGCTCAGGACCAATCCCCTGTTCGCCGGCCTGTCGGCCGAAGACCTGCAGGCGGTGGCCGACCAGGTGAAGTTCAAGACCTATGGCAGCTTCGACTGGCACGTCTCGTACAAGGAAATGCGCGAAACCGGAACCGCGGGCGAAGAGCCGATCATCGCGGCCGAGGGGGTGGTGCCGGACGGCGTCTATCTGGTCCGCGCCGGATTCGCGCGGGTCTCGGTACGCTTCGGCAGCGCGCAGCGCACGCTCGCCTATCTCGGCGCCGGCGACCAGTTCGGCCTCGATGAAATTTACGAGAGCTGGAAGTCCGGCAAGCCGGCGCGCCGGCAGAACTCGCTGACCGGGCTCGGCTATGTCGACGTGCTGCGGGTGCCGTCGCATGTGCTTGAGAAGTACGTGTTTCCACACCTGCCCGCGCCGCCGCCGCCCGCTCTTCCCGTCGACCGGCCGATCCACGATGACGCGTTCGCCGAATGGCTGGTCGACGAGCGGCTGATCAACGGCACGCAGGTGATGCTGATCGACCTCGACCGGTGCGTGCGCTGCGACGATTGCGTGAAGGCCTGCGCGTCGACGCATGGCGGCAATCCGCGCTTCATCCGCCACGGCCGGATATTCGACCAGTGGATGGTGGCCAACGCCTGCATGCATTGCCGCGATCCGGTCTGCATGATCGGGTGCCCGACGGGCGCCATCCACCGGCATGAAACGGCCGGCGTCGTCGTGATCAACGACGACACCTGCATCGGCTGCGGCACCTGCGCGAATTCCTGTCCCTACAACAATATCCGGCTGGTCGAGATCGCAAATCCCACGGGCGATCCGATCGTCGATGGCGACGGGCGGGGTATCGTCAAGGCGACGAAGTGCGATCTCTGCGTCGAGCAGCTCGGCGGGCCGGCCTGCGCGCGGGCCTGCCCTCACGATGCGCTGAGCCGGGTGAACGCAAGCACGCTGGTCGAGCATGCCGCCACCACCGTGCCGGCGGGGGCGGCTCCATGAGAGCGGTCAATCGCAGCAGCTGGCCGGTGTGGGTTGGCGCGGGGGCCGCCTTCGCGGCCCTCATGGTCTGGCATCGCTCGCCGCTGCTGTCATACACGCCGAATTTCACCACCGGCTACATGCTGATGGGCCTCGTGGTGTTCCTGGCGATTTACAGCGGCCGGAAACGGCTTTCGATGCTGCCCTTGGGCAAGGCCTCGGTGTGGCTGACGCTGCACCTTGCCGGCGGCGTGCTGGCGCTTGCGCTGTTCTGGGTGCATATCGAAGCGATCTGGCCGTTGGGAGCCAGCGAACGCGCCTTGGCCGCGCTTTTTTACGGTGTCTGCATATCCGGAGCCGTCGGCTACGGACTGCAGCTCTGGCTTCCCGGACGGCTCGCCCATGCCGGGCAGGAGATCATCTACGAGCGCATTCCCGCTGAGCTCGCAACGATCCGCGCGCAGGTGGAGAAGGAAATCCTCGAGGCGGCCAAAGAGTCCGGAAGCGACACGTTCGGGCGCGAGTATCTGCAAACCCTGGCCTGGTATTTCGCGCGGCCGAGGTTCTTTTGGAGCCATGTGTTCGGCGGGCAGCGTGCCGAGCATTGGCTGCAGCGCCATCTCAATACGATCGGGCGGTATCTGACGGAAGCCGAGCGCACGCATCTGGCGCGCATTGCCGAGCTGGGAGTCGAGAAGCGCCGGGCCGACGTGCAGTACGCCATGCAGGCGCTGCTGAAGCGCTGGACGATATTCCATGTTCCGCTGGCGGCCGCGATGCTCACGCTGGCCGTGTGGCACCTCATACTCGTTCATGTCTTCGCCCGATGATCAGCCTCACGGACCGCTTTCGCCACGACCGAAGCGCCTATGAGCGTCCCACGCTCGGATGGCGCTGCGGCCGGGCCGCGCACTGGGAGACGCCCTGCAAGCTCGGCCCGTCGGGACTCGGCATCTGCCGCGGCGAGAATGCGTGCGCGCCGGCGCGCGCCGGCGATGCCTGGAAATGCCGCCGGTCCGCAGCCGACGGCGGGCCGTGCGCGAACGGTCCCGGCAAGGACGGCGCTTGCGGCCTGCACCGGCCGCCTTGCGCGCCCCGCCGAACATTCGCCATGTGGCGCGGCCGGGTCTCGGTGCTTGCGGTCGGAGCGACACTGGCGCTGGTCGCGCTGCTGGCGATCTGGACCGATGCGGCGTCCGAACGCCTGAACTCGCTCGATCCGGGTCCGCTCTCCGCGGTCCATTCGCATTTCATCGGCGCTTCCTCCTGCGCCACATGCCACACGGCATTCGGCAGCGGCGCCACCGGATGGTGGCAGGCATTCTGGAGCGCCAAGGCGCTGGCGCCCGCATCGCAGCCAGCCAGCGGACAGGATGCGCAGACGCCCGCGGCGCAGCCCGCCAGCGCGCAGGCCGCAGCGGCGCCCGCGGCGAAGCCTTCCGGCGCGGCGGCTTCGCACCGCCTCTCGGCTGCATGCACCGAATGTCACGGTTTCGGCGGCCAGGAGCAGCGGCCGCACAACCGGATTTTCGAACGCCGCGCCGATCTGGGCCCCACCGACTGCCTGATGTGCCACACGGAGCACAAAGGGCGCGTCGCACGCGTCACCACGCTCTCCGAAGCGCAGTGCCAGAGCTGCCACACCAAGACCATCGGCGATTTCGCCAGAAGCCACCCGGACTTCCCCGCCAGCTTCCCCTACGACCATCCACAGTCGACGCGCTTCAATCACGCCAGCCATTTCGGCAAGCACTTCACGGACGCGGCCTCGGCCGCGCGCGTGCCGGCGGGCGGCTGCATCGGCTGCCATGTTGTCGGTCAGGAGGGCCGCGCGATCCGGCCCGCCAACTTCGAGACCACATGCGCCAGTTGTCACGGCGAGAGCATCGCCAAACGGGACTTTGTCTTCTTTCGCTGGCCGGAGATCGAGACCAGCACCATCGCGGCGGACGAAGTGACGAAGGCGTGCGGCGTGTCGGCCGAGGCGCAGGCGAGCGCTCCCGCGACGCCGGCCCCGGCGTTCTCCGCCGTGTCGTCGGATCAGCCGACCTCGCTGTCCGCCTATCTGCTCGGTGTTCCGGCGGAAGGCGCGGCCGACTACGAAAAGCCGGTGCAGGATCTGGCGCGCGCCATGATGAGCGACGGTGTCGAACCGCTGATCGCCGCGGTGCGCGACCGCGTTGGCGGCGCGAAAACCGAGCGTCTGTTCGCCGGCTTCAATGCCGAGCAGGCCCGCCAGGCCGCGTGCGCCTGGGCCGCCAATCAGGAATACATGCCGCCTGGCAAGGATGCCCTTTCGGGATGGCGCGCCGACGCGCTCGATCTGCGTTACACGCGTCCATCGCACGCCGATCCGGTCGTCCGGGCCTGGATCGAGTCCGTGGCGGCTCTGCCGCCTCCCGCGGACAACGACGACAAGGCGCGGCTGCAGGTGGCGCGAAAAGAACTGCTGTCCGCCGACGGCCCGGGGCAGTGCATGAAGTGCCATGTGGTTTCGGGGCCGTCCGAGGGACCGCAAACCGTCAGCTGGCAGGTGCAGTTACGAAGTTCGGCGGCGCAGACGCGGTTCGATCATCGCCCGCATCTGAACCTGCTCGGCCCGGAAAAGACGTGCACGACCTGTCATCAGCTCGGTGGCGGGGCGGCGTCGGCTGCGACGGGCGGACTCAAACCGATCGGGCTTGCAACGTGTACCGAATGCCATGCGGCGGGAAAGGTCCGGGACGATTGCCGGACCTGCCACGTCTACCACCAGGGTCACGCGTTTAAGAAGAGGATGGTGCAAGATGCGAAGTGACCCAATCAGGCTTGCACGCCGCTGGAGTGCGGCAGCGCCACGCGCCGTTGCTGCTCTGGTCATGGCGGCAGTCATCGCCGCGGTCCTGCCGGGGGCGACCGCGCAGGAGAAGGCCGCGGAGAAGAAGGAGCCGCTGAATCCGGCGGTGATCGCGTCCGCACGGGCCAAGGGGATGGATCCGCACGAAAAGGTATTCCAGGAGAGCTCGTATCCGACCGCGGCGACCTGCGGCGCGTGCCATACCCAGATCTACAAGGAGTGGTCGTCGTCGAGCCACGCCTATGCGTCGATCTCGCCGATGTTCCACAAGTTCGAGCAGACCATCAACGATCTTTCATCGGGAACGATCGGCAGCTTCTGCGTGCGTTGTCACCAGACCGTCGGGACCCAGCGCGGCGAAGAGCGGCAGCAGCCGCTGTGGGAGCGCAGCCAGGTCGCGCGCGAGGGCGTCACTTGCATCACGTGTCATCGCGTCAACCAGGAATTCGCCAAGACGAACGGGCAGCGGATCATTCAGACCGGCGACATCAGCAAGCCGGTCACCGGCACCGGGAAGGGCTCGGTAATCAACCAGGTGATTGCCCAGAAGGATTCCTATCCGATCGCCACGTCGCCCAAGGAGCGCGGCACGCAAATCCATCTCGGCGTCGTGAAGTTCGACCAGATCGGCAAGTCCGAGTTCTGCGTCTCGTGTCACCAGGTGGCCGTCCATCCCGGCATCAAGCTCGAAGTGGTCTGGGACCAGTATCGCGCCTCGCCCTCGCTCCCCGCCGGCACCACCTGCCAGGACTGCCATATGGGACGGGTGCCCGGCATCGCAGCCGGATATGCGCGCGCGCCCTCGGCTGTGATCAACGGCAAGGAGGTCAATCCGCAGCGCAAGCACAGCAACCACGCGTTCTACGGGCCCGGCTATTCGATCGCCCATCCCGGCCTGTTCCCGCACAATCCCAAGGCGGCCGAGACCAAGATCCAGGATTGGCTGCTTTACAACTGGCGCAGCGGATGGGGCGAGGCCGATTTCGAGGACAAGGTGGAAAAGGGTGACATCAAGGCCGTATTCCCCAAGCGCTGGGCCGACCGCATCGATCGCGAAGAAGCCCGTGAACTGATCAAGGAAAATCTTGCGCTCCTCGAGGAGAAGCGAAAGCTCCGCAAGGCGGTCTTGGAGAACGGCTCGCGGCTCGATGGACCGTTCTTCGATACGCCGCCCGCGCCGGGCGCCGACATGAAGTTCACCTACATCATCAAGAACCTCAACCCCGGCCACAACCTGCCGTCGGGATCGCTCGGCGCGCAGCCGGAAATCTGGCTCAACGTGGCGCTCATCGCGCCGGACGGAAAGAAGGTGTGGGAGTCAGGTTACGTGGACTCGCACGGTGACATGGCCGATCTGCACTCTCTCGACGTGCGCGCCGGGAAAATTGCGCACGACGACCAGCTCGTCAATCTGCAGGCGAAGTTCCTGACGCAAGGCGTCACCGGAACCGATCGCGAGATGTACCTGCCGGTCAACTTCGACTTCGATCAGCTTCCGTTCATCCGGCCGGCGGCGGTCCCGACCACGGTGCTGAACCATCCCCCAGGCATCCGCATGGAACAGCGCAGCATTCCGCCGCTCGGCCAGCGTGTCGCAAGCTACACGATCCCGAGCAAGCTGATGACGCAGCCCGGAAAATACAAGCTCGCGGTGCGTCTGCGCAGCCGCGCCGAGCCGATGTATTTCATGAAGTTTGTGAAGGCGACCGCTGAAATGGAGAGATCGATGAATCAATGGATGGTCGATTTCCATGAGCGCACGTCGTTGTTCAACGTCAAGTAACCGGCTTCAGGTGGAGAGCATCATGCAACGGCGTCCGTCTGCTCCTGCGCCATGGGGTCGGTTGGCTGGCTTTGTCGGCCCCGGTCTGCTGACCGCGACACTTCTGGCAGCCGTGCCCGCGCGCGCGGGAGACGGCAAACCGGAGATGTCGCCGGGTGTCCAGTCGGCGCCGTACAGCCGATCGGTGTTCGACCCGGATCCGAGATATACGGTCAAGGACTACGATCCAAAGCAGCAGGTCGAGATCTACGGCGGAAAGAAAAAAATCACCGATCAGCCGCGGCCGTTGGTCGAGCTGGGTGAAATGCTCTACAAGGAAGGCCCGCTGCAGCCGAGTTACGACATCATCGGGCGGAAAAATCTCGTCTCGCCCGTTTTCAGCGTCTACGGCGACTTCCGCACGGCCGTCGCCTACAACGACAACGGCCGTGGCAAGAAGGTCGGCCAGATCGCCACCCGGCTCAACCTCGACACCGATCTTTCCTTCACCGCCACCGAGCGGGTGCACGCGCTGTTCCGTCCGCTGGACAAGGGCGGGAAATTCACCCGCTCGGAGTTCTTCGGGCCGGATGCCCGGGAATCCGAGCTCATCCTCGACGCCTATCCGCGCACGCTGTTCTTCGAGGGCGACGTCGGCAACATCACGGCCGGATTGACCGATCGGTACCAATCCTTCGACCTTCCCTTCTCCGTCGGCCTGGTCCCGCTGATCTTCCAGAACGGCGTCTGGTTCAATTCCGCGATCACCGGCGGCGCCTTCTCGATCATCGGGCGCAACAGCGCCAGGGCCAACATCGCGAATATGGATCTGACCTTCTTCGGCGGCTTCGACAAGCTGACGCTGCGCCAGGTGTACGGCGCGGCCGCCTTCATCGAAGCCAACGAGGGCTACTGGGAGGCAGGCATCGGCGGCATCAACGACGAGCGACAGTTTGCCAATTCAAGCTTCGAGAGTATGACCGTCGCCTTCACCAAGCGATACGGTGGCTGGCTTTCCAACAGCGTGCGTCTCGTCGGGACGATCGGCAACGATCCGCTCGCCACCCAGAATCGGACCAAGGACGGTTTCATCGTCCTGATGGAGAACTCGCTCGTCTCGCACCTGCCGCTTGTCCTCGTGCCCTATCTCAATCTCTGGGCCGGCTTCGGCCGTCCGCAATCGCTGCTGCGCAATGCGGACGCGGGCGGCATCCTGAACAACACCGGCATCTTGTTCCAGACCGATGGACTGACCGGCTTTCCGAAGATGGACGACACCGGGCAGGACACGTATGGCGGCGCGATCGGCGTCAACTATCTCTTCAACCTGGATCAGCAGATTGTGCTCGAAGCGGCGACGGTGCAGGTGATCGACGGGCCGCTCCAGCTCGGCCGCGCGGCCAAGGCGGAGCAGTACGGTGTCGGCGCCCGCTACCAGAAGAACCTGTCCAGGTCGCTGATCTTCCGCGCCGACGTGATGTATGCGGCGCGGCGGCTCGACGACAATATCGCCGGCATCCGCACCGAAATTCGTCTGAAGTTCTGACCCCTAACACTGGATAGCGCGATGGAAATTCTGGTTCCTCTTTCCGCGGCGTTGTTTCTGGCCGGGCTCACAGCCTATGTCGGCCTTCTCGCCCTGCGTGAGCTGACGACGACCCGCCTCGCGACCGCGACCGCGGCCGTCGAGCATGCTTTCCTCCGCGAGCAGATCTCGGAATTGGCCGAGCGCCGCCACCGCGAGCAGGAGAAGGCCGAACGCACCTGGGACGGCTTCCGCAAATTCGTGATCGCGCGCAGGGTTCCCGAAACGTCGGATATCACCTCGTTCTATCTGGAGGCCCACGATCGGCGCCCGCTGCCGGCATTCAACCCCGGGCAGTACCTGACGTTCCGCCTCAATATCCCGGGGCAGTCCAAGCCGGTCATGCGCTGCTACTCGTTGTCGGATGCCCCGCGGCCCGACTATTTCCGGGTCTCGATCAAGCGCGTCGGCCCGCCTCCGGGGAAGCCGGACGGCCAGCCCGGCGTGGGCTCGAGCCATTTCCACGATCAGCTCGACGAAGGCGACATCGTCGACGTCAAGGCGCCGGCGGGCGCGTTTTTCCTGGACCCGCGCGGCGAGACTCCGGTCGTCCTGATCGGCGGCGGCATCGGGTTGACGCCGATGCTGAGCATGGTGAACGCCATCGTCGAGGCCAATGCCCAGCGCGACGTCTACTTCTTCTATGGCCTGCGCCACGGCGGCGAACACGTGCAGCCCGATTATCTTCGAAAGCTGTCAACCGAGAACCCCAACATCCAGCTTCATGTCTGCTACAGCGATCCGCGGGCGGAGGTGGACCGGGAAGGCGAGCATTATCGTCACGCCGAGCGCGTCTCGATCGACCTGTTCAAGCGGATGCTGCCCTCAAACGACGCCGACTATTATCTCTGCGGTCCGCCGCCGATGATGGAGTCGCTCGTCTCGGGGCTCCTGGCCTGGGGCGTGCCCCAGGCGCGCATCCACTACGAAGCGTTCGGCCCCGCGTCGGTGAAGAGCGCGGCTCCGGCCCAGCCCGTCGCCGCGGGGGCGAGCTCGATCGAGATTTCATTCGCGCGCTCCGAGAAGCGTTGCATGTGGGACGGCCGTTCGACGCTGCTCGAGATCGCCGAAGCGAACGGCGTCCGGATCGATTCCGGTTGCCGGGCCGGTAATTGCGGGACCTGCATCACGGCCATTAAGCAAGGCAACGTCGACTATCCGACCAAGCCCGGCGGAGCGGTCGAAGCGGGCTCATGTCTGGCTTGCGTGGCTATTCCTAC
>SHVN01000074.1 GCA_009694215.1 Xanthobacteraceae bacterium
TCTGTCTCTGTCTCTGTCTCTGTCTCTGTCTCTGTCTCTGTCTCTGTCTCTGTCTCTGTCTCTGTCTCTGTCTCTGTCTCTGTCTCTGTCTCTGTCTCTGTCTCTGCTATGCAACGATGGATCAGAATGCTCCCGCCGGCAGTTCCATCGTGCTGCCCGCGCCGGAGCTGATGCGCGCGAGCTGCGCCGCGGTCTCCGGCAGCAGCCGCTCCATGAAGAAGCGGCCGGTGACGAGCTTTGCGCTCATCCGCGCGTCCGCCGCATCGGCCTTGAGCTTTTCGTTCGCCGCCGCCGCCATGCGGGTCCACATGTAGCCAAGCGCGACGAGGCCGAACATGTGCATGTAATCGGTCGAGCCCGCTCCGGCGTTGTCGGGCTTGGTCATCGCATTCGCCATGAACCACATCGTCGCCTGCTGCAGATGGCCGAGCGCCTTGCCGACCGGCTCGACGAAAGGCTTCATCGCGGCGTCGGCCGCGTGCTCCTTGATGAAGCCCTGCACCTCAGCGAAGAACGCCTGCAAGGCGCGGCCGCCGTCCTTGGGAAGCTTCCGGCCGACCAGGTCGAGCGCCTGGATGCCGTTGGCGCCCTCGTACAGCATGGCGATGCGCGCATCGCGCACGAACTGCTCCATGCCGTGCTCGACGATGTAGCCGTGACCGCCGAACATCTGCTGCGCCATCACCGTGTTGGCGAATCCGGTGTCGGTGAGCACGCCTTTGATCACCGGCGTGAGCAGCCCCATGTGATCGTCGGCGGCCTGGCGGGTTTTCTCGTCCTCGGAGCGGTGATGGAGATCGGAGGTGAGCGCGGTCCACACCACGAGCGCACGCGCCGCCTCGTTGAACGATTTGATCGTCATCAGCGTGCGGCGCACGTCGGGATGCACGATGATCGGATCGGCCGGCTTGTCCTTGTACTTCGTGCCGCTGATCGCACGGCCCTGCAGGCGCTCCTTGGCGTAGGCGACGGCGTTCTGATAGGCGACCTCGGACTGCGCGAGCCCCTGCACGCCGACGCCAAGCCGCGCCTCGTTCATCATCGTGAACATGGCGTTGAGCCCACAGTTCTCCTCGCCCAGAAGCCAGCCGGTGGCGCCGTCGTAGTTCATCACGCAGGTCGAGTTGCCGTGGATGCCCATCTTCTCTTCGAGCGAGCCGCACGCCACGGCGTTGCGGGCCCCAGGCGAGCCGTCGGGCTTCGGCAGCATCTTCGGGCAGACGAACAGCGAAATGCCGCGCGTGCCTTCGGGCGCGCCTTCGATGCGCGCCAGCACGAGATGGACGATGTTGGGGGCGAGGTCATGCTCGCCGGCGGAGATGAAGATTTTGGTGCCGGTGATCTTGTAGCTGCCGTCGGGCTGCTTCACCGCCTTGGTGCGCAGCAGCCCGAGGTCGGTACCACAATGCGGCTCGGTCAGATTCATTGTGCCGGTCCACTCGCCAGCGATCATCTTCGGCAAATACAGGGCCTTCTGCTCCGCCGATCCGTGGGCGATCAGCGCCGCGATCGCGCCCTGCGTCAGCCCCGGATACATGGCGAAGGCCATGTTGGCGGAGCACAGGAACTCGTTGACGATCTGCGTCATGATTATCGGCAGGCCCTGGCCGCCGAACTCGGCGGGCGCCGACATGCCGATCCAGCCGCCTTCGACGATCTGCTTGAAAGCGTCCTTAAAGCCCGCCGGCGTGGTCACGCTGCCGTCGCTAGCGCGCTTGCAGCCTTCCTTGTCGCCGACGCGATTGAGGGGGGTGAGGACGTGCTCGCAGAGCTTGGCGGCCTCGCCGAGAATCGCTTCCACGACGTCCGGCGACGCATCCGCGAAGCCGGGCAGGTTCGAATAGCGATCGATATGGAACACGTCGTTCAGCAGGAACTGAACGTCCTCGACGGGCGCCTTGTAGGTCGGCATGGCTGGTGTCCCCGGCTTCGAAGCGACTAAACATCGCAGGTTCGCATTGAGTTGCCGTTAAGCAGCCGATTAAGGCCTGGGTATCTCAACCTTTGATGGAGATAATCCGCGACATACTCGCGATTCGTGTGGGTCATTTTCCCGGCTAAACGCCTCTTTCGGAGCGGAATGGGGGAATTCCGGCAGCCGGGCCAGCGGGTTAACCGCTTGTTTACCGTAATAAACGCAAAGTCAGCGCGGGGCCCTGAACCGCGTCAATCGATACCTTCTGTTAACACGCACCGGTTCCATGGAACTCCAATGGTCCTGCGTCTTGGCTTTCAGCGATCGAAGGAAGGCGTGCGGCAGAAACGCAGATCATACCGGGAGCCGGACGACGACGAGGACGCCATCGGCGAGGACCTCGCCGCCGTCAATGAGCGTCTCGACGCGCTGACCCGGCAGCTCGGGCTCATTGCACAATCGAGCGCGCCGCCGCGCCCCGCTGCCGCGGATACGCGCGCCCCCGACCATGTCGCCGATGCGCTGGCGCGGCTCGACCGTCGGCTCGATCAGGTGATCCAGGAAGGGCGCGCAACCGCAAGGCATGCTCCGCCGCCGCCCCCGCCGCAGCAATACGCGCCCGCGCCCCCTGCAGTCGCGCCGAGCCGCGGTCCCGCCAACTGGGCGGCGCAGATTTCCGCGCGCCAGCGCGCGCTCGATGGCGGCCCTGCCATCGCCGCGCCTCCAGCCTCCGCCGCCCCGGTGCACGCGCCGGCCAATTGGACTCCGGGCCCCGACCTCTGCGGCGTGGAGCAGCAACTCCATCACATCAACACGAAAATTTCATCGCTGCATCGGCCCTACGAGGATGCGATCGGCGCACTGCGCACCGATCTCGCCGAGATCGGGCGGGCGCTGACCGAGGCCATGCCGCGCCGGGCCATCGAAGCGCTTGAAGTCGAGGTCCGCGCGCTGGCGGAACGCGTCGGCCGGACCCGGCAGGCCGGGGCCGACGGCGCGGCTCTTGGCGCACTCGAGCGCGAGCTCGCCGAAGTGCGCAACGCGCTGCGCGGTCTCACGCCCGCCGAAAGCCTGGTGGGCTTCGAAGAGGCGGTGCGCGCGCTGTCGCACAAGATCGACCAGATCGCCGCGTCCGGCCAGGCGCCGCAGGGCGACCCGCTGGCATTCAAGCAGCTCGAACAGGCCGTCGTGTCGCTGCGCGGCGTCGTCTCCAATGTGGCTTCGGATGGCGCGCTTGCGCAGCTTTCAGCCAAGGTGCGCGGGCTCGGCGCCCAGTTCGAGCGTGCCTCCTCGGAAAGCAGCACCGAGGCGCTGGCCAAGCTGGAAGCGCGGATCGCCTCGCTGATGGACAGCGGCCGCGCCGTGCCGCCCGAACTCGAAGGCTCGATCCGGGCGCTGAGCGAGCGGCTCGACCGCATGCAGCTTAGCCAGGGCGACAAGCTTGCGTTCGGCGCGCTCGAGGACCGCATCGCCAAGCTGTCCGAGAAGCTCGACGCCTCCGATTCCCGGCTCGGCCACCTCGAAGCTATCGAGCGCGGGCTCGCCGACCTGCTGGTCTATCTCGAGGAGATGCGCAGCGGCGGAGGCCCGCGTGGCCTGCGCGCACCGCCGACCGAGCCTGCGCCCGCGCCGGCGACGCCGACGCATCCCGTTCCCTCGGCACCCGCAGCCGCGCCGGTGCCGGCCTTTGCGCAATCGCCGCTCGATCTGATTCCCGAACAGCCGCAGCATGAAGTCCCCGCCGCGGTCATGGAGGCACCGGCCGAAGCATTCGCGCCGCCGGTTCCAGCGCCTGCGCCATTTGCGCCACAGCCGCAGAGCGAGCCGCAGCCGCATCCCCAGCCGCCCGCCCGGCAAATACCGCGCGGCCCGCAGCGGCAGCCGATCGATCCCCATCTGCCGCCCGACACGCCGCTCGAGCCCGGCAGCGGCGCCCCGCGCATCAAACCCGGATCGGCCGCCGCCCGCATCGCCGCCTCCGAGGCCGCGCTCGGCAACGCTCGTCCGATGCCTGCGGAAACCGGCGGCAAATCGGCCGCCATCGCCGCCGCGCGCAGTGCCGCCAAGGCGGCATACCTCGACACGCCGGTGAAGGTGCCCAAGTCGCTCGGCCGCAAGCCCCGCACCTGGTTCAAGTGGCCGTTCAAGAAGGCCGCCAAGGATATCGCCCCAGAGCCGCAGTTCCACGCACCGGCTCGGCCGCCAATGCTGCCGCCGATGCAGGCCGACGACGGCCTGGCGGATGCCCCGCTATCGCGCGGAAGGCGTATTCTGAAGCTCCTCAAGACCCTGCTGATCGCGGCCAGCGTCGCGGTCATCGTCATTGGCGTGGCGCAAACCGCGATGGAGATGCTGTTCTCCGACGACACGCCAGCGGCGCCGGGCTCGCAGCCGTCGAAGGACCAGTCCCAGAGTCCTGCGGTCACCGAACCGAAGCCAAGCCGGCCGATGCCGGCGCCGGGCGGCTCTCCGGCAACCCCGCCCTCGGCCGATCCGGAGCAGACCAATTCGATCGGCGGCAAATCGTTCTTCGATCCCTCAACCGCTATCAAGCTGCCTGACGTGACCGACTCGATCTCACGCAAACCGGCTCAGCCCCGCCCACCGAGCCAGCCCAACCCGCCGGCCGGACAGTCGAGCATCGACGCGCTGCCCGCCACGATCAGCCCTGCGCTGCGCACCGCCGCAACCGCCAGCGACCCGGCCGCCGAATACGAGCTCGGCGCCCGCTATGCCGAGGGACGCGGCGTTCCGCAAAACCTGCCGAAAGCGGTGCAGTGGTTCGAGCGTGCCGCCAAGTCAGGCTTCGCTCCCGCCCAGTTCCGGCTCGCCAGCCTCTATGAAAAGGGCGACGGCCTGAAGAAAGACCCGCAGGCGGCCCGCCGCCTGTATCTCGCAGCCGCCGCCAAGGGCCACGCCAAGGCGATGTACAGTCTCGCCGTGCTCTACGCCGAAGGCATCGACGGCAAGCCCGACTACAAGGTCGCAGCGGAGTGGTTCCGCAAGGCATCCGGGTACGGCGTGACCGACAGCCAATACAATCTTGCCATCCTCTATGCCCGCGGCATCGGGATCCAGGCCAACCTGGCGGAGTCCTACCGCTGGTTCACGCTCGCCGCCGCCAGCGGCGACACCGACGCCGCGAAGAAGCGCGACGAGGTGGCGGCCCAGCTCGACCAGCAGACGCTGACGGCGGCCAAGCTCGCGGCGCAGACCTTCGTTGCCGAACACGAGCCGGAAGAGGCGACCAGCCTCAAGGCGCCTCCGGGCGGCTGGGACCAGGCGCCCGCCGCGGCGGCCAAGCCGCGGCGCTAGGCTCCCGCGTCCCCGGTCCCCGCGCCCCCCTACGTCAACGTCGCGCTGAATAACGCAACGGGGTGCATTGTTATATTTTGCGTGGACATCCGCGCTGTCGAGCCTATACCGAAAGGGTCCGAGTTGCCGCGGTGGGCGTGACGTGACGCTTCGGACCTGACAACACAACCCTGCCGGACCGCCTGCGTGCAAATCTATCTTCCCATCGCCGACCTGCCCGTCGATATCTTTCTGGTCCTGGCCATGGGGCTGGCGGTCGGATTCATCTCGGGAATGTTCGGCATCGGCGGCGGCTTCCTGATGACGCCGCTCCTGATCTTCGTCGGTATCTCGCCCGCGGTCGCCGTGGCCAGCGTCGCCAGCCACATCGCGGCATCGTCGTGCTCCGGCATGATCTCCTACTGGCGTCGGCGCGCCGTCGATCTATCGCTCGGCCTCATGCTGCTGGCCGGCGGCATTCTCGGCACGGCGGTCGGCGTCTGGCTGTTCACCGTGCTGCGTTCGCTCGGCCAGCTCGATCTCACCATCGGCGTCTCCTACGTGGCGCTGCTCACCACAGTCGGCGGTCTGATGATCAGCGAGAGCGTGCGCGCGATCTTGCGGGAGCAACAGGGCAAGCCTGCGACGCCGCGGCGCGGCGGTGCGCACACCTGGGTCCACGGCCTGCCGCTGAAGATGCGGTTCAAGCGGTCGAAGATCTACGTCTCGGCCATCCCGGTCTGGCTGATCGGATTCGTCATCGGCTTCGTCGGCGCTGTCATGGGCATCGGCGGCGGCTTCCTGCTGGTGCCGATGCTGATCTATTTCCTGCGCGTGCCGACCGCGACCGTGATCGGCACCTCGATGGTGCTTACCCTCGTCACCATGGCCTCGGCCACGGTGATGCACGCGGCCACCAACCATCTGGTCGATGCGGTGCTAGCGCTGATCCTGATGGTCGGCGGGGTGATCGGCGCGCAGTTCGGCGCCCGCGCAGGGCAGAACATGCGCGGCGAGCGGCTGCGGCTGCTGCTCGGCGCGCTCGTGCTGGCGGTGGGACTGCGCTTCGCATTCCAGCTCATCGTGCAGCCCGACGACCTTTATTCGATCCGGGTTCTGGGTGACGAATGATGAAACACCTCATCATCGCCGCCGCACTGCTGGCCGTCTCGATTGCGGGGACGACGCCTGCCTCCGCCGAGCGGCTGGTGACGTCGATCTCGCGGCACCAGGTGCTGGTGAACTCGAGCTTTGCCGGCACGTCCATCGTGCTGTTCGGCACGGTGGAGCCCGACACGCCCACCGCACGCCGGCGCGCGGCAGCCTACGACCTCGTCGTCACCGTAACCGGTCCAAAGCAAACAATTGTCGAGCGCCGCAAGGAGCGCATGCTCGGCATCTGGACAAACATGGCCTCGCGGACCTTCGTCAACGTGCCGAGCTATCTCGCGGTGCTTTCGAACCAGCCGTTCAATCAAATCACCAACGCCGACACGGTGCGGCAGCTTCAGCTCGGCATCGACAGTTTCATGCTGCCGCAACAGCTCGGAAACGACATCGGCGATGTCGGGCGCGACGATCCGTTCCGCGCCAATTTCATCCGGCTGAAGACAGAGCATCAGCTATATGTGCAAAGGACCAACGGCGTGACAATGCTGACGCCGACGGTGTTCCGCGCGGAAATTCCGCTGCCCGCCGAAGCGCCGATCGGAAACTACGATGTCGAGGTGAAGGTGTTTGCCGACAGCGCGATGCTGACGCGCGCCAATTCGGCGTTCGAGATCGTCAAGGTCGGTTTCGAACAGTTCGTCGCCACCGCGGCGCGGGACTACGGGCTGCTCTACGGCTTCACCACCGCGATGATGGCGCTCATGACCGGCTGGTTCGCCTCCGTGGTGTTCCGGCGCGATTGATTAATCAGGCAGGCAGTGCTTGGCCGCGACGGCATAGACCCGCTGCCGGCCCAGCATGTGCGCGGTGAACGTCAGCGTGCGGAACACGTTGGCGAAGGCGCGGTCGCGCACATTCAATCCGCCGGCATAGGCGCCGAACGCCGGCATCACCAGCCGCGCGCCGTCGCAGGCCAAGCAGCGGCGGCTCACCGCGCGGCCGCGCCACTCCACCCGCGCCACCGGATGCAGATGGCCGGCGATCTCGCCGCCGGCATTCTCCAGCGGCTCATGGCGGAAGGTCAGCGCGCCAATCACAAGAGCCGGAAGGAACCGCCCGCCGATGCCCTCGGCCGGATCGGGGTCGTGGTTGCCGGCGATCCAGATCCAGTCGCGGCCGCGCTGCAGATTGCACAGCGTAGCCCGGTCCGTGTCGGCGAGCCGCGCGGGCCCGCGTCCGTCATGGAAGCTGTCGCCCAGCGCCACCACCGTGCGAGGCGCATAGCGGGCGATCAGCGCCGCGAGCCGCGCCAAGGTCGCCGCCGTGTCGTAGGGCGGCAGCAGCACGCCGCGCGCGGCGAAGCTCGATCCCTTTTCGAGGTGCAGGTCGGCCACCGCCAGCAGGCCCTGCTCCGGCCAATAGATCACGCCCGCCGGATCGGCGGCGAATTCGGCGCCCATGACGGCCAGCGCACCCTCGGATGGGGCGCTGCTGACGCTCGAAGCGGCTTGCGTGGCGGATACTGGCGGCACGGGCTCTGCTTGTTACTTCTTGGCGGCCGTGCCAGCCTTCATCAACAGCCGCGCCGCGTCGCCTTCGATGATGAGCCGGTCGCCGTCCACGCGCCAGCGCTTCGCCGACCGCAGCGACGTCAGGAAGGCATCCTCGGCGGTCATCTGCGGCTTGGGGCAGAGCTTCCTGGTCATCACGATGTTGGAAAATCGAGCTGATCGTCGCACAGCGCCTTCAGCGGCGAGATGTAGAGCGTGTGCAGGCCTTCCGAGCGCCGCAGGTCATTGCCGGTCGAGACCATGCGGCGGGGCTTCGCGCCGCGCTCGCCCAACTCCACCAGCGGCGACAAAAAACCCGCCAGCGTCTTGCCGCCGCCGGTCGGCGCGATCAGCAGCACCGAGCGGCCGTCGCGGGCGCGTTCCAGAAATTCAAGCTGATGCGCGCGCGGATTCCAGCCGCGTGACGAAAACCAGCGCAAAAACTTCTCCGGCAGCAGCGGAACGGTATCGATTGTTTTCGCGAGGTTCATGTCCGACGGTGCTATTTCCCGGCAATCGCCTTCTTCACGAAGGTGTCGTTGTAGGTCTTCGACAGATCGAAGGTCGCGCCCGCCACCGCCGGATCGAACACCTTGAGCACGGCATAGGCGGTGCCGACCGCGCCCGGCTCGAAATGGCCGTCGGGCGAAAACATCGGCTTCGAGACGGTGAGCGCCTTGATGTAGATCGGCAGATTGCCCAGCGCGTATTCCTCTGGCATCAGCTTGGCGATGTCCTCGGCCGAATGGCTCGCGATCCACTTCAGGCCGCGGACGAAGGCGTTGACCACCAGCTGCACCGTCTGCGGATTCTTCTCGATGGTGGCGGGCGTGGCGTAGATCACGCCGCCGGGATAGGGCCCGCCATAAACCGCTTTCGTGCCGTCGGCGGTGCGGGTGTCGGCGACGACCTTTACCAGGTTCTCGTTCTCCATCAGCGTCATCATCGGATCGGAGCTGACGATGGCGTCGATTTCGGCGCGGCGCGCGGCGGCAACGGCCGTCGATGTGGTGCCGGTGCCGATGAACGAGGCGTCGTCGGCCTTGAGCCCGTTGCGCACCATCATATAGGCGGCCATGAAATGTGTGCTGGAGCCGGGCGAGGTCACGCCGATCTTCAGCCCCTTCAGATCCTTCGGCGATTTGTAGAGATCGGCCTTGCCGCGCATCATCGCCAGCACGAAACCCGGATAGCGGCCGTACTGCAGCAGCGCCACCACCGGCTGGTTCTTGGCCTGCATCTGGATGGTGTGATCGAACGTGCCGATGCCGAGCTCAGCCGAGCCGCCGACGATCGCCTGCAGGGCGCGCGCGCCGCTTGAGACGTCGGAAATCTCGACGTCGAGGCCCGCATCCTTGAAGTAGCCGAGCCGCTCGGTCACCGAGAGCGGCAGATAGAACACCGCCGACTTGCCGCCGACCGCGAGCCTAACCTTTTCCTGCGCGCCGGCGGGGCCGGCGAATGACAGCGCGAGCGCGATGGCGCCCCAGACGAGCTTTTTCATTTTGTTCCTCCCGACGCCCGGTTTCCCCCACTGAAGGGCTGCGCTAGTTTGCACCATCGGCAGAACGAAGTCGCTGCAGCCATATCCATGGGCCTTTATTCCGGCGTGATCAGACCTTTGGCGTTCTGCCTGGAGGCGGAACACGCCCATCATCTCGCCATCAAGCTGGGCGCGAACATGGCATGGGCGGCGTCCGGGCTTGCGCCCCTGTTGGCGGTCTCGGACCCAAGGCTCGAGACCACGATTGCGGGCGTCCGGTTCCCGAATCCGATCGGGCTTGCGGCCGGCTACGATAAAAGCGGCGAATCGGTCGCGGCGCTGGCGGTGCTGGGCTTCGGCAGCGTCGAGATCGGCTCGGTGTCGATCGACCCGTCCGACGGCAATCCGAGGCCCCGCCTGTGGCGCCTGCCGCAGGATCGCGCGCTGCTGGTGCACTACGGCATGCAGAACGACGGCGCGCAGGTGGTGGCCGGACGCGTGAAGGACCTGCGGCTCCCGGTTCCGCTCGGCATCAACATCGGGGTGACCAACCGCGGCATCGGCGCGCCGCCGCTCGATCCAGACAGCATCGTCGCCGAATATGCCGACGCGGCGCGGCTGCTCGCCCCGCACGCCGATTATCTGATGCTCAATCTCAGTTGCCCGAACACCGCGGACGGGCACGATTTTTTTCGCGACGGCAACAACACCAGGGCCTGCGTCGCGGCTCTGGGCGAACTCGATCTGACGATTCCGGTGTTCTTGAAGGCGTCGTCGGTGGGCGGGGTTGCAGCGGTCGAGCGCATGCTGGCCGCGGCCGCCGGCCACGATTTCATCGCAGGCTTCATGTTCAACCAGGTGCCGGGCAAGCCGGAGACGCTCAAATCGCCGGAGGCGCTCTGGCGCTCGTTGCCCGGAACGGTGGCGGGGCCGCCGATCGTCTACCGCGCGCCGATGGCCGCCACCGCCGAATGCTACCGGCGCATGGACCGGCGCCGCCATGTGCTGATCTCGGCCGGCGCCGTGACCACCGCCGAGGACGCCTACGCGAAAATCCGCAACGGTGCGTCGCTGGTGCAGCTCTTCACCGCGATGGTCTATGAGGGCCCGCTACTGGCGCGACGGATCGCGCGAGGCCTGGCACGGCTGCTGGAGCGAGACGGATTCAAGTCGATTTCCGAAGCCGTCGGAACGGACGTGCACTAAAGCCCGGCGACGGCGAGCAGGCCCGGCACAGGCTCGCCTTTTTCCGAGCGTGTCGATGCAGCGGCGAGCTGCAAAATCCGCAAGTCCGCCGCTTCGAGGGCGGCGCGCACATGATCCGCGCCGTGGGCGTAGCGCAGGGTTCCCTGCAGGCGCACGCCGCGCTCGTCATGAGCCTCCACGGTGAAGGCAAACAGGCCGCCCGGCGCCAGCACGCGGGCGACGGCTGAGGCGATCGGCGCGATGTCGCTGCAATAGACAAAGACATCCGCCGCCAGCACGAGGTGGTTCTGGGCGCCCGCTTCGCCGGCAAGGAACTCGACGAGCTCCGCGACGGCCAGCCGGTCATAGAGCCCCTTGGCGCGCGCCTGCTCGACCATGCCGGGGGAGATGTCGACGCCGATGAGCCAGTCGCAGAACGGCCGGAACGCCACGCCGCCAAGGCCCGTGCCGCAGCCAAGATCGAGCACGGAACCGAGCCGCAGCGGCTCCGCCGCATGCGCCCGCACCGCGTCCAGCAGGAGTTGCGGCCCGCGATAGTCGAGCCGCTCCAGCAGCGCCGCGTCGAAGTCCGGCGCATGCTGGTCGAACAGCCGCTGCACATAGACGCCGGTCATGGAAGGCGTCGCCTCGCCCATGCCGAGGCGGGCCAAGTGCAGCCGCGCGCCGTGATAATCCTCTCGGTCGGCGTCGCGCGCGGCCTTAAACGCGGCAATGGCGCCGTCGCGGTCGCCCGTCGCCTCGCGGATCGAGGCGAGCGCGAACCAGGCCGTGGCGAAGCCCGGCGCGGTCTCCACCACCTGCACGAGAATATCGGCGGCAGCGGCGGCATCGCCGCGCTGCAGATAATCCAGCGCCCACTGGTAGCGCCGGTCGGCGACCAGATCGCCGGATGAAACGAAAAGCGGATGCGCGGCCATGAGAACTCAAACTGCGATCTTGAATTAGACACGATCATTTCATGCTAGAATGGCCGAAGGCGCAACGGAGACCACGATGTCCGGCAACATAAGTCGTTTCCTCGGCGGGCCGCCGCTCGCGGCGCTCGGCAAGCTCATCCTGCTGTCGATCCTGATCGGCGTCGTGCTGTCCGCGCTCGGGCTCGATCCGCTGAACATCTTCTCGAGCCTGCAGCGCCTGATCCGCGATGTCTGGAACATGGGCTTCGATGCCGTTCGCTGGCTATGGCAGTATTTCCTGCTCGGCGCCGTGATCGTAATCCCGATCTGGCTGATCCTGCGGCTGGTCAGAGCGCCAAAAGGCAAGTAATCAAGCCGGCCACTTCTCCGCCGTCATCGCCGCTGCATCGACGCCGACCAGATCGGACAGCGTCTTCGCGTCGCCGCGATCGAGCGCGCCCGACAGCGCGGCCTTGATCCCGCCGACGAGCGCAAGCCCGTGATAGATCAGCGCGCTGTAGAGCTGCACCAGGTTCGCGCCCGCCCTGATCTTGCCGAGCGCGGCCGCGCCGGAATCGATGCCGCCGGCGCCAATGAGCGGGAACGCGCCTTCGACCCGCACGTAGGTCTCCGCCAGCATCCGCGTCGACAGCGGATAGAGCGGCCGGCCCGACAGCCCGCCCGCCTGCTTGGCCGTCACCTGATCGCGCAGGGCCGGCGGCCGGCTGAGTGTGGTGTTGCCGACAATCATCCCGTCGATCCTGCGTGCCCGCGCCACGCCGACGATGTCGTCGAGATCCGTCAGAGTGAGGTCAGGGGCGATCTTTAGCAGCAACGGTATCGGTCCCGCGCGCGGGGCGATCCGGTCGCGGGTCTCGACGATGCGCGCGAGCAGGTCGTCGAGCGCGGATGCGCGCTGCAGTTCGCGCAGGCCCGGCGTGTTGGGCGACGATATGTTGACGGTGACGTAGCTCGCCACCGGCGCAAACTGCTCGAACAGGCGGACATAGTCGGCGGAGCGATCGCTCGAATCCTTGTTGGCACCGACATTGACCCCGACGATGCCGCCCCGGCCGGCGCGCGCCGCGAGCCGCGCCAGCACCGCAGCCCCGCCATGACTGTTGAAGCCCAGCCGGTTGATCACCGCCTGGTCCGGCTCGAGCCTGAACACGCGGGGGCGCGGATTTCCCTGCTGCGGCAGCGGGGTCACCGTGCCTATCTCGACGAAGCCGAATCCCAGGCCCAGCAGGGCATCGGCAACCTCCGCGTGCTTGTCGAAGCCGGGCGCGATCCCGACCGGATTGGGGAAGTTGAGCCCAAAGGCCCGCACCGTCAGCCGCGAATCACCCGCCGGAGACCGCCGCCCGGGGGCGAACCTCAGGGCCTTGATCGCAAGCGAATGGGCGTCTTCCGGATCGAACGCCCGGAGCAGCGGCCGGGCCAAGCGGTCGAAAAAGCCGATCAACGGACGCTCCGGAGCAAGTGGCGCGGACCCTATCGGCCGTGACTGCGTTCTTCAAGGTAGGACTGGACAATACGCGGCTAAGGCTATAATTCCTAGCTCTGGATAATAGTCTTAACCCGGAAAGCTGGAAACCGGGATGGCAAGCGCACCACTCACACACAACCAGATCTGGACAGCCCTCGACCGGCTCGCAGCGCGAGCCAAGCTTTCCCCATCGGGGCTGGCCAAGCGCTCCGGCCTCGATCCGACCACCTTCAACAAGTCGAAGCGCATCACGCCGGACGGCCGCGCGCGCTGGCCCTCCACCGAGTCGGTGGCCAAGGCGCTCGCCGCGACCAGCGTAAGCGTCGAATCCTTCGTGTCGCTGATCGGCGAGTCGAGTGGCGCCGCGCAGGCGGTGCCGCTGATCGGCTTCGCCGAGGCCGGCTCGGGCGGCTATTTCGACAACGGCGGCTTTCCGGTCGGCAAGGGCTGGGACGAGATCGCGTTCCCCGCCGTGACCGACGACCACGCCTATGCGCTGGAAATCTCAGGCGAGTCCATGCTGCCGGCCTATCGCGACGGCGACGTCATCATCGTGTCGCCTGCGGCTCCGGTACGGCGCGGCGACCGCGTGGTGGTCAAGACCAGCAAGGACGAGGTGATGGTCAAGGAGCTCAAGCGCCAGACCGCCAAGCAGGTGGAGCTGAAATCGCTCAACGCCGACCATCCCGAGCGCACGCTGTCGCACGAAGACGTGGTGTGGATTGCCCGCATCGTATGGGCAAGCCAGTAATCTTCCTGCATGATCGGCGGCAGCTTGATCGACCGGAGCCGCCCATGAAAGACGTCATCCATATTTCCTCTTGCACCTGCTGCGGCGACTTGCTGCGCGGCGCCTTTAGCCGCCGCCACCTTGTGCTCAGCGCTGCAGCCTTCAGCGCGGCCGCGGTGCTGTCGCCCTACAGGGCGTTCGCAGCCGAAGGTCACTACGAGGCCATGGTGCTCGGCTGCATCGATCCCCGGCTGCAGGAGCCGGTGCATCGCTACACCCGGCGGCGGGGGCTGACGGGCAAGTTCAGTCAGTTCGTGATCGCAGGCGCGGCGGTGGGTGTTGTCGCGGAGCCGTTCAAGGACTGGCAAAAGGCTTTCTGGGACAATCTCGCCACCTCGATCCAACTGCATCACATCAAAAAGGTGATCGCGATCGACCACCGCGACTGCGGTGCCGCCAAGATCGCGTATGGCCCGGAGAAGGTCGCCAATCCAAAGATCGAGACCGAGACGCATCGCACGGCGATGGCCGATTTCCGCAAGCAGGTGGGCGAGCGCCAACCCGCGCTCAAGGTCGAAACCGGCTTGATGGCGCTCAATGGCAGAATCGAGATGTTCGCGTAGGCAGCGTCACGCGCCCTGCCACAACAGCAGGCCGCCGCGGATCAGATAGATCACCGCAAGCGTGAAGATGATGACGCGGGTCCATTGCCGGGAACCGTGATCGGTCATCCGCTCCAGCACGAACGGCGCGGCCATCGCGCCGAGGAGCGCAAGCACGATGCCCGGCCCCCAGACCACGAATTGTAGATCGCCGACGCCCGCGAGCGAACCGAAATAGGCCGCGCGGATGACGTGGCTGAAGGTCTGGGTGATCGCCTTGGTGGCGTTGGTAGTCTTGCGGTCAAGCTGGCTCTTGTTGAAGAAGATGTCGAGGAACAGCCCGCCGACGCCGGCCATGAACTGGATCACCGTGGTGAAGATGCCGGTGATGAACGGAACGCCGCGCCATTCGATGTTTGGCCGCATCGATTCCGGCAGCACCTCCACCGTGAACGGCATCAGCCCGAGCAGGATATAGACGACCGCCTTGTCGGGAACGTAGGCGAGATAGCGCATCGCCGCGAAGGCCAGCAGCGCGCCCGCGACGTACCAGTAGAAGATCGGCCAGAGCACGAATCGCCGCCAGTGCAGCGCGCGCCAGCCGTTGGCGGTGATCTGCAGGATCGAGAACAGCACCATGCCGGTGGCGACGTCGAAATAGACCAGCAGCACGCCGAGCAGAACCATCCCGCCGGCCATGCCGAACACGCCGGACATGAATGAGGATACGACGATCGTCGAGCCGATGATGGCGAGCGCGGAAGCGGTCATACGCGAGCGTCGCCGTTGTGGCGCACCTTTCGTGGCATATCTTAGTGGTCGAGCGGAACTATGCTCTGGCCTTATAGCGCGAGAAAAAATCTAACAATATCATATATTTAGACTGACTTTGCTTTCTAGATGATAAAGTCATATAAAGATGACAATTCGGCTACGGTCGAAGGGAGATCGCTTGCGATCACCGGGGCCTATAGGGCCCCGGATTTTTTTAGGGGAGCCATTTCCGTCCCCATCCTTCCACCTCTCCATCCTTTATATCCCGATCGTATTTAGAGGTTTCGAGGATTTTAGCCAAAACGACATATTCGTCGGGGGCCGCAATTTTCGCTGATCTACGAGATAAATGAAGTCGAAGAGCCGGATGGGCCAACAAATCGGCCAACTGTAACCCAGCAATATTCGCTTTCTTTGATTTGAGTCGAAGCTCGTGTGAGGTCAAGCGGGACTGAATTACCTCCTTAGGAAACTCTCCCCCCTCCTTGTAGAAGACTCGAAGCGCTCGACGGAGTTGCGCGTCGTGCTTAGGCCCCCGCATTTCCCCCTCAACATCCCCATAATACCCGTGCCGATCAAGCCATTTCACAAACAACGCAAGGAGCCATATCAGCACATAATGATAGACGCCGAATGGTCGTTGAGTTTGAACTTCCAGCAGGGCCAGTTTGTCGACAGTTACCGTAATCGCGGTAACGGGAGCAGTCTCCAATAGCTCGGCAATTTTCGCCCTGAATTTGGCTCGTAATTCCTCATCGTTCAATCGCGAAAAAATATCTTTCCGACTCACAATGTCGCGTCGGTGAAGTACGACAGATTGCTCGCCAAAAATTTCTCGCTTTATCCGCACCAACTGGTCACTGACCAGCCCATCATGAATATCCTGCCGAATTATGAGACCGGTGAGACTTAGATAGCGTTGATTTGGGTTCTTCTTAGCTACGCGAAGATCGCCATTGCCCGTTTCATCGAAATAAAGGCGATAACGGTAGCCAGGGGGAACATAGGTTGGCTCGCCACTCGCCGAACGGGCGAGCGCACCGCCGATCATATCTATGGTGTTAGCAATGCCGTAAGCCGCAACGAAGGAGCCAAAACGTGGTCCTCGAGTTTGCCCCAGCAACACTCGATATAACATATTAAACCACGCCAGCGATACTCCAGGCCTTCCGTCTTTGCCTTTTTTCTTTTCGTCCAAAAACGGCTCTCGCCGCCCCACTTCATATACTATGTCCTGAATTACGTCCGCCGTTGACTCAGCTCCCAACTGGGCCAGCGCGTCACGCAAATCGGAAAGAGCCGCGCGCTGCTGCGGAAGCGCGTACTGAAATTTCTTTTTCGGTGCAACAAAGTCGCGATAGTAGTGGATTGCGTATTTGACCGCCTCATTCAGCTTGGGATGCGACACGGGCGTCACACCCGGCCGGTAGCGGCCGATGAAGCCCCACAGCGTCTCGGCGTTCTCGGCATTCGAGGATGAGACCAGCGTCAGCAGCATCCCGAACGAGATCGGATTATCGGCCTTGGGCGGCTGGCCCGAATGGATGTGCCAGACCGGGTTGGAAAGGCGCTGCCTGCCGTCCTGCCGCTCGTAGCCGTCGAGGAACTGCTGGTACTCGTCGACGTGCCGCGGGATGACGTCGAAGTACAACCGCTTGGCCGACTTCGGCTCGCGGTACATGAACAGCGACAGGCTCTCGGGGCTGGCGTAGCGCAGCCATTCGTCGATGGTGAGCCCGTTGCCCTTCGACTTGGAAATCTTCTGGCCCTTCTCGTCGAGGAACAGCTCGTAGTTGAAGCCTTCCGGCGGCAGCGCGCCGAGCGCGCGGCAGATTTCGCCAGACAGCTTCACCGAATCGATCAGGTCCTTGCCGGCCATCTCGTAGTCGATGCCGAGCGCAACCCAGCGCATCGCCCAGTCCGGCTTCCATTGCAGCTTGCAGCGGCCGCCGGTAACCGGGACGGTGAAGCGCTCCTGCGTCTCCGGCTCCTCGTAGGTGATGGTTCCGCGCTTGGCGTCATGCGCCAGCACCGGCACCTGCAGCACGATGCCGCTCTTGGGATCGATCGGCAGGAAAGGCGAATAGGTCTGCGCCCGCTCCTCGCGCAGCGACGGCAGCATGATCGCCATCACCTTGTCGAAGTGCGCCAGCACCCTGAGCAAGGCTTCGTCGAAGCGGCCGGAGGTGTAGCACTGCGTCGAGGACATGTACTCGTATTCGAAGCCGAAGGTGTCGAGGAAGGCGCGTAGCCGCGCGTTGTTGTGCTCGCCGAACGAAGGATGGGTGCCGAACGGGTCCGGAACCTTGGTCAGCGGCTTGCCGAGATGCTGCGTCAGCATCTCCTTGTTCGGCACGTTGTCGGGCACCTTGCGCAGCCCGTCCATGTCGTCGGAGAA
>SHVN01000075.1 GCA_009694215.1 Xanthobacteraceae bacterium
ATTTCGTTGGGAGGCAGAGCGCGTGTCTCAACGCGCTGCGCCGAGGCAGGCGCCGAGAGCACCAGTACCGCGAGCGCGGCACAGATCATTCGTTGCGTCACGAATATTCCCTTTACCATCGCCAATTCCGCGCGGCCCCCGCAACCGGCCCCGTTATAGCCCGCCCATCAGGCCGCTGACAGAGTGGCCGTACTGATTGCCGCCCAGGGTGCGCAGTCTCATCTGCAGCATAATTCTCTCATCCCTGGTCACGTTACCGCTGTAGACGTAGTTCGTGATGTAGTTCATGCCGATGATGAAGCAATCATCGATGTAGTTGACGCCAAATGAGGTTCCAACGACCGAATGGGCGTCGAGATCATAGCGGACCGCGGCGTTGGCGGCCCAGTTCTGACTGAGCCTGACCGAAGCGTTGGCGAGGATACCTTCGCGGCGCTCCAGAAAGCCAAGCGCCGGCTGGGCGTCGTACTTGCCGTAGAGCAGGCCCACCGACCAGCGGTCGAAAGTGGCGCGGCCTTCCGTCTCGAACTGACGGACCTCGAAGGTGTCACTGTCTAACCGGAAGCGCGTGGTGAAGGTGTAGATGCGATCCGGCTGATACGAGAAGCGCGACACATAGTCGGACCGCTTGGTGTCGAGACCGCTGGTGATACCGGTGTTGGTGTTGTCGCCGGTGGCGAACGAGTTGACGCCGAAAAGGTGATACGACTGGCCGAATGCCGCGCCGAAGAAGCCGCCGCGGTTGAATTGGGTGGTGTATTGCACGCCCACGTTGGCGCGGCCGCCGCCTTCGACGCGGTCCCAACCGGAGAACTTGTCGATTTTGAACAGATTGGTGTCGTCGAAGATCAGGCTCTGGGAGTCCTCGTTGGGCAGCCTGCCGATGCGCTGCTCATCCGGGCGCACGATGATCTGCGCCATCGGCTCGATGGTCTGCGTGCCCCAGGCCTGCACGTTGATGAACGGATAGCGGTATTCCAAACCGACCGTCGGCATGGCGCGGAACTCGGTACGCTCGCCGGTCGCGAAATAATTGGAGACGCCGGGATCATTATGGATCGAGATCGCGGCGGCGTCCGCCCGCAACTTTGCGAACGGCGTGAAGATCTGTCCATACGGGTCGGTGACGCTGCGCCTCCACTGCGTCTCCGCGGAAAACCGCGTGTAGTTGCCCGGTATGCCGCGGAGCAGGCAGTTGGCGGGAATCTTCGCGCTCGGATCCGCGCTCACGAGCGTGCAGAGGCCGGTGGTGTATGCCGCGGCCGAGATCGGGTCAAAAGACGCGCTGCCGCGGCTCAGGCTCGTCAGGTTGATCTGATAGCCGAGCTCCCCGCCCAGCACCGGCTGGCCGAAGACATAGCTGTAGTCGACCACCGGATGGACGACCGGAATCTGGCGCTGCACGTCGGCTTCGGAGAATCCGTAGTAGTGGATGGTACGGATGTCGAAATAGCTGCGATCGCCGCGGCCGGCGAGAAAGAGCTGCGATATACCCTGGATTCCGCCGGTCATCAGCGAGTTGCCGCTGCTCTGGAACGTTCGCAAGCCGTAGTTCTGGAAATAGGTCGGGTCGGTCGGCAAGATGCCATCCCAGCCCCAGGTCCACTTTTCGCTCAGCGCAAACTGTCCTGAAGTCTCGATGCTGCCGCGGAAGTCCCGATAGCCGGGCGTGGCCGAGCCGTCGCTGCGCAGGAATGCATCCTTGTCGAGCTGATAGATGCCGCCGGCGCGGATCGAGTAGGCGCCGTCGATCAGCCGCTGCCGGAACTCGCCGCGCAGCAGCGCTCCCTGCGTGGCCATCAGCCGCGGCGTGAACGTGAAGTCGTAGTCGGGCGCCAGCGCCCAATAATACGGCGTCTCGATGCTAACGCCGTTTGTCCCGCTGCTGGTGACGAGCGGCATCAAGAACCCCGACTTGCGCTTCACGGTCGGATCGGGCGCGGAGAAGTAGGGCATATACGCGACCGGCCGGCCGAAGAATTCGAGCCGCGCATCCTCGAAGTAGATCATCTTCTCGGTGCTGTCGTGGATCATCCGCGCCGCTTTGACCTGCCACAGCGGCGGCTTCTTGGGGTCGTCCTTGCAGGCCTCGCAGGCGGTGTAGACGCCGCTATGGAACACCGTGAACGAACCGGCCGAGCGGTCGGCGCGCGCGGCCGCCATGCGCGTCTTGTCCGCGGTGTCGAGGCGCAGCGAGTCGACGAACCCGTCGCGGAAATCGTCGCTGAGATCCATCCGGTCGGAATAGATGATCTTGCCGTCCGGCTCGGTCAGCCGCACGCTGCCTTCGGCCAGCAGCCGCCGGGTGGTCTCGTCGTAGATGAGCTTGTCGGCTTCGACCGTCGTGCCGGAAAAGTAGATCTGGACATTGCCGACGGCGGAGACACGCTTGTTGTTGTAATCGTAGTGGACCTCGGTCGCCTGCAGCAACATCGGCGTCTTTTCGCCCTGAGAATTGGTCGGCGAGGATTTTGGAGTGCTTCGCGGCGGCCGCGTCGGAAAGGTCTGCGCCTCGGCCGGCGCAATAGCATCGCCAAAGGCGGCAACGATCGTTGCCGCGCTCAACAGGATCAGGACGTTTCGCTTTACTCGCCTACGCCAGGAAGACGCACGAGTGCTGGCACCGAGAGCCATCACCCGTCCTCCTGGTGCAGCAGGACGACAAATCCGGTCATGGCGCCAATGGCCGCGGGCATCCATGCCGCGATCATGGGGGTCAGCAGCCCGGCGTTGCTTAGATCGTCCGTCAGCTTCGACAGGATGTAGAGCAGGAAGCCCGAGGTCACGCCGCCGAGCACCATCTTCTGCACGCCGCCGAAGCGGACAAATCGCAGGCTGAAGGCCGCTGCCAGAAGCACCATGGCCGCCAGCATGAATGGCCGCGCCAGGAGCTTCTGGAATTGCAGGTGGTATCGGGCCGCGGCGAGGCCGGAGCGCTCCGCCATGTCGATGAAATAGGGAAGCTGCCAGAACGGCACCGTCTCCGGCGTCGAGAAGGTTTCCCGAACCTGCTCGGGCGTCAGATTGGTCGCCAGCAGGTAGAACTCGCGCTCATCCGGCGGCGCACCGGGCGCGTAGACGCGCGCGTCGTCGAGCCGCCAATGGCCGGCCTCGAGGACGGCGGTGTTGGCCTCGATCCGCTCGATGAAATGATTGCCCTGGTCAAACACGAAGGCGGTGACCTTGCTCAGCATCAAGCCTTGCTCGCGGCTGCTGGTAGCATTGATGATCGACTGACCGTTGTTGCTGCGCTGGGTCACCCAGAATCCGTTCACGGTGGCCTGCAGGCCCTCGACGCTGCCGGACACTTCCGCTTCTAGGCGCTTGGCTTTCTCCTGGAGGACCGCGGCGATCGGGTTGTAGACGGCGGTGGCAATGACGCCGACGCCCAGCGCGACGACGATGGCCGGCGCGATGAACTGCCAGGCCGACATTCCCGCCGCGCGGGAAACCACCAGTTCGAGCCGCCGCGACAGGCCGAGATAACAGGACATCGCGCCGATCAGCACGCAGAATGGCAGAATCTGCTCCGTGATCTGCGGCACGCGAAACAGCGAAATCTTCGCGACCAGCAACGCGGACACGTTCGGTGCGTCGGACAAGCGCCGCATCAGCTCGACATAATCCAGCAGGATGACCAGCGCGAATGCGCCCAACAGCACCGCCACCAACGTCGTGAGGAAACGCATGCCGAAGTAGCGCGGGAGCGTACCGATCATTGTGCCGGCCTCGCGATAGCCACGGAGCGGCGCGCGATCCATTCTTTGGCGGCATCGACGGCATTGGTCAGGAACGCCGGCGGCTCGATGTGCAGCCCGCGCGAAATCGCGTAAAGGCTCGCGGCGATCGTTCCCGTCACCGCGGCATACTGAAACGCCGCGGCGGCCGGGTATTTTACGCTGAACACCGTGCTGGTGAAGCCGATCAGGCGAAGCCCGGAAACGGCGAGAATGACTCCGGTGATCGACCATGCGGTACTTTGGCGCGTGGTGCGCGGGGCTCCCAGCAGCGCGAAGGCGATCAGAACGAACGCGAACGGATAGATCGGCGCCAGGATGCGGTCGTGCATCTCGGCGCGGAATTGTCCCGGCTGCTGCACGAACATCGGATCGTTGCGATCGGGCGCGAAGAGCTCCCACAGGTAGCGCTCGCGCACCGAGAGCTTGACGACCTGAGGTCCGCCGGAGAATTGCGACAGGTCGAAGGCGTAGCGATCGAACAGCACGATGTTAGGGTCGCGCTGCTTGGTCTCGTGGCGCTGGATGCTGCCGTTTTCCAGCAGCAGGAAGTTGCCGGTTTCGTTCTTAAACAGTTCGCCGTGCTCGGCGACGATGGTGATGCGCTGGGCGGGGTCGCGGCGGTCGTCCATCAGCAGGCCGCCCAGGAGACCGTTGGGCCGTCGCTCCCGGATGTTGAAGGCAAGGCCGTTTTCGATCTGGATGAAGTGGCCCGGCTGCACGATGTTGCTGACGAGATCGGTGCGCACCTCGGTGACCCGGTGGCGCAGTACCCGCAGGCTTTCGGGGGCGATATAGGCGCTGATTGCCGAAAGCATCACCGACGCGAGGACGGTAACCGCAAGGAATGGCCGCAGCAGCCGCCACGGGCGCATGCCTGCGCCGTTCATTACGATGATCTCGGAATCCGTGGCGAGCTTGTGAAGGATGTGGGCGACCGCCACGACCAGCGCGACCGGCGCGATCACCATGACCAATTGCGGGATGACCAGACTGGTGATGCCGATGAACACCAGGATGTTCTGTCCCTTGCTGGTTATCAGGTCGACATCGCGCAGCGCCTGGGTCAGCCAGATGGCGCTCGTGAGACTGACGAGCACCAACAGGAACGCCCCCAACGTGGTGCGAAAAATGTACCGGCCGATTGAGTCCATCCGCCTACGCCGTCCCACCTTCGGCCGAACCGCTCGCGCACCGGATCCCTCGCCCGGCGTGCCCCTCAACCAAGCGGGCCGATCCCCCCAAATTGCAGTATGCCTTGATCGGCCGACAAAATGGCTTCGGAATGGCAAACCCGTTGAACATGCACAACAAACAGTTAATGCTGTGCAGGTCGACCGGGGCCCTGTCTGCGTGGGTTTTGCGGCTTTGGCAACGATCGCCTGTGGGCGGTCCGGGCCGGGCTTTGCAGACCGCGCGGAGCGGGCCATAAGGACGCACCTGCGCCCGATGCTTCAGAGGAAATGCCATGGCCGATGACCGAAAGCTGGCTTTTGCCCCGTTTGCGACGCCGGCCAAGGGTGTTCTTATTCTGTTCTGCGAGGAGGGTCTGAAATTCGGCCCCGCTAGCCGCAAGGCGCTGGCGCCGACCGGCGACCTGGTCCAGAGGGCAGCGGCGGGGGACCGGTTCACCGGCAAGAGCGGCCGCGCGCTGGACATCGTCGCACCCGCCGGATTGCCAGTGGCGCGGCTGGTAATTTTGGGCGTTGGCAAGGCCGGAAAGCTGAAGGCGCAGGATTTCGTCAGGCTCGGCGGCGCGGCCATGGGCAAGATCCCCACCGCGGCCGGCGAGGCGACGGTTTTCGCTGAGTTTTCAAGCGGTTCGCTCAAGCCCGACCAGGCGGCCGAGGTCGCGCTCGGCACGCGGCTGCGCGCCTACGTCTTCGATCGCTACAAGACCAAGCCCAAGGAGGACGACGAGCCGAAGGCGTTGCCGCAGGTCACCATCGCGGTTGCCAATTCGCGCGGGGCAACAAAGGCTTGGAAGGGCACGCAGGAGCCGGTCGCCGACGGCGTGATCATCGCCCGCGATCTCATCAACGAGCCGGCGAACGTGCTCTATCCCGAGGAATTCGCCCGCCGAACAGCCGTGCTCAAGAAGCTCGGCGTCATGCTCGAAGTGCTCGACGTCGCAGCAATGAAGAAACTCAGCATGAACGCGCTGCTCGGGGTTGGGCAGGGATCGCGCAAGGACAGCCGCGTGGTCATCATGCGCTGGAACGGCGGCAAGAAGGGCGACGCGCCGGTGGCCTTCATCGGCAAGGGCGTGACCTTCGACACCGGCGGCATCTCGATCAAACCCGCGGCCGGCATGGAGGACATGAAGGGCGACATGGCGGGCGCGGCCTGCGTGGTCGGCCTGATGCATGCGCTCGCCGCGCGAAAGGCCAAGGTCAACGCGATCGGCGCGATCGGCGTGGTCGAAAACATGCCCGACGGCAACGCGCAGCGGCCGGGCGACATCGTCAAGACCATGAACGGCCAGACCATCGAGATCATCAACACCGACGCCGAAGGCCGCCTCGTGCTGGCCGACGTGCTGCACTACGTCAACACCAGGCACAAGCCGCGCTTCATGATCGATCTGGCGACGCTCACCGGCGCGATCATCGTCGCGCTCGGCCAGGAGTACGCCGGCATGTTTTCCAACGACGACCGGCTGTGCGAGCGCCTGACCAAGGCCGGGCAGGCGACGATGGAGCGGGTGTGGCGCATGCCGCTCGGGCCGGAATACGACAAGATGATCGATTCCAAGTTCGCCGACATGAAGAACACGGGCGGTCGCTTCGGCGGCTCGATCACCGCGGCGCAACTGCTGGCGCGCTTCGTCGACAAGACGCCGTGGGTCCACCTTGACATCGCCGGCACCGCGCTGGGCTCGCCGCAGAACGACATCAACAAGAGCTGGAGCGCGGGCTGGGGCGTGCGGCTGCTCAACCAGCTCGTCGCGGATCACTACGAGCGATGACCGAAATCCTGTTCTACCATCTGCAGCGGCAGCCGCTGGAGCGCGTGCTGCCGCTGTTGCTGGAGCGGTCCTACGAACGCGGCTGGCGCGTCGTGGTGCAGGCAGCCTCCGACGAGCGCATCGACGGGCTCGACGCGCATCTTTGGACCTATCGCGACGACAATTTCCTGCCGCACGGCACCGCCCGCGAAAGCGAGCCGTCGCTGCAGCCGATCCTGCTCACCACCGCCGGCGACAATCCGAACGGCGCGACCGTGCGGTTCCTGATCGATGGCGTTTCGATGCCGCCGGATGCCAAGAGCTACGACCGCATCGTGCTGCTGTTCGACGGCGAGGATGACGACGCGGTCGCAGCCGCCCGCGTGCACTGGAGCGAGGCCAAGGAGCAGGGGTTCGAAGCCACCTATTGGCAGCCCGACGAGCAGGGCCGGTGGGTCAAGAAGGCCTGATGGGACCGATTCTGCGTTACGGTTGCGGCCGCCCAGATGGTGACGCAAAGTTGGGTTTGGGTCCGCCGCTGGGGGGGGATGGGTTCGGGGAATGTCCGTGCGGTTTGCCGCGAAGATTTCATTGCTGTCTGGGGGGCTGGCGCTTGGCGCCTGCGCCATGCCTGACATGGATTCGTTCCGCGCGCCCGATTTGGCGACGTTGTTCACGCCGAGGTCTGTGACGAGCTTCCGGGAGAAGCAGCTCGGTCCGGTGGCGCCCGAGGATATGGTCGACGCAAGCGGCCGCTGCGCCGGAGCCCTGGTTCCCGCAGCCGGCAGCGCCCAGGCCTCCGGGCAGGGCAATGTTTCGCTACAGGACGCGGGCGTGCCGATGATCCCCGCCGCGCCCGCGCTCGAGATGAGCGAATGCGACGTGGTCAAGCGAGCGGGCTTCGCGGAGAAGGTCGAGATCGGCACGAACGATCGCGTGGAGCGCACCGTCACGCTCACCTACATCAACGGACAGCGGCCCGGCGTCTATTACTTCACCGCCGGCCGCCTGACCTCGATGGAACGCGGGGCCGAGCCGCCGCCGCCGAAGACCGCGAAGAAGCCGGCCAAGCCCCCCGCCAAGCGGACGGCCCAGCCGAGCCGGACTTCGGTTCAATAACCGGCCCGGCGTTCGGCTTCATCGCCGGGCGGACAACCTGGTCTCCACTCCATCATCGATCGAACAGGGAAGGAATCCGCCCATGAAGCTGCAAATGCGCCGCGTCGTCACCGGCCACAGCGACGACGGCCGCGCCGTCGTCCAGATCGACGAACCGGTCAAGAACGTGGTCGGCAGCCGTCCCGGCGTGACCTCCTGCGTCGTCTGGTCGACCAAGGGTTTTCCGGTCGACAACGACGACGACAAGGATCCGACTTCGGCCTCGTTCGGCACCACCGTCGAGGGCGGCACGGTGTTCCGCGTGGTGCGCTATGAGCCCGGCGTCGTGCCGCGCAACCACCGCACCGATTCGATCGACTACGCGGTCGTGATCTCCGGCGAGATCGACATGGAGCTCGACGACAAGGTGGTGGTGAAGCTCAAGGCCGGCGACGCGCTGGTGCAGCGCGGCACCATCCACAACTGGGTCAACCGCGGCACGCAGGACTGTGTCATCGCCTTCGTGCTGATCAGCGCCAAGCCCGCGACCGCCGCGGGCAAGCCACTCAACGCGGTGGGGTAGGGCGCGGACTCACCGGCGCATGATTCGAGACTCCAGTGTGGGAGCTTGAATTTGCGTGCAGGACGGCACCGTCAACCTGCAAAGGTCCATCGAGGCAGATGACAATGCGCTAATTTTGCTTCCGCTTTCGGGGGCATAGCGGACATCCATGGACCTGTAGCTCGCTCTACCCGGTCGCGAATGACCCAAAGCGGACATCGAGCAGGTCTTGCGCGTCAACAGTATCATTGCGGTTCTATGTTCATTTCTTTGGCAAGAGCTCGCCAATTGGCCTGCTCCTGTCGGATGAACTGACCGGTAGTATCGGGTGTGCCGGCGCCCTCGGTCGCGAGTCCAAAGGCTAGAAGCCTCTGTTGGATTTCTGGACCTTTGAGATATTCGCCCATCTCCCGGTTTAGCCGCCGCACGATTTCCAGCGGCGTGCCGTCCGGCACAACCACGGCGAACCAACCGTTCATCACCACGCCTGGCACTGTTTCACTGACCGAAGGAAGATCGGGCAAGCCTGGAAAGCGGCTCGCCGAGGTGACGGCGAGGCGGCGCACCTTGCCAGATTCAACGACCGCGCGCGCGGCCGCGATCGAACTCATCATGACCTGCGTCGTACCGCCCGCGATGTCTTGCGCCATCTGTGCGGCCGCGCGATAGGGAACCTCGGTTAGGCCAACGTCGGCGCGACTGTTAAAAAGCTTTGCCGCGAAGCCCGCCGCGCCCGCAGTGGTGTCGTAACCCATCGACAGCTTACCGCGGTTGGCCTTCGCGTAGACGATAAACTCCTGCATCGTTTTTGGCGGCAATTCGGCATTCACCGACAGCATCTGTGGTCCGAGGCTGCAGACCATCGCGACCGGCGCGAAGTCACGCGTCGGATCATAGGGCAGTTGCTTGAACGACACGAGATTGATGGCGAGTCCGGATGTGTTGGTGAAAAGCAACGTGTAGCCGTCGGCCGGCGCGCGGGCGACGGCCTGATGCGCAACGATGCCCGATGCGCCCGGCATGTTCTCGACGACCATGGGCTGCCCAAGCGTCTTCGACACGCCGTCGGCGAGCAACCGCGCCATCACATCGGTGGCGGCACCAGCCCCGGTCGGCACGATCAACTTGACCGGCCGCGTCGGCCAGCTTTGCGAATTTGCCGCAGTGGCGGGAGCAAGCAGGGCGCCGCACAGCAGCGCACGAAGAAAAAGCTTCACGGTTTCCTCCCAAAGGTATTTGTTACCCGACAGTGTATGATCGGCGGCAAGGCCGCAAGCTTTGGGAGAATGCACGCGTGAGCAGTGAATTATTGTTGGTTGGCAGCATCCCCCTCGATACTCCGAAAGAAGTGTTCGAAATGTTCGGCGCGCCGCTCGGGCAATATCTGTTTGCAATGCCGGACGGCGAGGTTGGCCCGCGGCGGCACTGGATCAGCCGAGTGCATTACCAGGTGCTGGCTGCGCATCCGGAACTTGAAATTGTGCAGCGCCCCGCCCCCGACGAAAACGGTGTTGAACGCCAGTTCCCCCGCGGGCCGGCCGACAGCTGGTGGTTCAAGGTCAAGGACGGCGTGGAACGGGTTCGCTTCGGCGATCCGGGCTGGCGGCTCGGCTACGCGCGCGACGCGCTGAACTCCTACTTCGTGTTCCAGACCATGAAGGAGAAGGGCGTCCTGCCGGCTCATCTGCGCTTCCAGGTCTCGGTGCCGATGGTCAACAGCGTGCTGCCGCCGCGCATTTTCCCCAACCAGGACGATCTGGCGAAGATCAGGCCGGGCTATGAGGCCGCGATCCGCGCCGAGCTGGCCACCATCATCGAGCGGATTCCGCCCAAGGAACTCGCAATCCAGTGGGACTGCTCGACGGAGATCCACGACGCCTACGGCAGCATCCCCGGCTATCCGCTCGAGGGCTCGATCGAACGCAACCTGAGCGAGGTGCGCAACCTCGCGCCGCACATCCCGGCCGGCGTCGCGCTCGGCTACCACTTCTGCTTCGGCACGCTCGGCGGCTGGCCGCGCTTCCAGCCCGACGACCTCGGAAAGGCCGTGGAGCTCGCCAACGGTTTCGTCGCGGCATCGGGCCGCAAAGTGGACTGGATTCACATTCCGGTGCTCGACCGCAGCGACGATGCATTCTTCGCACCGCTGAAGAACCTCGAACCGCGGGGCGCTCGCGTCTATCTCGGCATGATTCACAACATGGCGGGTTTCAGGGCGCGGCTCCAGACCGCGCGGAAATATCTGTCGGCTTTCGGGCTAGGCGCATACTGCGGGTTTGGTCGTATGCCGGTTTCGGAGCTGCCAAAGGTGCTGGCTGATCATCTTGAAGCTGCGGAGATCGCAAGCAGCATCAATTGATCCATCTGGGCTGCATGGCGCGACGAGAATTATGACCGCTTGTGGCACATCTCGACATGTCGCGCTGCGGTCGCTGACGACCGCTTTTGGGCCAAAGCAGACTCGCAAGTTGTCCACCCGAGCGCATTTATGAGTTCACGTCCGAGTTCGCGCGATCAGTTCGGCTCGATGCCGGCCGCCTTCACGGCTTCGGCGGCCTGCGTGACCTCCTTGCGGAAGAATGCGGCCGTCGCGGCGGAGTCGCGGCCGTCGGGAATGTAGCCGTCGCGCTGCATGATGCCGGCCACCGCCGGCACCTGCAGCGCCTTGCGGATTTCGGCGTTGAGCTTGTTGACGATCTCGTCCGGGGTCTTGCCTGGCGCGAAGTACATGCCCCACGATCCCTGCGGCTCGTAGCCCGCCACCAAATCCTTCATCAGCGGCACCTCGGGAGTCGGCGGAAACGGCTTGGTCCCGGTGAAGGCGAGCGGCCGCACCCGGCCGTCCTTGATCAGCCCCATCACCGACGGCGGGGTGACGAACATCACCTGCACGCTGCCGCCGAGTAGCGCCGTCATGACTTCGGACGCGCCCTTGTAGGGGACGTGCTGCAACGTGATGCCGGCTTTCTTGGCGAAAATCTCGGTCGCCAGGTGCAGGCCGTTGCCGACGCCGGGCGAGCCGTAAAGCACGCGCTCGGTCTTCGCGTGGGCGAGGAACTCTGCGAGCGTCTTGATGGGCGATTTTGAGTCGACCAGCATGAATATGCCATCGAGCTGGCCGACGGTTGCGATCGGCCGCAGGTCCGTGAGCGTGTCGTAGCCGAGGCTTTTGTAGATGTGGGGCGTGGAGATGATCGACGAGCTGGAGAACAGCAGCGAATAGCCGTCGGGCTTGGACGTGGCGACCGACCGCGCCGCGATCGTGCCGTTCGCGCCGAGCCGGTTCTCGACATAGAACTGCTGGCCGAGGTTGTTGCCGAGTTCCTGCGAGACCGTGCGTCCCTGAATGTCGGGGCCGCTGCCGGCGGCGAAGCCGACGACGACGCGCACCGGGCGATCCGGATAGGACTGCGCCAGCGCGGCACTGGCGCCGGCGCACAGGAGCGCGGTCAACAGCGAAACGGTCCGTAGCATGGCGCGGCCTCCCTTGTTCGATGTTCTTGTATTTGCGGCGAACCCGGATGTGGGGCGCCGGGCGGCGAACCACGCTTGGCAATATCGCAAATCCAGGGACCGTTGTAATCCGCCGCCTAGTTGGTCGCCGCCTCAAGCGCCGCGCCCGCGGCAAGCCAGTCCTCTTCGGCCTTCGCCAAGGCCCTCGCGTTTTCCGAGCGCGTCCTGGCCAGCGCCGCGGCTTTCTGCGGATCGCGGGTGAACAGCGAGCCGTCGGCCAGCGCCGCATCGAGCGTCTCAATATCGCGGGTCAGGCGGGCGATCTCGGCCTGCGCGCGTTCCACGCGCTGGCGCAGCGGCTTGGGCGCGCCCCGCCGTCCGGCGTCGCCCTTGCGATTTTCGGAATTGCGGGGCGGCTTGGCGGCGCGTTCGGCGCGGCCCCTGTCGACGCTGTCGTCGCGATCCGACAGCACGCGCCGGCGGTAATCGTCCAGATCGCCATCGAACGTCGTCACCTTGCCGTCGGCGACGAGCCAGAGCTGGTCGGCGCAGGCGTCGAGCAGATGGCGGTCATGCGAGACCAGAATCACCGCGCCGGGATACTCGTTGATCGCCTCGATCAGGGCGCCGCGGCTGTCGATGTCGAGATGGTTGGTCGGCTCGTCGAGGATCAGCATGTGCGGGCCGCCGAATGTCGCGATCCCGAGCATGAGGCGGGCCTTTTCACCGCCGGAGAGCTTCTCGACCTTCTTGTCGGCGTTGAGCCCGGAAAAGCCGATCGAGCCCGCCATCGCGCGGATCTTGGTTTCGTGCGCATCGGGCATTAGCTCGCGGACGTGCTCGTAGACGGTGGCGTCGGGGTCGAGCTCGTCGAGCTGGTGCTGAGCGAAATAGGCGATCTTCAGCCGCGAGGCGCGGGTGATGCTGCCCGTCATCGGCTCAAGCCGCGACGCGATCAGCTTCACCAGCGTCGACTTGCCGTTGCCGTTGGAGCCGAGCAGCGCGATGCGGTCGTCGTTGTCGATCCGCAGCGTCAGGCCCCTCAGCACCGGCTTGCCGGGCGCGTAGCCGACCGACACGTCGTCCAGCGCCACTATCGGCGGCGAGAGCAGTTTCTCCGGCGCGGGAATGTTGATCGGTTGCACGTCGCTGATGACGATGCTGGTGACCGGGCCCATTTTTTCCAGCATCTTCACGCGCGACTGCGCCTGGCGGGCCTTGGACGCCTTGGCCTTGAAGCGGTCGATGAAGGCCTGGATGTGCTTCCTCTGTGCCTCCTGCTTCTTGGCCATCTTCTGGTCGAGCATCAGGCGCTCGCCGCGCAGCCGCTCGAAATCCGTGTATCCGCCGCGGTAGAGCGTCAGCGTCTGGTTTTCGAGCGACATGATCTGCTCGACCGAGGTGTCGAGCAGGTCGCGGTCATGGCTGATCACGATCATGGTGCGCGGATAGCGCGTCAGATGATCCTGCAGCCAGAGCGTGCCTTCGAGATCGAGGTAGTTGGTCGGCTCGTCGAGCAGCAGGAGGTCGGGCTCGGCGAACAGCGTGGCCGCGAGCGCGACCCGCATCCGCCAGCCGCCGGAGAATTCCGAGCAGGGGCGCTCCTGGTCGGCGGCCGAGAAGCCCAGGCCCGACAGGATCGAGGCGGCGCGCGCGGGCGCGGCGTAGGCGCCCATGTCGGCCAGCCGCATCTGGATTTCCGCGATCTCGTGCGGGTCCTGTTCGGTCTCGGCGAGGTCCAGGAGCCGGTTGCGCTCGGTGTCGGCCTTGAGCACGACGTCGATCAGGCTTTCGGGGCCGTTGGGGGCTTCCTGGGCGAGCCGGCCGACGCGCCAGCGCGGCGGCATTTCGATGTCGCCATGCTCGGCGGCGACATCGTGGGTGATGACGTTGAACAGGGTGCTCTTGCCGCTGCCGTTGCGGCCGACGAATCCGATGCGGGAGCCGGGCGGAATGCGCACGGTGGCGTGTTCAATCAGGAGGCGGCCGGCGATCCGGACCGAAAGGTCGTCGATGATGAGCATGGCGCGGTCTATGGCTGAGGCGGTCGCGCGGCGCAATCCTTAATGTTAACGGGGCCGGCTTGTTGCGTCCCGCCGTGCCCGGGGGCAATGCTGCGGTATCCGCGAACGTGAGTGGCGTCCGCGGGCCGGAATTCAGGCAAGCGCGGAGGAGACCATCATGTGCGTCCCGGATGCCAGGAAGCGCTGCACGCTAGCCTCAGCCGCCGCGGATTCTTCAAGGGGGCGGCGGCCGCTGGCTTTGCCGCCACCACCGTCGCACCCGCGGCCGCGCAGACCAAGCCCGCCGCCGCGCCGAAAGCCGCGGCAGCCAAGGCCCCTGTGGGGCAGAGCTATTTCAATGGCGTGGTTGACCTCACCAACACCATGTCGCCGGAGTTTCCGACCTTCTTCGGCGTCCCGGGAATCGAGCTGCAGAAGCAGTACGACTTTAAGAAGGACGGCTTCAACCTGAACTGGTGGAGGCTCTTGGAGCACGCCGGCACCCACCTCGACGCGCCGATCCATTTCTCGGAAGCCGGCGCCACCGCTGACACGATCGTCGCGGGCGAACTGGTGGTGCCGTTCGCCGTCATCGACGTGCGCAAGCAGGCGGAAAAGGATCCCGACTATCTCATGACCATCGAGGACGTGATGACGTGGGAGAAGCGATTCAAGAAACTGCCGGCGAGCTGTTGTGTCGCCATGCTGTCGGGCTGGGCCGGGCGCGTCGGCGACGCCGCCAAATACACCGGCAAGGACGCCAGCGGCACCTTCCATTTCCCCGGCATCTCGCCCGCGCTCACCGAATGGCTGCTCAAGGAGCGCAGCGTGCTGGGTCTGGCGGTCGATACGCTGTCGCTCGACAACGGCGCGTCGAAGGATTTCAAGACCCATCACGTCTGGCTGCCGGCGGCCGCTGGGGGCTGGAGAACGTCGTCAACCTAGAAAAGCTGTCGCCCTCGGAGGCGATCCTGGTGGTGGGTCTGCCCTAGGTGAAGGGCTCCACCGGCGGCCCGGTCAGGCTGATCGCGCTGGTCTGATCTGCCAAGCGTGTGCTGATAGATTGATAATGCCGTTTGGCCTTCAAACGGCGGTAGAGCGGCCACCTCAAGACCGACGCGAAGGGCCAGGAGGAAACCGGGCTGCCTTCCGCAGCTTCGAGATGGTCGTGCCATGCTCCCGGCGATTAGCTGGATCACTTTCCAAGCATTGCTGATCTTTGTATATGGAACGGGGAAAAGCAGAACACTCGGAGAGTAACATGGACGCGAAGACTGAAGATGCCGGCAAGTGCCCGTTCACCGGCGGCGCCCGCGGACACACGAACCGCGACTGGTGGCCGGATCATCTGGACCTCCAGGTTCTCCACCGCAACTCCACCTTGTCCGATCCGATGGGCGAGGCGTTCGACTACGCCAAGGAGTTCAAGAGCCTCGACCTCAACGCCGTGATCAAGGACCTACATGCCTTGATGACGAATTCGCAGGAATGGTGGCCGGCCGACTTCGGTCACTATGGCGGATTGTTCATCCGCCTGGCGTGGCACGCCGCGGGCACGTACCGCATCACCGACGGCCGCGGCGGCGCAGGCGCCGGGCAGCAGCGCTTCGCACCACTCAATTCTTGGCCGGACAACGCCAACCTCGACAAGGCGCGCCGGCTCTTGTGGCCGATCAAGCAGAAGTACGGCAAGAAACTCTCGTGGGCCGACCTCATGGTCCTCGTCGGCAACGTCGCTCTCGACTCGATGGGATTCAAGACGTTCGGTTTCGCCGGCGGCCGCGCCGACGTCTGGGAGCCGGAAGAGCTGTACTGGGGGCCTGAGGGCACCTGGCTCGGCGACGAACGCTACAGCGGCGAACGCCAGCTTGCGGAACCGCTCGGCGCGGTGCAGATGGGCCTGATCTACGTCAATCCGGAAGGGCCGAACGGCAATCCGGACCCGCTCGCGGCGGCCAAGGACATCCGCGAAACGTTCTTCCGCATGGCGATGAACGACGAAGAGACCGTCGCGCTGATTGCTGGCGGCCACAGCTTCGGCAAGACCCACGGCGCCGGCGATCCGTCACTGCTCGGCCCGGCGCCGGAAGGCGGCACCATCGAGGATCAAGGCCTCGGGTGGAAGAGCAAGCATGGCAAGGGCTTCGGCGCCGACGCCATCACCGGCGGCCCGGAGGTCACCTGGACGCAGACGCCGACCAAGTGGAGCAACCTCTTCTTCAAGAATCTGTTCGAAAACGAATGGGAGCTGACGAAGAGCCCAGCCGGTGCAAAACAGTGGAAGGCGAAAGGCGCGCAAGCCACCATCCCGGACGCCTTCGACAAGTCGAAGAAGCATGTGCCGACGATGCTGACGACGGACCTGTCGCTGCGGTTCGACCCGGCCTACGAGAAGATCTCGCGGCGCTTCTACGAGCATCCCGACCAGTTCGCGGACGCGTTTGCCCGCGCCTGGTTCAAGCTGACGCACCGCGACATGGGTCCGATCGTGCGCTACCTCGGTCCGCTTGTGCCGAAGGAGACGCTGATCTGGCAGGACCCGGTTCCGGCTGCGGATCATCCGCCGATCGGTGAGCAGGACATTGCCGCATTGAAGGCGAAGATCCTTGCGTCCGGCCTGTCTGTCGCCCAACTGGTCTTGGCCGCCTGGGCTTCGGCCTCGACGTTCCGCGGCTCCGACAAGCGCGGCGGCGCGAACGGTGCGCGCATTCGCCTCAGCCCCCAGAAGGACTGGGAGGTCAACCAGCCGGCTCAGCTCAAGACCGTGTTGCAGAAGCTCGAAGCGATCCAGAAGGAGTTCGGCAAGAAGGTTTCGATGGCCGACCTGATCGTTCTCGGCGGCAGCGCAGCGGTCGAGAAGGCCGCGAAGGACGCGGGCGTCGATGTGAAGGTTCTCTTCACACCGGGACGTATGGACGCATCGCAGGAGCAGACTGACGTCGAGTCCTTTGCTCCACTCGAACCGCGTGCCGACGGTTTCCGCAACTACATCAGCGGCACGCGGCAGTTCATGGCGCCTGAAGAGGCAATGGTGGACCGGGCGCAATTGCTGACGCTGACGGCGCCGGAGATGACCGCCCTCGTCGGCGGCCTGCGCGTGCTCGGCGCCAACGCCGGGGACTTCAAGCACGGCGTCTTCACCAAGCAGCCCGGGAAGCTGACGAACGATTTCTTCATCAACCTGCTCGACATGAGCACCGAGTGGAGCCCGGCCGGTGACAACCTCTACGAGGGCCGCGACCGCAAGACGAAGGCGGTAAAGTGGACCGGCACCCGCGTCGACCTGATCTTTGGTTCGCACTCGCAGCTCCGCGCCTTCGCGGAGGTCTATGCATGCGCGGACTCCAAGGAGAAGTTTGCGAAAGACTTCGTGGCGGCGTGGACCAAGGTGATGAACGCGGATCGGTTTGACCTCGCCTGATCTCCGCGGAAAGGGCTGGGCCGCGCCGATCGTTCCGGCGCTTCACGCAAAAGCCCCGGTCTCGCTCGGGCGAGGCCGGGGTTTTGATTTGGCCGCGGTGCGGCGGTCAGTAGCAGACGTTGACCGTGCGGAGCACGAGGTTGCCGAACCGGTTCACCACC
>SHVN01000076.1 GCA_009694215.1 Xanthobacteraceae bacterium
ATTTCGACGGCACGACGAGCACGCGCCATACCGTCACGGTCGAGGCGGGACCCGAGGCCTTGCGCATCCTCGGCTCCGGCGGCGCGGCGATCAGCGAATGGCCCTACGGCGAGTTGCGGGCGCAGTTCGCGCCGGATCACGTGATGCGGCTCCGCCGCGCCGGCGGGCCGGAGCTGGCTCGGCTCGAAATCCACGACCCCGCGCTGATCGGCCGAGATCGACACCTGCGCCGACAGCCTCGACCGCACCGGTGGGACCGAACGGCGCCTGCGCAAGCGGGTGATCGGCTGGAGCATCGCCGCCACGGTATCGCTCGTGCTGGTCGCGGTGTTCGGGCTGCCAGCGCTGTCGGACCGGGTCGCGCCGCGCATTCCGCTGTCGGTCGAGCGCCGGCTGGGCGACGCCGTCGATACGCAGGTCCGCGCCATGCTCGACACCGGCCGCTCCGAAAAGCCGCTCGAATGCGGGGCGGCCGACGCCGAGAAGCCTGGCCGCGCGGCGCTCGAAGCGCTGATCGGGCGGCTCGAAGCCGCGGCCGGCCTGCCGATCCCGTTCAAGACCGCCGTGGTCCGCCGCCGCGAGGCCAATGCCATTGCTTTGCCGGGCGGACATATCTACGTCTTCGAAGGGCTGGTGACCCAATCGCGCGGCCCCGACGAGCTTGCCGGCGTCATTGCGCACGAGATCGGCCATGTCGCGCATCGCGACGGGACGCGCTCGCTGCTGCAGGCCGCCGGCCTGTCGTTTCTGTTCGGCATGCTGCTCGGCGATTTCACCGGAGGGGGCCTCGTTGTGATCGCGGCGAAAACGGTTGTGCAGTCGGCCTATTCTCGCGAGGCTGAAAGCTATGCCGACCTATATGGAGTGAACCTGATGGCCAAGGCTGGCGGCGATCCGCGCGCGCTGGGAGCTATCCTCAAGCGCATCGCCGGCGCGAGCGATCCGGGCTTGACACTGCTGCGCGACCATCCCGCCACCAAGGAGCGCGTCGCCGCCATCGACGCCATGGCGGCAGGCCTCGTCACGCCATTCAGGCCAATGCTGTCGCCGCCCGAATGGGCCGCGCTGCAGAAAATCTGCGGATAGGGCATGGCGCGCCGGAGACTAGCCGACGAGCCGACGTCGCGGCTGGCCATCTGGGCCCGCCGCTCCGCCTTCTTTGCGTTGATGACGACGGTGCTTTCGGTGCTGATCGTGCGCTCGGGCATCCTCGACGTGGTGCCGGCGCTGGCGACCTTCGCCGGCGCGCTGCTGTTCGCCGTGATCGGCATCGTGCTGGCGTTCGGCGCCTTCGTCGTGATCTGGAAGGACGGTTCCAACGGCATGGGCCACGCCTTCGCCGCCATCGGCATCGGCCTCGCGTTGATCGCCTATCCGGCCTATCTCGGCACCCGCGCTTACAAGCTGCCGATGATCAACGACATCACCACCGACCCGATCGATCCGCCGCCGTTCGGCAGGCTGGCGCAGCTGCGGCCACGCGGCACCGTCGAATATCCCGGCCTCTATGCCGCCGAGCAACAGCGCGCGGCCTATCCCGACGTCGAGCCGCTGAGCCTCAACGCAACGCCCAAGGCCGCCTATGACGCGGCGATGGCGATCATCGTGCGCAGGAGGTGGCGCGTGGTGGTCGACCTGCCGCCCGGACCCGCCCGGCGGATCGGCCAGATCGGGGCGGTGGCGCGGACGGCGATCATGGGCTTCCGCGACGACGTCGTGATACGGGTGCGGCCCGAAGACGACGGCTCTCGCGTCGACGTGCGCTCGGCCTCGCGCTACGGCCGCCACGATTTCGGCACCAACGCCGCGCGCATCAAGAGCCTGCTCGAAGACATCGACGAGCGCCTGACCGCCGACGACGAAAAGGCCAACCGCGCGGCGCCGAAGCAGCCGGCGAATCTGCCTCAGCCGGTCAAGCGATAGGATTACACCGGCAGGCGATAACGCCCGGCGATCGAAGGAGGCCCGTTGGTCGCAACCGCGCCGCGCGTCACCAGATCCTCCAGATGCGCCAGCACCGACATGCCGGCCGCCTTCACCAGCCGCGGGTCGAGGGTGGAGTAGATCGCGGTGACCAGCGAAGGGATGTCGCTCTCGCCTTTCTGCAGGCGGTTGAGGATCGAGGCCTCGCGGGCCTTGCGATGCAGGATGTAAGCCGCGACGAAACGCGGGGCGTTGCGCACCGCTGGGCCGTGGCCGGGGAAATAGATGGGCTCCGTCCGCTTTGAAAGCTTCTGCAGCGAGGCCATGTAGTCGCCCATCGAGCCGTCCGGCGGCGCCACCACCGGCGTCGACCAAGCCATGACGTGATCGCCGGAGAACAGCACGTCGGCCTCCTTGAACGCGAAGGCCATGTGGTTGGCGGTGTGGCCGGGCGTGGTCACGGCTTCGAGCGTCCAGCCCGCGCCGCTGACCGCCTCGCCGTCGGCGAGCGCGCGGTCGGGCTTGAAATCGGTGTCGTTGGAGGATTCCAGCCGCGGCCCGTCGCCGACATGCAGCGCGCGAGCGGCGCGATGCGGGCCTTCGGCCAGAACGAGCGCGCCGGTCGCGGCCTTGATCGCCGGCACGCCGGGCGAATGGTCGCGGTGGGTGTGGGTGACGAAAATGTGGGTGACGGTCTCGCCGCGAACGGCGTCGAGCAGCGCCGCCCTGTGGGCGCCATCCTCGGGGCCGGGATCGATGATGGCGACTTTGCCGCGGCCGACGATGTAGCTCACCGTACCCTTGAAGGTGAACGGGCTCGGGTTGTTGCACAGCAGCCGCCGCACCCCCGGCATCGGCTCATCGACGCGGCCGGGGACGAGCTCGAGATTCTTGTCGTAGGGGATGTCTGGGGGAGTGTCTTGGGTCATGCCGCACTGTCTAGCGTCATTGGCCGCATCATTCCAGTAACGGTTAACGCCGCGCCACTTCCGCCATCATTCCGGCCCGCCTCCGCCCCGCCCGCTCCCCGAAATCGTCGGAGCGGTTTGTTCCCTTGTCCCGAACTTGGAATGCCGGGAGGGGACATGCGTTACGCATCCGTGGCATTGGGACTGGCCATTCTCGCAAGCGTGCTGCCGCCGCCTTCGCAGGCGAGCGCCGCGCCGTCCGGAAAGGCCGAATTCCTTTCGCGCGCGGCGATCGTCGGCTGGATCGACAACTATCGCCACAAGCCCGAGCCTTCGCGCGTGCCCGAGGCGGTCCGGGCGCTGAGCGAATTCGGCTCGCTGCGCGATCCAGAGACGGCTGGGTTTTTCGCGGGCTTCGTCGCCGACGTGCTCGGCGCCAACCCAAAAGAAGCCGAGCGCCTCGTTGCAAGGATGCTGCCGCTGCCGCCGCCGGACCAGTGGCTGGTGGTGCGCGCCATCGCCTATTCCGGGTTGCCTTCGTGGAAGAGCCTGCTCGCGCGGGTCGCCGACAAGCTGCCGGCGCGGCGCGGCATGATCGACGCCTATCTGACCGGCGCGCTGCCGACGCTCGACGCGATCGAACTCGACAAGAGCCCGACCTTCCTCGAACAGGTGGGCCAGCACTTCGGCGTCAAGCCGAAGCTGCCGCCGTTGTCCTACGGCCGCAATCCGGAACTGCTGGACACGCTGTGGGGCCAGTATTTCGCGGCCGGCCAGTACCGGCCGGTCTGGCGCATCATCGCCATGCTGCCCTGGTCGAAGGACCGCGACAGCGCCGAGCGGCTTTCCGCCGGCAGCTCGGCGAAATACACGCTCGCCAACAACGCCGCGCGCTATCCCGACGTGCTGGCGCTGATCAAGGACATGGCGATGTACCAGGAGAAGGACGTGCGGCCGATTCTCGCCGAGGTGATCCATGCCGCCGAGACGATCGAGACATCGGCGATCCGCAAGGAGCAGATGGCGGCGGCCGAGCGGCTGAAGACCGGGGGCCCGGGCTATCAGCGCGACATGAAGCTGTAGGGTTACGTCGGCCAGGGCGCGATCGGCATTACCTGCATCGTGCTGGCGACGATGTCGCTGACGGCGGCGGGCCTGCCCTGCATGATCGGTCGCGCGGCGACATCGGCGGCGCTCAACTACTGGGCGGCGCAGTGATGCTGCTGGTGTCCCGGACGCGGTGCAGCGCACTTGCGGCGCACCGCTGATCCGGGACCGTTCGAAATTCAGAATGCGTAACGGTCCCGGGTCTGCAGCGCGCCACTTCGCTGCGCTCCGTGCTGCGCTGCGCCCGGGACACGAAACTCTGACTCAGCGGCCGCTGCGCGGTTCCTCATACCCCGCGAACGGACCATCCGCATAGACCACGCGGCCGCCGACCATCGTGAGCAGCGAGACGGTGCCGCCGATCTCCTCGACCGGCACGGTGAGGTAGTCGCGGCTCAGCACCGCGAGGTCGGCGAGCTTGCCAACCGCCAGCGCGCCGCGCCCGGTCTCGTCGAACACGAACCAGGCGCTGCCCTGCGTGTAGAGACGCAACGCCTCGATGCGCGAGGGAATTTCCTCCGGCGCGCGCATGGCGGTGCCGCCGACGGTCTTGCCGTCGAGCATCCATTGCAGGGAAATGAACGGGCTAAACCCCATCACCCGGTGCGCGTCGGTGCCGCCGCCGACCGGAAGCCCCATCCGCAGCGCGGTCGCGATCGGCGGCGAAACGCGGGCCACCTCCGCGCCGCGCTGGCCGAGGAAGGCTTCGCCGCGGAAATAGAACGCGTTCTGCATCAGCCAGCCGAGCCCCATCGCCTTCATGCGCTTGAGGCTGTCGGGAGAGGCGTCGTTGAGGTGGGCGATCGACCAGCGCAGTTTAGAAAACGGCGTCTCGGCGTGGACGCGCTCCAGCACGCCGAGCAGGTGATGCGCCGCGCGGTCGTTGTGCCAGTGGAAGGTCGCGGTCATGCCGCGGGAGATGGCCCAGCGCAGCACCTCGGCCAGCCGGTCCTTGTCCGAGTCGCCCGGCGTGTCGTTGTTGTACAGGCCCCAGACGACGTTCTCGCCGATGCCGTTGAAGCGCAGCCATTCGTCGCCAAAGCCCATCGGCAAGAGCTCTGTCAGCGCCCTGAAATCCTCGAGCTCGCGGTTGCGGCGCGGCGCCGAGAGGCTGTAGCGGACCCGCAAGGTCAGCGCGCCGTCGCGCCAGACCTGAAACAGCGGCTGATAATCCTCGACCGGGAGATTGTAGCCGCCGGGATCAATCACGCCGGTGAGGCCCACCGCGTTGAGCGCGCGGCAGAAGGCGCGCGTGCCCTCGACCTTCTGCGCGAAGGTCGGGCGCGGCAGGAGGTCGAACAGATCACTGATGGCGCGGTTGTCGCCGGTGAACCAGCCGGTCGCCTGCCCCGCGCCGTCGCGCTCGACGTTGAGTCGGCCGGCGAGGTCCTCGTTTCGCGAAAGGCCGATCGCCTCGGCGCCGCCGGGGCTGAGCAGCACGCGGGCATAAAGCTGCTGCACATAGACATGGTGATCGGGCGCGGCCGCGGCAATCTCGCTTTGCGCCGGGCGGCGGTCTTCGGCGAACTGCCGCTCGCTCCAGCCGCCGGCGACGATCAGCCACGACCCCTTCGGCGTTCGCTGCGCCGCCGCGCGGAGGCGGTCGAGCGCCCCGGCGAGCGTGCGGACGCCGATCCAGTGCACCTCGGTGGTGAAGGAAAGCCCTGCGCGGATGGCGTGGATGTGCGAATCGATCAGGCCGGGGATGACGGTGCGGTGGCCCAGATCGATGACGCGGGTGGCGGGGCCGGCGAGCGCGCGGATATCGGCCGAGCTTCCAATCGCCGCGATCCTGCCGTCGCGCACCGCTAGCGCCTGCGCAGGGGCTGCGTCATAGACGACGATCTTGCCATTGACGAGGATGGTGTCGGGGGCTTGCGCCTGCGCGGCGCCGATACACGTGAGAAAAGCAAGCAGCAGGCACAGTGTCGTGTCCCGGATGCGGTGCAGCGCTCTTGCGGTGCACCGCTGATCCGGGACCGTTCGAAATTCAGAATGCGTAACGGTCCCGAGTCTGCAGCGCGCCACTTCGCTTCGCTTCGTGCTGCGCTGCGCCCGGGACACGAGGCTCTCGACCTACAGCCGCCGCAAGGTGCAGTCGGTCTCGATGAACATGTCTTTGGCGCCCGGCGCGGTGCGGCGGTAGACCCGCTCCTGCCTGTAGCCCGTCTTCTCGCAGGACACGGAAACGTCGTCCGGCGTCACGTCCTTCGTCACATGGCTGCGGTAGAGACCGAGCACGTTGGTCTTGATGGTCACCGGATCGCCGGTCTTGGGCCGCAACACTACTTGGGCGTCCGACACCGGAGAGCCGCGCTGGTCGCGCACGAAGCCGAAGTAGGCCGGCCCCGCGCCCTCGGTGTCGTTCATCGCATCGTAGTCGTCGCCGCCTGCCAAGGCGGCACCCGCGAGCGGCAGAGCGAGCGCCACGCCCGCCGCGGCCGCGAAACGCCGGATCAGGACTGACATGTTTACCTCCGATTCATTGGAACCATTCTAGCCCAGATGGCACGGCGGCATAAAGGCGGGACGTTCCCGGATCGCGGCGACGCGATGCCGCGCCGCTACCACCGCCAGAAGAACCGCAGCGCATAGACCAGGATCGGGATCATCACGATCGGCAGAATCCAGACCAGCGACAGCGGAATCCGTCTGGTCGCATTTTCCGGCAGCATCGTGGCGATGAAGCCGAGGACCGCGGAGCCGATCAGCGTGTTCGCGATCCAGCCGTACCAGTACATGGCCGGACCCTGGTCGCGCACCGCCGCGGCCCAGCCGAAATCGACCCGGTTGATTCCCGGGTGGTAAGTGAAGAGCGGCCAGTTCCGCATCTCGCAAATCGTGTAGATGACCGGCGTCGCGATCGCTAACACCACCGCGAAGGTCCGGAACGTCGCCGAAGCAGCCACCGAGCCGGGTGAGGCCGGTGTATTGGTGGTCGTGCTCATGATCCGAATCCCCGGACGTTGTTGACGATGTGGCCGGTGAGGAAGATGAACCAGCACATGGCCGCGAGCAGAACCGTGAGGCATTTGCGCGGGCTGTCGTATTCCTGGTTGCGAGCATTCTTCCAGAAATACCAGTAGATCGGCAGCAGCCCGAGCCCGATCGAGGCCAGATGCTCCTTCATCTCAAAGAAACCCTGCGTCTTCCAGTAGCCCTGCTGCTCGATCGGGATGCGCACATACATGCGGTACTTGGTATAAATCCAGGCGCCGAAGATGAAGGTAACGATCCACAGCACGCAGACCGCGGTGGCGTAGCCCGCTCCCTGCACCGCGCGAAAGCGCGTGACGAAGCCGCCGGGGCCCGCATCGGCCACCTGCCGCACCGGAGCGAGCACCGACATCGCCTGGTGCGTCAGCGCGCCGAGCAGTGCGACGGCCAGCAGCGCGTGGACCGTGAACAGAATCGTCCAGTAGGTGTTGACCGTTATGTAGTCCAACAAGAAGTCGGGCACCAACCCCATAACCCCTCCTTTATCTCAGCGCGCCAACGGATCGGGCCGGAGCTGGAATTTCACCACCTTCGGCCGCGTGCCCTTGCCGGTCTCAGCGTGAAACGGCGTGCGCGTGCCGTAGGTTGCCCACACGCCCCGGCCCTTCCAGCCCGCGTTCGGATCCGCGATCGAGAACAGAAATCGCCGAAACGTCATATCGCCCTCCTGCCGTCGCCAAACTCAGTCGGGATATGCGCCAGGGCCGCGCGTTGCACGGCCCCGGCATCGCATTCAATCCTCTTCCTTGAGCATGATCTTATCCGAAAACCGATTTCCACTTTTCGGGATCATACTCTCTACTTGGCGAGGGGGTCCGGCCGCACCTGAATGTGCACGGCGAACGGGCGCGCGCCCTTGCCAAGCTCGTTGAGCCAGGGCGTGCGGTCGCCGGTGGCGCTCCACAAGCCTCTGCCCTTCCAGCCGGCGTTCGGATCGTCGATGCGCGCGTCCAGACCCTTGGCGTAGTAGCCCATCGGATACGGCACCCGCATCAGAACCATCTTGCCTTTGACCAGTGCGGCGAAGCCGTCCTGGAGGTTGGCGGTCGAGATCGGAACGTTGTCGCCGAGCCCCACTGCGTTGTGATGATCGACCCAGGTGTAGTAGCTCGCCTCGGCGCTGGAGTTCGGAACGTCGTCAAATCCCGGACCCGGATATTTGTGCAGCGTGAAGCCCTCCGGGCAGTGATTCCCCGTTGCGTTCGGCCCGCCGAGCGGAGCCTTGCACTTGCGCCGGTCGAAGGCGACCAGATGGCCTGCCGAGCCCGAGCCATACAGCACGCCGTCGGCGCCGATATCGCCGCCGCGCACGCTGATGCCTTCCTTAGGGATGGCGTAGAACTCGCTCAGCTTGGTCTTCGGATCGAAGCGCAGGAAGCCCGGCATGCCGCCGAACACGCCGGAGGTGTACCAGACCGAGCCGTCGGTCGGATGCGGCATCACCGCGTAGGGACCGGAGCCCGGATTGAAGCGCGTGTCCTTACCCTGCTCCGGCTTGTCGCCGAACTCGTCGAGCTTGCCGTTGCCGTTGCTGTCGAGCACGAACGGGAACCAGCCCACCGCCTTCTGCGCGTCCTGGGTTTCGTCCCACACCTTGGTGTTGATCCAGCCCGCCACCGGCCCGGAACCGGAAAGCCACAGCGTGTTATCGGCGTCGTACCCGAACTGCAGGTGATGGGTGTTGAAGCAAGTGTCGATGAAGCTGTACTTCTGCGTCTTCGGATCGAGCATGCCGACCTGACGCGGCGAACGATCGATCGGAAACACCTTGGCCGACGGATGCTCCGAGCCCTTCTTGCACCAGGCCGGATTGTCCATGCCGCGCACGGTCGCCGCGAGCCACAACCGGCTCTTGTCGTCGAACATGGCGTTGTGCTGGTTGGCCTTGGTGTCCCACAGGACTTCGTCGCCCCAGTAGGCCGAAGGCGCCGTCGGCTTGATCGCACCGGCGTGGCCAGGCCCAAGCGACAAGGGCATGCCCGCATCGGCAACCGGCATCTTGAAGTAAGACACCTTGTGGGTCTTCGGATCGAGGATCGGCATGTTGTCGGTCGAGTACTCCGGCGCGCCGTAGAGCGGGCCGTTGGCATTGACCGTGGGCTTGCGCCGGTCCGACGAGATCAGGTCGTGCAGGTACTTGTCCGGCGCCGACCAGTCCCAGGTGGTGACGACAAGATTGCGCTCGATGCCGGACGGGCGCTGCGGCTTGTGCTTGGGCAGTTCGCCCTTGGCGACGCGGTCGGTCCAGTCGCCGAAATACTTGTACGGCACGCCGCCGAGCTGACCGGCGAGCCGGTTGGTCATCATCTCGCCGGACTGCCCGGAGGAGACGCGGCGAATCCAGGCGTCGGCGCCGGATTCGAACTTGCCGAACTGCGCGGGGATCGTGCGGGTGGACGCCTGTCCGAGTTGATGACAGCCGACGCAGTCGGTATTGTTCATGCGCTGGATCCAGGTCTCGCGCGTGATGTTCTTCGGGATGTCGGTGTGGCCGCCGAAGTCCTTAGCCGGCGGGATCTTCATCATCGTGTACCAGTAGATCGCCGGATAGTAGTGCGCGGCCGCGGCCGCGTTCGGCGCGGGGCTCGACGCGAAATCGAGATGCTGGCCGGGCTTGGCGCGCATTTTCGGCGAATCCACCAACCCGTAGCCGCGGACCCAGACCTGATAGTTCGCGGTCGGCAAGTCGGGAATGACGTAGCGGCCCTGGCCGTCGGTGACGACGCTCCGGGTGAAGCGGGTCGGCAGATCGGTGGTCTCCGCGATCACCCAGACGCCCGCCTCGGGCTGGCCGTTGGGCGACTTGACCGTGCCGCCGATGTCGTCGCTGTCGATACTGACGTTGGCGACCGCCGGGCCGCCCTTTGGCTTCGCTTGCGCGGCCGCCGGCGACGATACGCCCGCCGCCAGCGCGGCGATGCCGATCAATGCAACGGTCGAATACAGAGCCTGTCGGAGACCCATGTCCATCCTCCCTGAGATTTCCGGGCTTGGCACCCGTTGTCGAATTGATCTTATACCAACTAGGATCAAGCGGAAGGTGGAACCGGGTCCCAAAATCCGGCCGCACCGCAAGGGAGGCTGGTATGCGATTTGCTCTCCGCGCAATCGTCATCGTCGCCGTTTTGGGATCGTTCCAGACTGCTGCACTGCACACCGCCGGAGCGCAAGGCTATCCGACGCGCGCCATCACCCTGATCGTGCCCTACCCGGCCGGGGGCCCGAGCGACACGCTGGCCCGCATCATGAGCGAGCCGCTGAAAGCGGCGCTCGGGCAGTCGGTGGTGGTCGAGAACGTCACCGGCGCGGGTGGCGGCATCGGCACCGGCCGCGTCGCCAAGGCCGACCCGGACGGCTACACCATCGGAATCGGCCACAACCAGACCCACGTCATCAACGGGGTGAATCCGAATCTGGCCTACGACGTGGTGAAGGACTTCGAGCCGGTGACGCTGATCGCCGACACGCCGATCTGGATCGTCGCGCGCAAGAACCTGCCGGCGAACGACATCAAGGAGTTCATCGCCTGGCTCAAGCAGCCTGACACCAAGGCGAGCTCAGGCGCGGTCGGCGTCGGCGGCCCGGGCGACATCGCCGTGGCGGCCTTCCAGCGCCAGACCGACACGCGCTTTCCCCTCGTGCCCTACCGCGGCGGCGCGCCGGTGCTGCAGGATCTGCTGAGCGGCCAGATTGACTTCACCTTCGGGCAGGCGGCGACCTATGTGCCCTATATCCGCAACGGGCAGCTCAAGGCGCTGGCGGTGCTGACGCCGAAGCGATGGTGGGCTGCGCCCGACGTGCCGACGCTCGACGAGGCCGGCATCAAGGACATCTATGCGGGCTTCTGGCATGGCATCTGGGTGCCGAAGGGCACGCCGAAGCCGATCGTCGACAAGCTCAACGCCGCGTTCAGCCAGACGCTGACCGACGCGACGGTGCAGAAGCGCTTCCAGGATATCGGCCAGGAAATCTTCCCGGCATCCCAGCAAAGCCCGGCCGCGCTTGCCGCCAAGCAGAAGGCCGAGATCGAACGCTGGTGGCCGGTCATCAAGGCCGCCGGCATCAAGATCGAATAACCAGGGAGAGTCAGATGCGAATCCTGCTGTCGGCCTTTGCAGCCGTCGTCGCGCTCGGCACGTCCGCGCAGGCGCAGACCTATCCGGACAAGCCGGTGCGGATCATCGTCGACTCGGCGCCGGGCAGCGCCACCGACGTGGCCTCGCGGCTGATGGGCGACCGCCTGAGCACGGTCTGGGGCCAGCAGGTCGTCATCATCAACCAGCCGGGCGCTGGCGGCTCGATCGCTGCGCGCGCGGCGGCGCAGGCCGTGCCCGACGGCTACACGCTCTATGTGGGAGCGGCATCGGTGTTCACCGCGCTCAAGGGCGCCCCGGGCGTCGCGCCGAACCTGCCGGTCGAACTGCCGCGCGATTTCGCGCCGATCGGATTCATCACCCAGCAGCCGATGTTCATCGCCGTCGCGCCCCAGCTAAGCGTCAAATCGCTGCCGGAGCTGATCGACATGGCGAAGAAGAAGCCCGGCGAGCTGTCCTACGCCACCACCGGGCGCGGGCGCATCACGCATCTGACGATGGAGCTCCTGCAAAGCCGCGCCGGCATCAAGCTGCAGATGATCCCCTACACCGGCGGTCCGACCGCGGCGATGGCCGATGTCACGACCGGCCGGGTCGCCATCGTGATCGAAGGCTATTCGGGCCTCGCAGGCGGCATGACCGGCGGCAGTATCAAGGGCATCGCGGTCGCATCCCTCGACCGGCTGGCGGACTTCAAGGATCTGCCGACCGTCGCGGAGACGCTGCCGGGCTTCCTCGCCGGCGGCTGGAACGTGCTGCTGACCCCGGTCGGCACGCCGGACGCCATCATCCAGAAGGCCAGCGCCGATCTGCGCAAGGCGATGGATGACGGGGAGCTGAAGAAGAAGCTCGCCGCGATGGGCGCCTATGTGCATGCGATGACGCCCGAGCAGGTCACTTCGTTCTCGCAGGAGCAGCAGCGAACCTGGCGGCCGGTCGCTGAGCACGTCGCGCAGCAGGCGGCGGAGCCGGCGAAGTAAGTGGCGCGGCAGGGACGGCGAATCGCATTGCGAAAGTATCTCGCTGCGCTCGCCTGCGCGGGCCTCGCCGCAATGGCCGCGTCGGCCTCAGCACAGCCCCTGCCCGACCGGCCCATCAGGATCATCACCCCGTTCACGCCGGGCTCGCCGAACGACGTGGTGGCGCGCCTGATCGCGCCACACATGGCCTCGCAACTTGGGCAATCGGTGGTGATCGACAACCGGCCCGGCGGCGGCACCTCGATCGGGGTCAAGGCCGCGATCGCGGCGGAGCCGGACGGCTCGACGCTGATGTTCTCCAACAGCCCGACGCACTTCATCGCGCCGCTGGTCAACAAGACCTTCACCTATGACGCGCAGAAGGATTTTACAGCCATCGCCACGGTCGCCAGCGGCGGCCTGATGCTGGTGATTGCGCCGGAGGTGCCGGCCAAGACGGTGCAGGAATTCGTCGCCCATGCCAAAGCCAACCCAGGCAAGCTCAACTTCGGCTTCGGCCAGGGGACGCTGCCGCAGCTGGTCGGCGAGATGTTCAAGCTCGCGACCGGCACCGACATCGCCAACATTCCCTACAAGGGCGGCGTCCAGGCGGTCACCGACATGCTGGGCGGCCGGGTGCAGATGAACATCGGCACCGTCTCGACTCTGGCGCCGCTGGTCCGCGAGGGCAGGCTCCGGGCGCTTGCCGTCACCAGCACGACACGCAATCCCGAATTGCCCGACGTGCCGACCATGGCGGAAAGCGGCCTGCCGGAGGTGGCGTCGGTCAGCTACTACGGACTGTTCGGACCCGCCGGCGTGCCGGCAGCCGCGATCGCGCTGCTCAACGCCGCGGTCAACGACAGCCTGAAGTCCGAGGAGTTGCGCCAGGCGCTGCGGCGGGTCGGCTTCGAGCCGCATGGCGGGACGCCGGAGGATTTTGCAAAGCTGCTGAATAGTGAGATGAAAGCCTGGATCCCGGTCGTGCAGAAGACCGGATTCCAGATGAACTAGGGGAATCAATGTCCAACGCATCCATTCCGTCCGCAGGCCCGGTCGATCCCGCCCTCATCGACGATCTCGTGGCCGCGAGCCGCATCCTCGCGCATCACGGCGTGCTCGACGCCTGGGGCCATGTGAGCATCCGGCATCCGAAGAACCCGGAGCGCTACCTTCTGTCCCGCGCGCGGGCGCCTGCGCTGGTCGAGGCCGGCGACATCATGGAGTTCGATCTCAACTCCGATCCGCTCGATCAGCAGGGCCGCCGCATGTTTCTGGAGCGCTATATCCACGGCGAGGCCTTCCGCGCGAGGCCGGACGTCAACGCCGTGGTGCACAGCCATTCGCCGACCGTGATCCCGTTCACCGTCACTGACGAGCCGCTGAAGGCGATCTCCCACATCGCCTCGTTCCTAGCCGGCGGCTGCCCGTGCTTCGAGATCCGCGACGTCGGTCTCACGCAAGGGCTGCTAGTCACCAACAACAAGCAGGGCGCGGCGCTGGCGAAGGTGCTGGGCGACAAGCCGGTGGCGCTCATGCGCGGCCACGGCAATCTGGTGGTCGCAAGCGACATCCAGCGCGTGGTGCATCGCGCGCTCTACACCGAGGTCAACGCGCAGCAGCTCGCGACCGCGCTGTCGTTCCGCCGCCCGATCAAGTACGTCACCGAGGACGAGGCGCAGGACCCCAAACGCCTCGGCGATTCCTGGGACGTGTGGAAGGCGGAGGCAATGGGGAAGGAGTAGCCGTCGGACTCCGCTACATCTTCTCGACCGCGGGCATCACCTCGCTGGTGAACAGCTTGAGCGAGCGCATGGCGGTCTCGGCCGGCATGGTGCCGAGAAACAGATAGGTCAGGAGATAATTGAAGCCGATCTCCCTGTGCTGCTTCTCGATCTCCGCCAGCACGGTTTTCGGCGAGCCTGCGATCACCGTGCCCTCGGCCGCGCATTCCTCGTAGTTCGCGCCGCGTGTGTTCTTCATCCGCGCTGCGGTGGTGGTGACGCCGTGGCGGGTCCTGATCCAGTTGATATTGGCGAGATGGTTCTCCATCGCAGGCTTCGCCCAGGCTCTCGCCTTCTCGTCGGTCTCATCGACGAAGATGTGGCGCTGGACGCCCAGCGCCACGCCGCCGGAGAACTCAGGCTTGGGCTGCGCCGCCTTGCCGCCACGCTTCGCCAGCGCCGCCTTGAAGGTGTCGATGTTGGCCTTGGCGAAGGCGTTCGGTCCAAGCGTGACGAAATGCAGTCCCTCCTCGCCCGCCCAGGTCGAGCCCTCGGGGCCGGACGAGCCGTACCAGAACGGAGGATAGGGCTGCTGCAGCGGGCGCAGCGCAATCGGCACGTTCTCGTATTCGTAATGCGGCCCCTTGTAGGTGAGCTGGTCGGTGGTCAGCCCCCTGGCGATGCACTTGTAGGCGTCGATGAAAATCTCGCGCGACTGGTCGTGCTCGACCTTGTGGTACTTCAGTTCGAACGGCGAGACGCCGCGGCCGACGCCGATCTCGGCGCGGCCGTGGCTCAGGTGGTCGAGCATGCAGATCTCGTCGATCATGCGCAGCGGCGAATAGAGCGGCAGGAGATAGACCAGCGGCCCCATTTTGATCCGCTTGGTCAGCCGCGCGACCGCACCGAGAAACACCCCCGGCACCGGCACCATGTTGAGTGGCGTCTGGTGATGCTCGGCGAGATGCAGGCAATAGAAGCCCGCGGCGTCGGCCGCCTGGATGAAAGCCAGCCGCTCGTCGAACAGTTGCGCGGTGGGGCGTGCGTCGTGCTCGATGTGGTCGAAAAGTCCAACTTTCATTTCTCGTCCAATCGTCCAATTTTTGCGATGACCGGCTTGAGCCGCTTGGCGTCGGCTTCGACGAACGGCACGAACTCCGGCTGATCCATGTAGGCCGGTGGGCTTCCGGCTTTCTCGAAGATTCCCGTCACTTGCGGGTCGTTCATGACCTGGCGCATGGCGTCGCGCAGCCGCGTGACGATCGGCGCGGGCGTCGCCTTGGGCGCGAACAGCCCGGCCCAGATGTAATATTCGACGTCCTTGTAGCCGAGCTCGATCATGGTCGGGATGCCCTTGAGCTCGGGCGTGGGCTTGCCGCCCCAATGGGCGAGCAGCCGCACCTTGCCGTCGCGCGCGTGCGGATTGATGACGCCGGGCGCCTGCGCCGTGATGTCGACCTGCGCGCCGATGAAGGCGATGAGCGCGGGCCCGCCACCGCGGTAGGGCACATGCAGGAGCTTGATGCCGGCGGCCTGCTGGAACAACTCGAAGGGCACATGCGAGGCGCCGTAGTTGCCCGACGAGCTGAACGAAATCTGGCCCGGGCGCTTCTTCGCGTCGGCGACGAGGTCGGCCACCGACTTCCACGGCGAGTCGCTGCGGACCGTCAGCACGCCGGGGTCCGCCAGCACGCGGGCGATGGGAACGAGATGATCAAGTTCATAGGAGGGCTTGCGGTCATAGAGCCGCTCGGCCTCCGGCAGGAATGTCATCGAAGAAAGCGCCATCAGCAGCGTGTGGCCGTCGGGCTCCGCGCGCGCCGCGGCGGCGTTGCCGAGCATGCCGCCCGCGCCGGCACGGTTGTCGACCACGACCGAGCGCCCGAGAATCTTTTCCAGCGCCAGAGCGACGGGGCGCGCCGCGAGGTCGGCCTGGCCGCCCGGCGGGAACGCCACGATCATGGTGATGTTGCGGGTCGGCTGCCAGGCTTGCGCCTGCGCTTGCGAACCGAGCGCGCCAACGAACGGAGCAGCGACGACACCTTGTACGAATTTGCGACGATTCATAGACGTTCTCCCTGGGTCTTTTGTTTATTCAGCTGCGACGCGGCCCGCGCCGGCCATCGCCTCGGCGACCGGATTGCGCAAGATCCCGATCCCCTCAACCTCGCATTCGACGACGTCGCCCGGCAGGCAATAGCGTGTCGCAGGGACCAAGCCCGGCTGGTGGACGCCCTTGCCGCCCAGCTCCTTGTCGGCCGACCATGCGGTCCCCGCCGGCGTGCCGGTAATAATCACCATGCCGGGCCGAAGCGTGAAGTTGCGCGAGAAGAAATGGATCAGCTCGGCGCAGCTCCAGATCATGTTCGAGGTCGAACTCGATTGCCGCAGGTCGCCGTTGATGCGCGACATCACCTTTAGCTTCTGCGGATCGGCGATCTCGTCGGTGGTGACGATGCAGGGGCCGAGCGGCGCACCGGAATCGAACGCCTTGCCGGAGCCGAGCTCATACCAGGTCATGCCCTCGGGGGTGCGCCGCACCTGGCGGTCGCGCGCGGTCACGTCGTTGACGATGGTGTAGCCGAACACGTGGCTGAGCGCGCTATCCACGGGAATGAAGCGGCCGGCCTTGCCGATCACGATGGCAAGCTCCACCTCGCAGTCGATCTTCTTCGAGAACCGTTCGTCGAATGCGATCGGCTCGCCGGGGCCGACCACGCAGTCCGCGGTTTTGACGAAAAACTCCGGCTCCTTGCCGCTGATCGGCGTGTTGGCCTTCTCGGCGTTGTGATCCTTGTAGTTGCTGCCGCTGCAAAGGATTGTCGCGGGGCGAATGGGCGCCGCAAGCGCGATGTCCTTCAATGCCGCGCACGCTGCCGCCGGCGGATTCCTGAGGATCGCACGCGCCGCGCCGATGCCGGTGGCCCCGGACTTGATGAAGGCAAGCGCGCTCGAAAACACCGCGCGGTCGCCGACGGCCAGCAGCGGATCGATCACGACATCGCCGGCGAGCAGGCCCAGACGCTCCTCGCCCGTCTTCATGAATGTGACGAGCTTCATCGCTCCTCCCGCATGTTTTTCTGACCGGCGGGCACTTTGCCCGCTTGGCGGGGGGGCAGGCAACCGACTAACGATTGGGCAAGGCTGCAAAACACAATAACAGGGAGGCGAGGATAAAACGCATGACATGGGCCGTGCTTTGGCTGGCGCTGGCGGCAACGCTGCTCCGTACGCCTATAATACGGCCGGCGGGACTGGGGATGGACCAACCTTGCTTGGATTTTTCGCCATACCCGGCGTCATGATCGTGCTGTTTGGATACGCCTGTCGGCACGTTCTGGCCGGGCCCACAAACCGCTAGAAATGGCCGTGGGCGCGGTTTAGGGCCGGGGACTAGCCTAGGGCAGCTGCTGTCCTAATCTCAGCGGCGCCAAACTCCTTCATGTGCCGTATCGCGGCGGCGCGCCGGCCTTGAACGACACCATCGCCGGCCACGTGCCGCTCAGCGTGCTGAGCGTGTTCAACGTGCTAGCCCTGATCCAGGACGGCAAGCTCAAGCCGCTCGCGGTGACGGACCTCAAGCGCAGCCCCGTGCTGCCGAACGTGCAGACG
>SHVN01000077.1 GCA_009694215.1 Xanthobacteraceae bacterium
TCTTCAACACCTGCGGATTGAGGCAGCTCACCGGCGGTTTACCCTCGATCAGCGCGATGGTGTTGTCCACCACCACATGCGCCATGCCTTCGCGGAGCGACAGCACCGCGCTACCGAGATGCGGGGTCAGCACCACATTCGGCATCGCCACCAGTTCCGGCGAGACCTGCGGCTCATGCTCGTAAACGTCGAGGCCCGCGCCCGCGATCGTCTTGTCCTTCAGTGCCCGCGCCAGCGCGGCCTCGTCGATCACCGGGCCGCGCGAGGTGTTGATCACGAAGGCCATGGGCTGCATCAGCGAGAACTGCCGGTCGCTCATCAGGTGCCGCGTCTCGGGCGAAAGCTGGGGATGCAGCGAGACGAAATCGGCCTCGCGCAGGAGATCGTCGAAGCTGCGATAGCCCGCGCCGAATTTTTCCTCCTGATCCGGCGGAAGCCTGCGCGGATCGGCGTAGATGATTTTCATGTCGAAGCCGCGCCCGCGCCGCGCCATCGCCTGGCCGATGCGGCCGAAGCCGACGAGGCCCAGCGTTCTGCCGGTCACGGCGGCGCCGGCCAGATGATTGGACTGCGAGCCGGGATAGACGCCCGCACGGAACAGCTTATCGCCCTGTGCGATGTTGCGAGCGACGGCAAGCAGGAGACCGAATCCGATATCGGCGGTGGCGTCGGTGACGATCGCCGGGATGTTGGTGACCGGGATGCCGCGCGCCGTCGCCTCGGCCAGATCGATGCGGTCCTGCGTGATGTTCATCGACGACACCGCCTTGAGTTTGGGATTGGCGGCCAGCACGTCGCGGTCGACGGTGTCGTGCAGGAGCGAAATCAGGATGTCGCAGCGCTGCACCGCCTCGATCAACAGGTCCTTCGCTAGCACGCGGCTGGAATCGGGATTGACCTCGACGTCGGCGACCTCGCGCAGCCGCTTGAGCGCGCTCTCGGCGATCGGCTGGGTGACGAAGACGCGAGGCCGGCTCACGAGGCTTTCGCGACGGGCTTGATGGCGGCATTGACCTTCGACAGCACCTTTTCGGCGAGCAGTGTCATCGAGCGCTTCGCGAGCGTGGGATCGCGCCAGTCCTTGCCGGCGTAAAGCAACGTACCGAAATCGCCGACCTGCTCGCGGAACTTCAAAATCTCGTCGGCGACCTTGTCGGGCGAGCCATGGATGATCAGCTCGTTGCAGATGCCGTCGAGCGTGACCTCGCTGTCGGGCTGGTCGCGCCGCGTCTTGAACAGTTCGAGCCGGCCCTTCTTCAACTTGGTGTAGAGCTGGCTGTAGTAGTAGCGGTACGGGCTGTTGGGATCGGTGACGTAGGCCTTCGCGGTCTTGTCGTCGTCGGCCACGAATATGCTCTTGGCGACGCGCCAGTTCGCCGGATCCGCCTTGCGGCCCGCGCGCGCGCAGCCCTCGGCGTACTTCGGCCAGTGGCTTTTGACCCACTCGGGCATCAGGAAGTTCGCCGAGATCGGATCCCAGCCGCGCGCCGCAGCTTCCGTGACGCCCTTGGAGAACGGCGCCACCGCAGTGACGACGATCGGCGGATGCGGCTTCTGCAAGGGCTTCGGCAGATAGCCCTGCCCGATCTCGAGCATGGCCTGCTTTTCGATCCGGATCGTCCAGTATTTGCCTTCGAGGTTGTACGGCGGTTCGCGCTTCCAGATCTCGAGCACGAAGTTGATCGCCTCGAGGAATATGGCGTTTCGGTCGGCGTCGAGATTGCCGAACGCCTCGGCGTCGGAGAGCAGACCGCCCGGGCTGATGCCGAAGATGAAGCGGCCGTCCAGCATGTGGTCGAGCATGGCGATGTTCGCCGCGACCGCCGCCGGGTGATTGTTCGGCATGTTGATCGTGCCGGTGCCGAGCTTGATGGATTTCGTCGCGTCGATCAGGCTGGCGATGAACACCATGCACGAGGTGATGTTCTCCGCCTTGTCGGTGGCGTGTTCGCCGACGTAGCCCTCGGTGAAGCCGAGCTGGTCGGCGAGGATGAAGGCCTCGCGGTCCTCGCGCAGCGACGTCCGCCAATCCTTGTCCAGCGGGTGGATCGGCATGGTGAAGAAGCCGAGTTTCATGCTGCCTCGCTGTGGGCGCCGGGTGGGCACCGGGTTGGCACCGAACCACGCGAATCTACCGACGGTGGCGTCGACAAACGAATTAATATATCTTGGCCTTGGGCATCAAGATTTTTAATGGCTGAAGTCGCACTCCGGCAGATCAGGGCCATCATCGCGGTCTGCGAGGAGGGCTCCTTCACGCGCGCGGCGGCGCGGGAGAACGCCACCCAGTCCGGCATTTCCCAGCATGTGGCCGCGGCGGAACGCACCCTCGGGGTCAAGCTGTTCGATCGCTCCGCGGCCGGCGTGACGCCCACCCCGGCGGAGCAGCGCTACTACAAGCGCTGCATCGAGGCGGTCGGCCAGTTGGCCAATGCGAGCGAGGAGGTGCGCGGATTTGCCGCGCGGGTTTCCGGCGATCTGCGCATCGGATTGATTCCGACGCTGACGCGCGCGGCGCTGGCGCCGACGCTCGAGCAGTTCGTGCCGCGCTACCCCGACGTGCGGCTGCACATCGTCGAAGGCTACAGCGGCGGGCTCACCGACATGGTGCTTGCCGACGAGATCGACTTCGCCGTCGTGCCGACGTTCGAGGGCCGCGTCGGCTTGAAGTCGCGCCTGCTGGTGCGCGACCGCGAGATGCTGGTGTCGAGCGCGAAGCGCGGCGGAATGAAGCCGTTCGAGCCGGTGCAGCTCAGAGACTGTGGGCCGCTGAAGATCATCCTGCCCGGCCGCGCCAACGTCCGCCGCCGCAACATCGAGATCTACTTCCAGACCCACGGCGTCGAGGTCGCCGACATCATCGAGATGGACGCGATGATAGGCACGCTGCAATTCGTGCTGCGCTCCGACTGGGTGGCGATCCTGTCGGGACTCATCTGCATCGCCGATATCGGCAGGCCGGAACGGACGATCAGCCCGATCTACGACCCACCGATGATCGCCGACTTCGTGGTGATCTCGCCGGCGCGGCGCACGCTCGCGACCCAGGCGCAACTGTTCCTGGAGATCTTCGGGGCCGAAATCGCACGCATCCAGGCGATCTGGGCGCAGACGATTCCGCCTGCGGTCTATCCGGTGCGGCCGCGGCGCGCCTCCAGAACCTAGACAGACGCCGGTGCGCCGGGCTGCTTGAGAGGGTGCGCCCGCGCGAACGCCTCGTTCTGCATGCAGGCGTCGAGCACGCGCTTGAAGTTCGGGAACGGGCCGAGATCGACCTTGAAGAAACCCGCCCCCGCGCCCTGGCTGGCGAGACAGATGTCGGCGATGGTGATGCTATCGCCGTGGGCGTATTTGCCGGTCGCCTTGTCCTTCAGATTGATCTCCAGCGCAGTCAGCGCGGCGCCGTGCCAGTGCTGTGCCCATTTCATGACGGTCGCCTCGTCGAACTTGAACTCATGTGCGAGGTATTCGCGGACACGTGGCACCACCAGCGGATGCGAATCGCAGGCGACGATCTGCGCGAGGCCCCGCACCCGCGCCCGGCCCTTCGGGTCCTTCGGCAGAAGCGGCGGATTGGGATGGGTCTCGTCGAGATATTCGATGATGGCGAGCGATTCAAACAGCGCCGGACCGTCGCCATCCTTCAGCGCCGGCAGCGCCATCATCGGATTGACCTTGCGGAACGCCTCCTCGCGCTGCTGGCCCTTCATCAGATTGACGTCAATGATCTCGTCGGGCGTAAGGCCCTTCAGATTCATCGCGATGCGCACGCGATAGCTCGCCAGCGACCGCCAAAACGAAAAGAACTTCATTGTTTCGCCTCCCCTGAAAATTCGTGTCCGTTATTTAGCGCGATTGGCCCAGTAGACCGAGACGTTGGAAACCTCATCGTCGCCGCCGACGTTGCGCTTGGCTTCCTCGTAGCAGGCCAGCGTCTGCTTCAGCAGCGGCAGATCAAGACCGCGGCGTGCGCCCTCCGCCAGCATCTGCTTGACGTCCTTGATGCCGCCGTCGAGGTGGAATGTCCTCTGGTCCGTCGGCTCTTTCTTGAGCTTGGCGACGATCCCCGGCATGCGCTGCTTGAGCACATTGGCCGCGCCCGATGTCTCGGAGAGGAAGTCCAGAAGCTCCTTCGGGTCGATGGTGAGATCCTTGCACAGCAAAAGCTGCTCGCCGAGCGCCTGCCAGTAGATCATCAGCGGCAGATTGACCGCGAGCTTGAGCACGGCGCCGGAGCCGACCGGACCCGCGTGCATCACGCGCCGGCACATCTGCTCAAGCAGCGGCCTGGCGCGTGCCGCGTCGGCGGGTTCCGCGCCCATCAGGCCGAGCAGCTTCCCCGCGCGCGCCGGAATAAGCGAGCCGCTGACCGGGCACTCGACATAGGCCGCGCTTGTGGCGCGCACCTTTTCGGCCAGCGCGATCTGCGCCTCCGGCGTCACCGTCGCCATTTCGATGAACAGCTTGCCCGCGGTCGCGCCCGCAAGCAGGCCCTGCGGACCGTGATACACGGCATCGCTCGCGGCGGCGTCGATCAGCAGGCTGATGACGACCTCGACGGCGTTCGTCAACTCTGCCGGAGTTTTGGCGATGGCGGCGCCTGCGTCGGCCAGCCCCCTGGTCTTCTCGGCGGTGCGATTCCACACCGTCAGCCTGTGCCCGACATCCATCAGCCGCGCGCCGATGTTCGAGCCCATGTTTCCGATGCCGGCGATGCCGATGTGCATACTGCTCTCCCGCAACCGGGACGGACGATAGGCGATCCAACGGCGGCCCGAAAGTGCGTCCGCGCCGGTGCATTCCGGTCGCTCGGCGTGGGCAACCGAAAACCGGTTCCCACTTTTCGGAATCATACGCTAGTGTTCGCGGCGAACACGAGCAATCGATGGGAGTGGGGAATGAGCCCGGCAAAATCCAACAAGACGGTCGGCGTGATCGGGCTCGGCATCATGGGCGGCTCGTTTGCGCGCAATCTGCTGGCGGCCGGCTGGCGGGTGGTCGGTTTCGACGTCGATGCGGGCAAGCGCAAGGAACTGGCCAAGGCCGGCATCGAGATCGCGGGCGACGCCAAGGCGCTCGCCGCGGCCGTGCCCATCGTCATCACCAGCCTGCCCAAGCCCGAGGCGCTGATTACCACGGCGAAGGCCATCGCCGCGGCGGGCTTGCCGCGCCGGATCGTCGCCGAATGCTCGACTTTCACGATCGAGGACAAGGCGAAGGCCGAGAAGGCGCTGCGCGCCGCCGGCCATGTGATGCTCGATTGCCCGGTGAGCGGCACCGGCTCGCAGGCCAGGACCGGCGACCTGGTGATCTACGCCAGCGGCGATCCAAAATCCGTGGCGAAGGTCAAGCCGGTCTTCGCTGGCTTCTCGCGCAAAATGTACGACGTCGGCACCTTCGGCAACGGCAGCCGGATGAAGTACGTCGCCAACCTGCTGGTCGCGATCAACAACGTGGCTTCGGCCGAGGCGATGGTGATGGGCATGAAAGCCGGTCTCGATCCGAAAATCATCTTCGAGATGATCTCAAACGGCGCTGGAAATTCCCGCGTGTTCGAGCTGCGTGCACCGATGATGGTGAAGAACGACTACAGCGACGTCACCATGAAATGCTCGGTGTGGCAGAAAGACATGGACGTGATCGGCGACTTCGCCAGGAAGATCCGCGTGCCGACGCCGCTGTTTTCCGCGACGCTGCCCATTTATGCCGCCGCGCTGAAACGCGGCCATGCCGAGGATGACACAGCCGCGGTCTGCGCCGTGCTCGAGGCCAAGGCGAACGTCAAGCGGCGTAAATCACGGTGACGCGCGGCTAGACAGCGCCGCATCGGCCGGTTTCCCGGCATTTCATCGATTGCCCGCGGCGACAGGATGGGCTGGCAGCCTGCCCAACTTCATGTAAGCTTGTGCCCGATCTTCGGGTTCAAGTGGTGGGAGATTAGGCCGGAATGAACCTGAATTTCTGGGTGATCCAGACATTCAACGGCATTTCCTACGGCGCGCTGCTGTTCCTGGTGGGCAGCGGTCTCTCGCTTATTTTCGGCGTGATGCGCATCGTCAACCTGTCGCACGGCTCCTACTTCATGCTGGGCGGCTATGTCGCGCTGACTGTGATCTGGACCACCGGCTCGTGGCTGCTGGCGATCCCGGTCGCCGCGCTCACCATCGCGTTCCTCGGGCTTGCGATGGAGCGCATCTTCCTGCGCCAGCTCGGTTTCGATCCGCTGCGCCAGGTTCTACTCACGGTCGGCTTCGCCTTCCTGTTCCAGCAGGCCGCGCTCGACATCTGGAGCGGCAACAATTTCGACATCAATCCGCCCGCGGTGCTGTCGCAGAGCATCCAGATCGGCGGCATCTTCCTGCCGCTCTATCGCGCCTTCATGATCGCGATCGCGCTGGCGATCGGCCTGGTGTTGTGGCTGGTGATGGAGAAGACCCAGATCGGCGCACAGGTACGCGCCACGGTGGACGACGCGCAGATGGCACGCGGGGTCGGCATCGATACCTCGCGCATCTCGATGATGATTTTTTCGCTCGGCGCATTCCTGGCAGCGCTGGGCGGCGTCATCGGCGGCGCCTTCCTCGGCATCTATCCAGGCCTCGACTTCGAGATGCTTCCGATCGCGTTCGCGGTGGTGATCATCGGCGGCATGGGCAGCCTCGGCGGCGCGGCCATCGGCGCGCTGATCGTGGGATTGGCCGACAACTTCGGCAAGGCGCTGTTCCCGGAGATTTCCTATTTCACGCTGTATGCGCCGATGGCGCTGATCCTCGCGGTCAAGCCGACCGGATTGTTCGGACGAGAGTGAACGGCGGGCGATGCGCAGTCACAGGCTCAAAATCCTGATGGTGATCGTGGCGCTGGCCGCGGTCGCGATCGTCGTGCCCAACACCGGCTCCTTCGTCATCCTGCTCGTCACGCGGGCGCTCGCGTTCTCCATACTGGTGATGAGCCTCGACATCCTGCTGGGCTACACCGGCCTTGCCTCGCTCGGCCAGGCCGCCTATCTCGGCGTCGGCGCCTATGCGACAGCGATTCTCGCCACCAAGTATCATTTCGGGCTGGGGTGGGACTTCTGGCTGGTGCTACTGATCGGAATTCTCCTCGGTGCGGCACTCGCGGCGTTCTTCGGCCTGCTGGCCATCCGCGCCTCCGGCGTCTATTTCCTGATGATCACGCTGGCGCTCGGGCAATGCGTGTGGGGCCTGGCCTACCGGTGGAATTCGCTGACCGGCGGCGACAACGGCATCAACCTGCGGGAGCGGCCGAAGTTCGGCGGGATCGATCTCGCCAACGAGCTGACATTTTTCTTCCTGGTGTTCGCGGTCTTCTGCGCCTCGCTCGCACTGATGTACACGCTGGTCCGCTCGCCGTTCGGGCGAAGCCTCGCGGGGATACGCGAGCGCGAGTTGCGCATGCAAATCCTCGGCTACAACACCTGGCTGCACAAATACATCGCCTTCATCATCGCCGGCGCCTTCGGGGGCCTGTCCGGCGTGTTATGGGCGCACACCGCGGGCATCGTCAGCCCCGAGAACGTCGTTCTGACCACGTCGGTCGATGCGCTGCTGATGGCGGTGCTGGGCGGCGCGGGAACGCTGGTTGGCGGCGTCATCGGCACCTTCATCGTGTTCGGCCTGCGCGAATTCCTCAGCACGCTGGTGCCGTGGTGGCAGTACGTGCTGGGCGTCGTTTACGTCGCGACGATCCTCTATCTACCGACCGGGCTGATGGGCATTCCGGAGCGCCTGCGTCAAAAACGGGCCAAGCCGGACAATCCCGATGGGGCGAAGAAGCTGGCCTCCCTCCATCACGCGGAGAAAACCACGTGAGCGCCGATACGGCAGCCAACGGCCAGACGCCGGTCCTTGAACTGAAGGGCCTGTCCAAGAGCTTCGGCGGCCTTCATGCGGTGCGCGGCGTCACGTTCAAGATCATGCCGGGCGACCGCAAGGCGATCATCGGCCCGAACGGCGCCGGCAAGACCACACTGTTCAACCTGATCACCGGCATCTTCCCGGCCAGTTCGGGGCAAGTGCTGCTGTTCGGCCAGGACATTACCGGCTGGCAGAGCCACCGCCGCACCGCGCTGGGCATGGCCCGCACCTTCCAAATCACCAGCCTGTTCCCGCGCCTGACCGTGCTCGACAACGTGCTGCTGGCGATCGAGGGACTGCGGCCGTCGAAATTCGTGATGTGGAGATTTCTGTCGTCGTACCGTGACGTTTACGACAAGGCGCACCAGCTGCTCGAACAGGCGGCCTTCGCCGATCGCGCGAACACCGAAGTTCGCTACCTTTCGCACGGCGAACAACGCCAGCTCGAGATCGTTCTTGGGCTTGCGAGCGACCCGAAGATCCTTCTTCTCGACGAGCCGGCGGCGGGGCTGTCGTCGGGCGAGTCCGTCGAGATGACCGAGTTCCTGATGCGGCTCGATCCGGAGCTCGCGATTCTGCTGATCGAACACGACATGGACGTCGTGTTCGACCTTGCTCACACGATTTCGGTGCTGCATTTCGGCGAAGTTCTGGAAACCGGCAAGCCCGAGCAGATCAAGAACAGCCAGAAGGTCCAGGAAATCTACCTGGGCACGGGTTGAACAATGCCGCCCATTCTCGAAGTTCAGGATATTCACACCTACTACGGCGACGCCTACGTCCTGCAAGGGCTCTCGCTCACGCTTGAGCAAGGCCAGATTCTCGGTCTTCTGGGCCGCAACGGCGTCGGAAAGTCGACGCTCGTCAACTCCATCGTCGGCTTCACGCCGCCGCGCCGCGGCAAGATCCTGTTCAAGGGCGCCGACATCACCCGCAACTCCTCGTTCGAAACCGTCCGAACCGGCATGGGCCTGGTGCCACAGGGCCGCCGGGTTTTCCCGACCCTGAGCGTGGAGGAGAACCTGCTGGTCGCCGGACGGCACACCGAACGGCACGGCTGGAACCTCCAGCGCGTGTACGACCTGTTTCCCCGCCTGCACGAGCGGCGCGTCCAGCGCGCCAAGACGCTGTCCGGCGGCGAGCAGCAGATGCTGGCCATCGGCCGCGGGCTGATGACCAATCCGGACTGCCTGATCATGGACGAGCCGTCCGAGGGGCTGGCGCCCATCATCATCCAGGGCGTGTGGGAGGCGATCGGCAAGCTCAAGAAGGAGGGCATGTCGATCCTGCTGGTCGAGCAGAATGCGTCCCTGGCACTCAAGCTCGTCGACTACGTCCACGTCATGAGCAAGGGCCAGGTGGTCTATTCCGCCCGCCCGGAGGAGCTGCGGGCCAACGACGAGATCAAGCACAGCTATCTTGGCATCTAAGAATTGGCATCTAAGATTTGGCATCGGACCGGCTGCCGCCCTGCCCATTTTCAGCCCACCCTCCACGAAGAGGTGTTGCACGGCCGCGCAATCTGATTTGATAGGTGCCGAACAAGCCCCCGCCACGAGGGGTTCGAAATTCAATCACCAGGGAGGAGTTCAAATGGCTATCAATCGCCGCACCGTCATCAAGGGCGCGCTGGCTACGGGCGTTGCCTCGCAGGCATTCAAGATTCCCGCCGCGGTCGCCCAGGCCGGGCCGATCCGCATAGGCTTCCTCACCGTCAAAACCGGCCCGCTCGCCTCGGGCGGCCTGCAGATGGAGCAGGGTGTTACGCTGTTCTTCAAGGAGCGCGGCAACAAGCTCGGCAATCGCGCAGTCGAGTTACACACCGCCGACACCGGCGGCAATCCGGCGCAGGCCCGCACCAAGACCCAGGAGTTGGTCGAGCGCCTGAACGTGCATTGCCTGATCGGCCCCCTCGCCGCCTTCGAGGCGCTGGCGATCGACGACTACATCCGCTCGACCCAGACTCCCATCCTGACGGTGGCGGGCGCGGAGGACATCACGCAGCGCAAGGCCAACCCGTGGGTGGTGCGGCCGAGCGCCACCTCGGCGCAAACCAGCCATCCGCTCGGCGACTACGCCGCCAAGGATCTCAAGTTCAAGCGCGTGGCGACGTTCGGCGACGACTTCGCTTTTGGCCATGAATGCGTCGCCGGCTTCCAGCGCACCTTCGAGGACAACGGCGGCAAGGTGGTGCAGAAGCTGTTCACACCGCTCAACGCACCGGACTACGGCACCTACATCTCGCAGCTGAAGCCGAACCTCGACGCCGTGTTCACGGCGCACGCCGGCTCGAACGGCTTCAAGTTCATCAAGCAGCTTCGCGAATATGGCAACAAGACCCAGATCCTCGGCGGGTTCACGCCGGTGGACGAATCGCTGCTGCAACAGATGGGCGACGACGCGCTGGGCGCAATCACCGGCAACTGGTATTCGGCCCAGCTCGAATTCCTCGGCAACAAGAAGTTCGTCGAGGGCATCCAGCGCGACTTCAAGGTCGATCCGGGCGTCTATGCCGCGGAAACCTATCTCTGCTGCGAAGTGCTCGAGCAGGCGGTGAAGGACGCCGGCGGCAAGGTCGAGGACAAGGCCGCCTTCATGAAGGCGCTGAAGACCGTGAAGGTGCCGAACACGATCCGCGGCCCGGTCAGCTTCGACGAACTCGGCAATGTGGTGGGCAATTCCTACATCCGCAAGGTCGAGAAGAAGGGCGGCAAGTACGTTAACACGGTGATCAAGACCTACGCCGACGTCGGCCAGTTCTGGCCCTACAAGCAGGACGAGTTCCTGAAGAACCCGGTCTATTCGCGCGACTTCCCACCGTCGAAGAATCTGGAAAACTGAGGAACGCCGATGTTGGCGTGTCCCGAGCGCAGCGCAGCACGAAGTGATGCGCTGCAGACCCGGGACCATACCAAACTCGGAGCCCGTAACGGTCCCGGGTCTGCAGAACAGCGCTCCGCGCTATCGCGCTTCGTGCTGCGCTGCGCCCGGGACACGATGTCCTAGCAAGTTGCATTCATGCAGTGGCAGTTCTGGATCATCCAGACCCTGAACAGCGTGGCCTTTGGCGGCCTGCTGTTCCTGTTGTCATCGGGTTTTTCGCTGATCTTCGGGCTGATGCGAATCCCGAACCTGGCGCATGGCGCGTTCTTCATGCTGGGCGCCTATTTCGGCTACAGCCTGCTGGCCCGCGGCGGCAACTTCTGGCTGGTCGCATTGGTCGCGGGCCTGGGCGTGGGCCTGCTCGGCATCGCGCTTGAGCGGTTCGTGCTGCGCCAGATCTCCGGCAACGAGCAGGGCCAGGTCCTGGTCACGCTCGGCGTTTCCTTCATCATCGCCGACATCTGCCTGCTGGCCTGGACCGGCGACCCGATGCCGCTGCCCGCGCCGCAGGCCTTGCGGCGGCCGCTCATCATCGCCGGCTATGCCTTCCCGACCTATCGCCTGGTGGTGCTCGTCATCGCGCTGGTCGCGGCGGTCGGGCTCTATTTCCTGATGGAGCGCACCCGCATCGGCGCCATGATCCGCGCCGGCGTCGACGACATGGAGATGGCGCGCGGCGTCGGCATCCCGGTGTCACGGCTGTTCACGCTGGTGTTCCTGCTGGGCTCGACGCTGGCCGGCATCGGCGGCGTGCTGGGCGGGCCGATCCTCAACGCCTATCCCGGCCTCGACGCCGACATGCTGCCGCTCGCTTTGATCGTCGTCATCCTCGGCGGCGCGGGCTCGCTGCTCGGCGCCTTCGTCGGCAGCTTCGCGGTCGGATTCCTGTACAACTTCGGCATCGCGCTTGCGCCCGACCTCGCCTATTTCGTGCTGTTTCTGCCGATGGTGCTGGTCCTGGTGTTCCTGCCGCAGGGCCTGTTCGGGCGGGTGCAACTGTGACGCGCTGGAACGCGATCTGGCTCGCCATCGTCGCCGCGCTGCTGATCGCAGTGCCGACGGTCATCGGCAATGAATTCTACGTCAACATGGCGAGCCAGGTGCTGATCTACGCGCTATTCGCGCTCAGCATCAACATGATGCTCGGCTACGGCGGCATGGTCTCGCTCGGACATGCCGGCTATCTCGGGCTTGCCGGCTACGCCTGCATCCTCCTGACCATCAACGGCTTCGACCAGCTCAGCGCCGCGATCCTCGCGCTGGCGTTCTCCACCGTGATGGCGGGCTTCTTCGGCATGCTGTCGCTGCGCGCGCCGGGACTGGGCTTCATCATGATCACCTTGGCGCTCGGCCAGATCGTCTGGGGCATCGCCTACCGCGCCAACGATCTCACCGGCGGCGACAACGGCCTGCGGCTTCCGGCGCGGCCCATGCCGTTCGGCATCGATCTCAACAGCGCGCCGCGCTTCTACTATTTCGCGCTGGCGGTGGTCGCGGTCGCGCTGTTCTTCATCTGGCGGTTTTCCCGTTCGCCGTTCGGCGCGAGCCTGATGGGCGCGCGCGACCAGCCCCGCCGCATGTCGATGCTGGGCCACAACGTCTGGCTGATCCGCTGGCTCACCTTCGTCCTGGCCGGATTCTGGGGCTCGGTCGCAAGCCTGCTGTTCGTCTACTACAACCTGTTTCTCAGCCCGCATGCGCTCGGCCTGCAGCAATCCGCGGAAATCCTGCTGATGGCCATTCTCGGCGGCGCGAGCTCGCTCGCCGGCCCGATCGTCGGCGCGGCCATCATCACGCTCGTAAAAAACGTGATCTCGAGCTACGTCGAGCGCTGGAACACGCTGCTCGGCGCGATCTTCGTGATCGTCATCATCTTCATGCCCTATGGGCTGGTTCCCGGCTGCCGCGAGCTCTGGCGGCGCATCGCTCAGCGCCGCAAGCCCTCCGCGAGCAAAGCCGCATCGGAGCCCGCCGCATGACCGCGCCGGCGCTCGAAATCGCGGGCCTCAACAAGCGCTTCGGCGGCCTGCCGGCGACGAAGAACGTCTCGCTCACGGTCATGCCCGGCGAGCGCCGGCTGATCATCGGCCCGAACGGCGCGGGCAAGACCACGCTGTTCAATCTCGTCACCGGCGACCTCTCCGCCGACAGCGGCTCGGTCAAGCTGTTCGGGCAGGAGCTGATGGGCATGCGCACGCCGGAGCGCGTGCATCGCGGGCTCGCCCGCACCTACCAGATCCTGACGTTGTTTCCCCGCGAGAAGCTCGTGCATAACGTGGTGCTGGCGCTGCTCGGGCTCGACAAGCTGCGATGGAATCCCTGGGCCGTGCTGACTGGGCATCGCCATCTGTACGACCAGGCGCGCGAGGCGCTGGCGCAGGTGGGCCTTGCCGCCAGCGCCGAGCGCGTCGTCGCCGAAACCTCCTACGGCGAGCGCCGCAGGCTCGAGCTGGCGATGGCGCTGGCGCAGAAGCCCAAGGTCCTGCTGCTCGACGAGCCGCTGGCCGGCCTGTCCCAAGGCGAGCGGCAGACCGTGCGAGAACTGCTCGGCAAGGTCCCCCGCGACGTGACAATCGTGATGATCGAACACGACATGGACACGGCGCTGGGCTTCGCCGAGCGCATCACGCTGCTGCATTACGGCGAGGTGATCGTCGAAGGCACGCGCGCCGAGGTGGTCGCGGACCGGCGCACGCGGGAGGTCTATCTTGGTGACTAATTTTGCGACTGACGCCCTCGACATCGCCGGCATCGACGCCTTCTACGGCGACAGCCATGTGCTGCACGGCGTATCCTTCACGCTCAGGCCCGGACGGCTGCTCGGACTGCTCGGACGGAACGGCGCCGGCAAGACCACCTGCATGAACACGATCATGGGCTTTCTCAAGCCGAAGCAGGGCTCGATCAGCCTGTTCGGCGAGCAGGTCGGCGGGCTCGCGCCGGACACGATTGCGCGCAAGGGCATCTGCCTCGTACCGCAGGGCCGCCGCATGTTCCGCTCGCTCACCGTGCGCGAGAACCTGATGGTCGCGGCGCAGCGGGCGCGGGGGCCGAGCGGCGGGCCGGGCTGGACCATGGACCGCGTGTTCGACCTGTTCCCGCGGCTGAAGGAGCGTCACGCCCAGGTCGCAGGCTCGCTCTCCGGCGGCGAGCAGCAGATGCTGGCGATTGGCCGGGCGCTGATGGGCAATCCGCGCGTGCTGCTGATGGACGAGCCGTCCGAGGGGCTCGCCCCGCAGATCGTGGCCGAGGTCGGCCGCATCATCGCCCAGCTCAAGGCCGAGGGTCAGTCGATCGTGCTGGTGGAGCAGAACATCAAGCTCGCGCTCGAACTCGCCGACGACGTCGCCATCATCAACACCGGGGTGGTGGTTCACAAAGGCGACGCCAAAGCCATCAAGCTTGACGACGCCATCGTTTCCCAGCATCTCGGCGTCTTCTAATGAAATCGATGGACTCACCATCGTCATGGCCGGGCTTGTCCCGGCCATCCACGTCTTGCTAGGCATCAAACAAAGACGTGGATACCCGGCACAAGGCCGGGCATGACGAACGAGAGGAAAGCGCCATGGCGGACATGTGGAACAAGTACGAACCGACGGCGGCGCGCAAGCGCGGCAAGCCGGGGCGCCAATCGCGGCCGCAGAGCATCACCGTCGACATGCACGCCCATATCGCGATCCCGCGCGCGGGCGAGATCGCCGGCCCGCATCTCGACCCGTCCAAGGTCCCGCTCGACCATTTCTCGAACGCCGAAACCAAGGCCATCATGGCCAAGCAGGCGAGCGACATCGGCGAGCGCATCCGCAACACCGACGCGCGGTTTCGCGTCATGGACGACATGGGCGTGGACGTGCAGCTCATCTCGCCCGGGCCGCCGCAGCTCTATTACACCGTGCCGATCGAGATCGCGGTGCAGGCCACGCGGGCGCTGAACGACGGCATCGCAGAATATGTCGGCAAGCATTCCGACCGGCTGTGCGCCCTCGGCGGCGTGCCGCTCGCGGACGGCAGCGAGGCCGTGAAGGAGCTTGAGCGCTGCATGAAAGAGCTCAAGTTCAAGGGCGTGGAGATCCTAACCAACGTGGCCGGCAAGGAATTGTCCGACCCCGCCTTCGCGCTGTTCTGGAAGAAGGCCGAGGAGCTTGGCGCCCTGGTGATGATCCATCCCAACGGCTTCACCCAGGCGGATCGCCTGACGCGGTTCTACTTCAACAACATCATCGGCAATCCGCTCGATACCACCATCGCGCTGCACTATCTCATTTTCGACGGCGTGCTGGAGCGTCATCCCAACCTGAAAATCTTCACCGTTCACGGCGGCGGCTATCTCGGCGGCTACTCCGGCCGCATCGACCACGCCTGGGGCGCGCGCTCGGATGCGCACGCCAGTCTGCCGAAGCCGCCGACCGAGTATCTGAAGAAGATCTATTTCGACACGGTGGTGTTCACGCCCATTCAGCTCGAGGCGCTGGTGAAGACGTTCGGCGCCGACCATGTGGTGCTGGGCACCGACTATCCGTTCGACATGGCGGATTTCGATCCGGTCGAGCATGTGGTGTCGACCGGCTTCGATGCGTCGACCACCGCAGCCATCGTCGGCGGCAACGCGAAGAAGCTGCTGGGGCTCTAGGCGTCGAGAAAATCGATCAGCGCGGTCTCGGCGATCACCGCCTGCGCGGTGCTGTAGCGCCCGGCATGCGCCCGCTCCTCTTCGGTCTGGGTCGCCTGGAGATAGGCGCCAAGATGGCGCGCCCGCTCGATGATGCGGCGGCCGATCGGCAGCCGCCGCGCCTCGAAGCGGCGGAGCGCCGGCTCCACATCGTCGGCGGCGAGCGCCTCGGCCAGAGCGAGCGCATCGTCGGAGGCCTTCGACACGCCGGCGCCGACATGCGGGCGTGCGACGAAGGCTCCGTCGCCGATGACGGCGACCCGGCCGAACGCCATGCGCGGGGTTTCCAGATCGTAGATCGGCTGCAGCACCGGCTCGTCCATCAGCCGCGCGATGGCGCGGAACTGCGGCGCGACGAGCCGCTCGGCCGCGGCGCGCATCGCGGCGATATGCTCCCGGCGGATGAGCGGCGGCGGGATCGAGATCGAATGCGTGACGCCGGTTTTGTCGGTCAGGAGCCGCTTCAATTCGGTGCCCTCCTCCGCCGGCCTGTACCAGATGACGTTGAGACGGCGGTGACCCGCTCGCAGGTCGTTGTCGGGGCCGGCCACCGGATAGCTCAGGAACTGCTCGCCGGGCGGCAGGCAGAAGGCCATGTATTCGAACAGTTCGCGATGGATCGCCGGCGGAATGGCCTGTTCGGCAATGAGCGCGCGCCAGGCCACATAGCCGGCGTAGAGCGGATTGAGATCGGGCAGAAGCTGCTGGCGCACGGTCGAGCGGATGCCGTCGGCGCCGATCAGCAGGTCCGCTTCGGCGCTGCTGCCGTCGCCGAAATGCGCCACCACCGAACGGGCGGTCTGCTCGAAGCCCTTCAACCCCACGCCGCGGCGATAGCGCGCTGCCGGAAAGGCGTCGCGCAGCAGCCGGTAGAGCCGCTCCCAGGCGGTCAGCGTCTGCGGGCACTCGATCTCGCAGGCGATCCGGCCCTCCGCGTCGAGGATCCTTCGGCTCGTCATTTCCACGCCGAGGCCGACCGTGGCGATGCCGAGCGCGCGCAGCGCCGCGATCAACGCCGGCTGGGCGACGATGCCGGCGCCGCGCCCGGAAAGCTCGCTCTCGACACGCTCGTAGATGTCGACCTCGAAGCCGCGCGCCCGCAATTGCAGCCCCGCGAGCAGGCCGCTCATCGAGCCGCCAATCACGATGGCCCGTCTATTTGAATTTGCCCCGGCCATTTTTCCCTTCTGAAAAATCGACTATACTGCGCCGGCAACCATTGGAGGAATGCCATGGCCCTGACCATGCTGGACAAAAAGGCCGTCCAGGAGGACCGCAGCGAATGGCCGGCCG
>SHVN01000005.1 GCA_009694215.1 Xanthobacteraceae bacterium
ATGGGCGGGGCGGCGACGGTGCTCGCGCTCGCGCACATGATCATGGGCGCGCGCCTGAAGGTTGCGCTCCGCGTGCTCATCCCAGCGGTGGAGAACTCGGTCGCCGGCAACGCCTTCCGGCCGCTCGACGTCTATCCGTCGCGCAAGGGGCTCAACGTCGAGATCGGCAACACCGACGCGGAAGGCCGCCTGGTGCTGGCCGATGCGCTGGCGCTCGCCTGCGAGGAAGCGCCCGACCTCCTGGTCGACATGGGTACGCTCACCGGCGCGGCGCGCGTCGCGCTCGGCCCCGAGCTGCCGCCGTTCTACACCGACGACGAGGCGCTCGCCGGAGAGCTCGCACAGTCCGCCGCAGCTCAGAACGATCCGCTCTGGCGGCTGCCGCTCTGGAAACGCTACGACCAGAACCTCGACTCCAAGGTCGCCGACCTCAACAACGTCGCACCCGGCGGCATGGCCGGCTCGATCATCTGCGCCTTGTTCCTCAAGCGCTTCGTGTCGAACGCAAAGAGCTGGCTGCATTTCGACATCTACGCCTGGACGCCGTCGGCGAGGCCTGCACGGCCTGAGGGCGGCGAATGCCAGGCAGCGCGCGCGCTCTATGCGCTGTTAAAACAGCGTTACGGCCAATAGTCCCATGTTCACGACACCCAATGACTGGGCGCTGCTCACGACCACTACCGGCGCGCTGCCGCGCCCGGCCTGGTACACCGCGAACCTGCGCGGCATGCCGCTGTCGCAAGGTTTCTCGCAGCAGGCCTATCGCGAGCAGCATTTCGACTGCCTCGCCTGCCATGTCGCGGCCCAGCACCGCGCCGGCATCGATATTTACGTCGATGGCGACACGAGGCTCGACGACGACGTCGCGGGCCGGAGTTGGGTGAGCTACGCGACCGAGCGCATCGAAGGCATCGGCGCGCCGCGCGTCGAAGTGCCGCCGGCGGGCTTCATGGCCGACAAGGGGCCGGGCGACCTGATGTGGGAGGTGATCGAGACCCGCATGACGCCGCCGGTCACGGGCAAGATCGGCGCGGCATCGCTGCAGCTCGACCGCGCCTACAAGGCGATCGCGCCGATGACCGACAAACCGGTCAAGATCGGCTCGATCTCGGCGCAGATTCTCGCGCTGATGCTGACCGACGAGCACTACAAGGGCGACCGGCTGCAGATGCTCATGGACCTGTCGGCCTCGCTCAACCGCGAATACCACGCGCTGGCCGAGGCCGGCGCGCCGCTAATCCAGATCGAGGAGCCGGCGATCCATCAGATCATCGCCGATCCGAACCAGAAGATCAGGCCGGAAAGGTGGGTCGAGGCGTTCAACGCCGAGGTCAGAGGCCTGCGCGGCAAGTGCGAGGTCTGGTGCCACACCTGCTGGGGGAGTCCCGCGGCGCAGCGGGTGGCGAGCAAGAATCAATCCTACAAGGCGGCCCTGCCCTACTTCGACCAGCTCGATGTGGACGTGATCACCGTCGAAGGCGCGTTCAACAACGGCATGGACCTCGAACACTTCGGCACGATGATCGGCAAGGACAAGAAGATCGCGCTCGGAGTCATCAGCCATCGCACCTTGCAGGTCGAGCGGCCCGAGGAGGTCGCCGACCTCATTCGCCGCGCGCTCAAGCATATCGAGCCGGAGCGGCTGATCCTCACCAGCGACTGCGGCTTCGGCCGGCAGTCGGCGAGCCGGATGCACGCCACCTACAAGATGATCGCGCTGGTGCGCGGCGCCAACATCGTGCGAAAAGAGCTGGGTTTGCCGGAGGCCTATATCCCCGGCGCCGACGCGAAGCTCTCCATGGTGCCGATGGCGAAAGGGTGACCATCCCACCGTCATTCCGGGGCGCAAGCAAAGCGAGCGAACCCGGAATCCATAACCCCTGTCTTTCGGTTACAATGAGCACTGGGGCTATGGATTCCGGATAACCGCGCTCCGCGCGGTTATCCGGAATGACGGCGGTGAGTAACTCAACTTCAGGAACCAATGCAGTGACCTTCGATCCCCGCATCACCCCTGCTCGTCCCGACCTCGCCGCCGCGCGTCTGCGCGGCAAGATCAAGGCGGTGCGCTATGAGGAGGGCACGGAGCAGGAGGTGATCGCAGGTATTGTGCCGGTGCGGAAGGAGCCGTCGCACGGCGCGCCGTTGCTCACCGAGGCGCTGTGCGGCGAGCGCGTGACGGTCTACGAAACCGACGAGGAAGGCTGGGCCTGGGGCCAGCTCCAGTCCGACGGCTATGTCGGCTGGCTGCCGGCCGTGGCGTTGCTCGCGCCACAGGCGCCGCCGACCCACAAGGTCGCGGCGCTGCGGACGCTGGCGTTCCCCGGGCCGTCGATCAAGCTGCCGCCGACGGACGCGCTGCCGCTCGGCGCGCAGGTGGCGGTGGCGCGAGAGCAGGACAGCTTTGCCGTCACCGAATCCGGCTTCTATCTGCCGACGCGCCATCTCGCGCCGCTCGCCGCCGTTGAGGCCGATTTCGTCGCCGTGGCCGAGCGCTTCGCCGGCGTGCCGTATCTCTGGGGCGGCAAGTCGAGCCTTGGTCTCGACTGCTCGGGTCTGGTGCAGGTCGCGCTAACGGCGTGCGGCGTCAAATGCCCGCGCGACAGCGACATGCAGGAGAGCGCGCTCGGCAAGCCCGCAAGCCTCGCCGGCCTGCAGAGCGGTGATCTCATCTTCTGGAAAGGCCACGTTGCCATCGCGCGCGGCCGCAACAGCATGATCCACGCCAACGCCTTCCACATGGCGGTGGCGATCGAGCCTGTGGCCGAAGCATTGGCGCGCATCGGCGCAGCGGGCAGCCAGGTCACCAGCGTCAGGCGGCTCAAATGAAAATGCCTATTGCGAGCCGGCGAGCCCGACGGCGGTGAGTATCTTCCGCCAGTTCGCGACATCGGCCTTGATGTAGCGCTCGGTCTCGTCGGCCGACGGCGGGTCCAGCGGGATCAGCCCCATGTTCGAAATTCTCTGCTGCATTTCCGGCGCGGACATGATGCGTTTCATCTCGGCATTCAACCGCTCGACAATCGGCTTCGGCGTGCCGGAGCGCGCAGCCAGCATGTGCCATGCGACGACCTCGTAATCGGGCGCGCTCGCGGCTTCCGCGAACGGCGGCACGCTCGGATGCGCCGGCAGGCGCTGCTTCGAGGAGACCGCGAGCGCGCGAAGCTTGCCGTCGCGGATCAGCGCCAGCGACGCGCCCGCCTCGGCGAAAGCGAAGTCGATGTGGCCCGAGGCGACGTCCATGATCGACTGCGGGCTATTGCGGTAGGGCACATGGGTGATCTTCAGATCGAACCGGTGCTTCATCACCTCGACGGCGAAGTGCGGCACGCCCCCGCCGGCGGGCGAACTGTAGTTCAGCGGAGTGGTGCGCTCCTTGGCGTACTTGATGAATTCGGGGACTGACTGCACCGGCAGCGACGGATTGACCACCAGGATGAACGGCGAAATCAGGTAGTGCGAGATCGGAATGAGGTCCTTCTCGGGATCGTAGGGCAACTGCTTGTAGAGCACCTGGTTGTAGGACAGCGTGGACGGCGCGGCGACCAGCAGCGTGTGCCCATCCGCCGGAGCAGACAGCGCGGTTTGCGTCGCGGCGAAGAAGCCTGCGCCCGGCTTGTTCTCGATGATGACCGGCTTGCCAACGCTCTTGGCGAGCTGCTCGCCGTAAAGTCGGGCGATGATGTCCATGCCGGTGCCGGCCGCGAGCGGCACGACCAGCGTGATCGTCTTCGACGGAAAGTCCTGCGCCGGAACCAGCCGGGCATCGAGTGCGGCCAGCGCAAGGCCAGCCAGTGCGAAGCGTGCGAACAGCCGCGTCATCGATCCCTCCCTGAGGCGATGGCGCCGGTTGCTCCGGCGCTCGATACCGAGGGCCCAGGGTATCAATAGCCGCAGGTGCGGTCGATCTGGTTGTCCAGCGGCAGCGGCTCCTGCGGAAAAACGTCGAGGGTGGCGTCTTCCAGTGTGCCTTCGTCGAGCGCCGCGAGGATCTAAGCGTCGACCTGCAACTGGCCCCGCCCGGCATTGATCAGGAACGCGCCGCCCGCCGCGCCGTCGCGCTCGAGCTTGCGGAACAGCATAAGGTTCAGAAGCCCCTCGGTATCGGGCGTGCGCGGCAGCAGGCAGACCAGAATCTCCGTCCGCGCCAGGAAGGCGTCGAGCCCGGCTTTGCCATGAAAGGTGTCGACCCCGGGCAGGCTTTTGGGCGAGCGGCTCCATCCCGCGACCTTGAAGCCGAGACGCATGAGCGTGTCCGCCGCGTGGCCGCCGACCGCACCGAGGCCCATCACGCCGACGCTCACCTCGCCCGCCGCCGGCTGATCGTGCGCGCGCCAGAACCGCTCGCGCTGCTGCGCGTCATAGCGCCGCTGCCGCCGGTGGTGCATCAGCACATGCAGCGCGACGTATTCGGTCACCCGCGCGGCGAGATCAGGATGCGCCACGCGCGCCAGCGGGACCCGCGGCAAGGCCGGATCGGCGAGCAGATGATCGACGCCGGCGCCGAGATTGATGACCGCCTTGAGATTGGGACACCCGGCAAGTAGGCCGTGCGGCGCAAGCCAGACGCAGGCATAGGCGATATCGGCCGCATCACCGTCGCGTCCGGCCAGACGCGCATTTCGCGGCCCTTGGCATGGGAGCGAAGCTCTCCCAGCCATTCGCCGGGCTGTGGCCCGTTGAAGGCCAGGAGCACGGCGCTCATCGCGTGGCAATCTCGCGCAGCCTGGCGCGGTTGAGCGCGAGCCATTGCAGGCAGATGACTGCCGCGCCGTAGTGCAGCTGGCCCGCAGCGAGCGCTTCGAGCGCGCGGTCGATCGGCACGCGAATGGGGCGCGTGTCCTCCTGCTCGTCCGCCGCGCCGGCGCGCTCCGGCACCTTCGACGCATCGACGACGCCGAGAAAGAAGAACATGTGCTCGTCCGAGGAGCCGGCCGACGGCATCAAATCGAACAGCGGCACCAGAGGCTGCGGCACCACGCCAATTTCCTCCTGACATTCGCGGCGCGCGGCGTCGGCGACGTCTTCACCGCGCTCGACCCGTCCTGCCGGCACCTCCACCACATCGCCCTTGCCGAGAGCAAGATGCGCGCCGAGACGGAACTGGCGGATCAGCACGATCTCGTCGCGGTCGAGATCGACGGCAAGGATGACCACGACGCGCCCAACCCGAATCGCATCACGCTCGAACGCTGCGCCGTCGAGCTTCACGCGATAGCGCTCGTAGCGATAAAAGCCGCCGCCGCGACTTTCGGGCTCGCTGAGCTCGACCTCAACCGCAGCGTCGGAGAGATCGGCGTCACTCATGGAACAGCCTATTGGGCGATGACAGCCTCGGGCGAGGCTTCGAGGTTGAAGGCAGCGGCGAACAGCGCGCGGGTGTAGGCGGTCTTCGGCGACTTAAATATCTCCGCCGCGGGACCGGTCTCCACCACCTTGCCTTCCTTCATCACCATCAGGCTCGACGACATCGCCGCCACCACGCGCAGGTCGTGGGAGATGAACATGTAGGTGAGGTCGTGCCGCTTCTGCAGCGCGCACAACAGATCGACCATCTGCGCCTGGATCAGCATGTCGAGCGCACTGGTCGGCTCGTCGAGCACGACGAAGGTCGGTTCCAGCACGATGGCGCGCGCGACCGCGATGCGCTGGCGCTGGCCGCCGGAGAACTCGTGCGGATAGCGGAATCGCGTCTCGGGATCGAGGCCGACGTCGACCAGCGCCTTGATGACGTGCTTCTCGCATTCGTGCCGGGGAATGTGCGGCATGTGAATCCACATGCCTTCCTGGATGATGTCGGACACCGACATGCGCGGCGACAGTGAGCCGTAGGGGTCCTGGAACACGATCTGCATATTGCGGCGGTGTGGGCGCATTTCCTTGAAGCGCAGGCCCTGCAGCGGATTGCCCATGAACACGATCGGGCCGTCCGAGGAAATGAGCCGCAGGATGGCGAGGCCGAGCGTGGTCTTGCCGGAGCCCGATTCGCCGACCACGCCGAGCGTCTCGCCCTTGCGCACCTCGACACTGACGCCGTCCACCGCCTTGATGTGGCCAACGGTCTTGCGGGTGATGCCGCGCTTGATCGGAAACCAGACCTTCAGGTCGTCGGTCTTGAGCACAATCTCGCCGGTGGGGTTGGGCTGCAGGGCGTGCGGATGCGGCTCGGCGGCGAGCAGCGCCTTGGTGTAGGGATGCTGCGGCGACTTGAAGATGTCGGCGACGGCGTTTTCCTCGACGATCTTGCCGTCCTTCATCACGCAGACCCGGTCGGCGATCTTGCGGACGATGCCGAGATCGTGGGTGATGAACAGCATGGCCATGCCGAGGCGGGCCTGCAGCTCCTTGAGAAGATTGAGGATTTGCGCCTGGACCGTGACGTCCAGCGCGGTCGTCGGCTCATCGGCGATCAAGAGGTCCGGCTCGTTGGCCAGCGCCATCGCGATCATCACGCGCTGGCGCTGGCCGCCGGACATCTGGTGCGGGTAGCTCTGCAGCCTCGTCTCCGGATTGGGGATGCCTACCTGGGTCAGCAGTTCGAGGATGCGCTTGCGCGCCGACGCGCCGGTCAGCCCGCGGTGCAGCAGCAGAATCTCGCCGATCTGCCGCTCGATGGTGTGCAGCGGATTGAGCGAGGTCATCGGCTCCTGGAAGATGATGGTGATGTCGGCGCCGCGAATCTCGCGGATCTTGCGCTCGGGCAGGCTGAGCAGGTCCTGGCCCTTGAACATCACCTGGCCGGACGGATGGCTCGCCGCCGGATAGGGCAGAAGCTTCATGATCGACAGCGCGGTCGCCGACTTGCCCGAGCCGGATTCGCCGACGAGCGCAAGCGTCTCACCCTTCCGAATGCTGAACGAGATGCGGTCGACGGCCAGCACCTGGCGCTCGCCCGTGCCGAAGGCAATCGACAGGTCTTTAACGGAAAGGAGAGGCTCGGTGGTCATGTCCATGCGGTTACCGGAACGTCTTGCGCGGGTCGAAGGCGTCGCGCACCGCCTCGCCGATGAAGATCAGGAGCGACAGCATGATCGCGACCGAGAAGAAGCCGGCGAGCCCGAGCCACGGCGCCTGGATGTTGGTCTTGCCCTGCGACAGCAGTTCGCCGAGCGACGGCGAGCCCGGCGGCAGGCCGAACCCCAGGAAGTCGAGCGCGGTCAGCGTCATCACCGAGGACGACAGGATGAACGGCAGGAACGTCATGGTCGCGACCATCGCGTTCGGCAGGAGATGCCGGAACATGATGATGCTGTTGGACACGCCGAGCGCACGCGCAGCCTGGATGTATTCAAAGTTACGGCCGCGCAGGAATTCGGCGCGGACCAGACCCACCAGCGACACCCAGGAGAACAGCAGCAGAATCCCAAGCAGCACGAAGAAGCCCGGCACCAGCACCGAGGAAATGATCAGCAGCAGATAGAGCGACGGCACCGAGGTCCAGATTTCGATGACGCGCTGGAACAAGAGGTCCGTCCAGCCGCCGAAATAGCCCTGCACCGCGCCCGCCGCCACGCCGACGATCGACGAAATGATCGTCAGGATCAGCCCGAACCACACCGAGATGCGGAAGCCGTAGATCAGCCGCGCCACCACGTCGCGGCCATGGTCATCGGTGCCGAGCCAATTGTATTCGAGGTCGCGGCACCCGGTGAGCTTCTTCTTCTCGAACACTGGCTTGCACTGCTCCTCGGTCAGCTTCCAGGTCGGCGGCGACGGCGCCGGCGTCGGCAGATCGAGATTGTGCGAGTCGTAGCGATAGCGGATCGGCGGCCAGATCATGGTGCCGCCCTTCTTCGCGATCAGCTCCTGCAGGAACGGATCGCGGAAATCCGCCGCGGTCTCAAAATCGCCGCCGAACTTCGTCTCCGGGTAGGTGACGACCGCCGGGAAATAGGCCTTGCCGTCCATCAGGATCAGGAACGGCTTGTCGTTGGCGATGAATTCGGCGAACAGCGAAACCAAGAACAGCACCAGGAACACCCACATCGCCCAGTAGCCGCGGCGGTTGCGGGTGAAGTTCTCCCAGCGCCGGCGGTTGAGCGGCGACAGCGTGAGCAGCCCCGTCTTCGGCGGCGTATCGACAGCGACGAGCGCGGTCGGTTCGGGGGTCGGCGCGTTTTCGGTCACGCGGGCGTCCATCTCAGACCTCCCGCGTCTCGAAATCGATCCGCGGATCGATCCAGGTGTAGGTCAGGTCCGAGATCAGATTCACCACGAGCCCGATCAGCGCGAAGATGTAGAGCGTGGCGAACACAACCGGGTAGTCGCGGTTGAGCACGCTTTCGAACCCGAGGAGCCCCAGCCCGTCGAGCGAGAAGATGGTCTCGATCAGCAGCGAGCCCGAGAAGAACGCGTGCACGAAGGCGCTGGGGAACCCGGCGATGACGATCAGCATCGCGTTGCGGAAGATGTGGCCGTAGAGAACCTGGCGCGGCGCGCAGCCTTTGGCCCGGGCGGTGAGCACATACTGCTTCTTGATCTCGTCGAGGAACGAGTTCTTGGTCAAGAGCGTCATGGTGGCGAACGAACTCAGCATCATGGCGATGATCGGCAGCGTCAGATGCCAGAAGTAATCGAGGATCTTCTGCCACCAGGACAGCGACGACCAGTTGTCCGAGGTGAGCCCGCGCAGGGGGAATACGTCCCAGTAGGAGCCGCCGGCGAACAGGATAATGAGGAAGATCGCGATCAGGAAGCCCGGGATGGCGTAGCCGACGATGATGACACCCGAGGTCCAGACGTCGAACCGCGAGCCGTCGGACACGGCCTTGCGGATGCCCAGCGGAATCGAGATGAGATAGGTCAGCAGCGTCATCCAGATGCCGAGCGACATCGACACCGGCAGCTTCTCCTTGACGAGCTGCATCACGCTGGTGTCGCGGAAGTAGCTCTTGCCGAAATCGAAGACGATGAAGTTCTTCAGCATCAGAAAGAAGCGCTCGTGGGCCGGCTTGTCGAAGCCGAACTGGACTTCCAGCTTCTTGATGAACTCGGGATCGAGGCCCTGGGCGCCACGGTACTTGGACGAGGAGGAGTCGACCGCCGAGCCGCCCTGCGCCCCACGGCCGCCGAAGTCGCCGCCCTGGCCGGAGCCGGGGATGCGCGAGCTCGCGCCGGTGTCGGAGCCGGAGATCTGCGCGATCACGCGCTCCACCGGCCCACCGGGCGCGAACTGCACCACCACGAATGAGACCAGCATGATGCCGAGCAGGGTCGGGATCATGAACAGCAGGCGGCGAATGATATAGGCGGACATGAGCTTGGATTGATCCTAAAACGATTTTAGCATGACCCTACCCCGATACCTGCTCCCGGTTCCAGGGATCGTGCTTTAGCCTGGGGCTTCTATCTTGGACGCCTTGTTAGAGTCATGCCACCACATTTCCGGCACGCCCCGAGCATAGCGCGGCTTGGACGGCGGGCGGCCGAACGTATCCCAATAAGCGATCCAGTGCGACGCTTTGTACCAATGCGGAATCCAGTAGCGCCCGGCGCGGATCAGCCGGTCCAGCGAGCGGCAGGCGACGGTCAGTTCGGCCCGCGACCGCGCGGCGATGACGCGGTCGATCATGGCGTCGATCGCCGGATCGGCGATGCCTGCGAGATTCTGCGAGCCCTGCACCGCGGCCGACTGCGACGAGAAATATGTGCGGAGCGAATCACCCGGCGTCGCCGAGAAGCCGAAACGCTGGATGGTGAGGTCGAAATCGAAATCCTTGAGCCGCTGCTGCATCTGCAGCGCATCGATGATGCGAAGCCTGGCGTCGATGCCGAGCGTCCCGAGATTCTTGATGAACGGCATATGGTGGGCCTGGAACGACGGCTCGTCGATCAGGAACTCCAGCCCAAGCCGCTCGCCCTGCGGCGAAACGCGCTTGCCGTCCTTGATGACATAGCCCGCCTCCTGCAGGAGCTGCGAGGCGCGCCGCAATTGGGCGCGGTCCTGGCCGGAGCCGTCGGACACGGCCGGCACGAACGGCTCGCCGAATACCTCGTCGGACACCTTGCCGCGGAACGGCTCGAGCAGCGCGAGTTCCTCGGGGCCGGGCTTGCCGGTGGCCATCATGTCGGAGTTCTGAAACACCGAATGGGTGCGGTCGTATGACCCGTACATGATGCTCTTGTTGGTCCACTCGAAGTCGAAGGCCCAGCCCAGCGCCTCGCGCAGCTTCGGATTGCGGAATTTCGGCCGCCGGGTGTTGATGAACCAGCCCTGCGCGCCCGACGGCGTGTCGTCGGCGATCACGTCGCGCTTGACGCGGCCATCCTTTACCGCGGGAAAATCGTAGCGCGTCGCCCAGATGCGCGAGGTGAACTCCTCGCGGAACAGATAGCTCTTGGCGGTGAAACCCTCGAAGCCGACGTCGCGGTCGCGATAATATTCGTAGCGCAGGGTGTCGAAGTTGTGTTTGCCGCGGGCGACCGGCAGATCGGCGCCCCACCAGCCGGCCACGCGCCGAAATTCGATGAAGCGCCCGGCCTCGAAGCGCCCGACCTGGTAGGGGCCGCCGCCGAGCGGGATGTCGAGCGTCGATTCGTCGAACGGACGCTTGCCGTAATAGGCGCGCGAGAAGATCGGCAGGCCGGCGACGAACAGCGGCACGTCGCGCGCGCGGTTCGGCGCGAAACGCACGATCACGGTCGCGTCGTCCGTCGCCTCGCAGCCCGCGAAATCGCGCAGCAGCTGGGAGATATTCGGGTGCCCCTTCTCCTTCAGCGTCGTCAACGAAAACACCACGTCGTGCGCGGTCAAGGGACTGCCGTCGTGGAAGCGCGCCTCCGGCCGGAGCGCAAAGCGATAGGTCAGCCCGTCGGCGGAAATGCGCCCCGCGCGCGCGGCAAGACCGTACATCGCGTCCGGCTCGTCCTCCGCCCGCGCCATCAAGGTCGCGAAGGTGCGCTCCATGCCCTGCGCCGCGTCGCCGCGCAGGATGTAGCTGTTGAGCGAATTGAAGGTCAGCGAGTTCTGATTGTAGATCGTGCCCGGCCCGATCTGGGAGAACACGCCGCCCTTGGGGGCCTTGGGATCGACGTAGTCGAAATGCGAAAATCCCGTGGGGTATTTCAGGTCGCCGAACGAGGAGATGCCGTGCCGCTCGGCATCCTCGACCGGCTGCGCCGCCGCCTTAAATCCGAGCGCGCCCGTGGCAAGGGCGCCGGCGCCAGCGCCGAGAAGCTCGCGGCGAGACAATCCGGTCACGAGCGCGATCCCGCCTTCGCCGCCTTGGCCGCGTCCCACCACCACACCGTCGGGAATCCGGAGAAGCCGTATTTAGGCAGCAGGTCGGGCCGGCCGAAACGGTCCCAGCGCGCGCTGCGGATCTTGCCGTAGGTCCACTGCGGCACGGCGTAGAAATTCCACAGCAGAACGCGGTCAAGCGCCCTGGTCGCGGCCACTAGGTCCGCGCGGTTGGTGGCGAAGATCAGCCGCTCGATCAGCGCGTCCACCGCCGGGTTCTTGATGCCGATCAGGTTCCGCGAGCCCGGCTGATCGGCGGCCTTGGAGCTCCAGTAGCCGCGCTGCTCGTTGCCGGGCGACAACGACTGGCCCCAGGTGGCCACCACGAGGTCGTAGTCCCATTGCCGCAGCCGGTTCTCGTATTGCGCGTCATCGACGGTGCGGAGCGTCATCTGGATGCCGAGCCGCTCCAGCGACGGCTTGTAAGGCAGCACGATGCGCTCCCATTCCGGCCGGTCGATCAGCACTTCGACGGTGAACGGCTCGCCGGTCTTGGTGTTGACCAGCCGCTGCTCGCGGATCTCGTAGCCGGCCTCGCGCAACAGCCGCGTCGCCTCGCGCAGATTGTTGCGCACACCGTCCGGTCCATCGCTCACCGGATTGGTGTAGACCGTGGTGAAGACCTCGGGCGGCACCTTGTCGCGCACCGTCTCCAAGATCGCGAGCTCGGCGCCCTCGGGCAATCCGCTGGACGCAAGCTCCAGGCCCTCGAAATAGCTGCTCACGCGCTTGTACTGGCCGAAGAAGATCTGCTTGTTCAACTCCTCGAAGTTAAGCGCGAAGTTGAAGGCGCGGCGCACCCGCGGATCGGAGAATTTCGCGCGGCGGATGTTGAAGGCGAAGCTCTGCATGCCGCCCGAGGAGTTGATCGGGAATTCCTCCAGCACCACGCGCTTGTCTTTCGCCGCGGGGAAATCGTAAGCAGTGGCCCAGTTCTTGGCGCTGTTCTCGGTGCGCCAGTCGATCGCGTCGGCCTTGAACGCCTCGATCGCGACGGTGGCGTCGCGGAAATATTCGAAACGCTGCTCGTTGAAATTGTCGCGGCCGATGTTGACGTTGACGTCCTTGCCCCAGTAGTCCGCGACCCGCTCGAAAACGATGGTGCGGCCGGGCACGAATTCCTTGAGCCGGTAGACGCCGCAACCCATCGGCGGCTCGAGCGTAGTGGCGGCAACGTCGCGCTTGTTGCCGGCCTTGTCGGTGCCTTCCCACCAGTGCTTAGGCAGCACGGTGAGCTGGCCGACGATCTGCGGCAATTCGCGATTGCCGGCGCCGTCGAATGTAAAGGTGACCTCGCGCTCGCCGGTCTTCTCGGCTTTCGTCACATGGCTGTAGTACGCCGACCACTGCGGATGGTTCTTCTTGAATGCGTCGAGGGAGAAGATCACGTCTTCGACGGTCACCGGCTTGCCGTCGTGCCATCGGGCGTTGGCGCGCAGGCGGTAGGTGACCGAGGAATGATCCTCCGGATGGCTGACCGCCTCGGCCAGGAGCCCGTACTCGGTCGAGACCTCGTCGAGCGCCGACACCATCAGCGTGTCGTAGACCAGGTCGATGCCGGCCGCGAGCGAGCCCTTCACTCCGGCCACCACCATGTTGAAGTTGTCAAAGGTGCCGAACGCCATCAGGCGCGCGACGCCGGCCTTCGGGGCGCTCGGATTGACGTAGTCGAACTGCTTGAAGCCGGCCGGATATTTCAGGTCGCCGAACAGTGACAGGCCGTGCTTCCAGGCGCGCGCCTTGGCGCCTTCTTCCGCGACTCCCTGCGCCAGCGCCGCGGGCGAGCGCGCCAGACCGTCCAGTCCGGCCACCGCGGGCGCAGCGAGCGCCGCAGCGCCGGTCTGCAGGAGGGCTCGGCGGTTCAAGCGCATGCGGTGCTCCGGGTGGCGTTCGTCAAGCCGCGATGGTCGACCGATTATGTCGGATTTTCGATGAACCGCCACCGGCACAGCGGCTTCATCCAGCATCAATTCTGCGTGGCTCGCCTCTTGCCGGGACCCGATGACGGCGGGATTGCCGCCGCGTGACGTCAGGTCACTGCGCCTTGGGCGCGCCAGCAGCCGCCGCCTGCTTGGGCAGGTCCGCCGGCTTGTCGGACCTGGTGTTGAGGTAGGTGATGAGGTCGGCGCGTTCCTTGCCGCGCGGAATGCCGGCGAAGGTCATGCTGGTGCCGGGCACCATGGCCTTGGGATTGGTCAGATAGACGTCGAGGTCTTCCGGCGTCCAGTTGCCCTTCTGGCCCTTCATCGCCGCGGAATAGTTGAAGCCCGCCTCCGACGCCTTGGCGCGGCCGACGATACCATAGAGATTGGGCCCGACGCGGTTCGGCTCGCCCTTGCCGAAGGTATGGCAGGCGGCGCATTTCTTTCCGGAATTCTCGCCGCGGCCGACGTCGGCGCTGGCAAACCGCACCGGCAGCGGCTCCTCGGCCGGCGCAGCTTCCCCCGGCTTGCCGCGGGTGTCCTGCTCCTGGACCGCGATCTCGTAGCCCGGCTTGGCCGGCGGATGGGCGGCGAAAATCGCGCCCGCGGCGATATTGAGCGACAGGAGCGCGAGACAGGCGCCGAGAACCGCACCCATGATCTTGTTGAGTTCGAAGGAATCCATCGCGGATCGGCTCTTGCTGGACGGGACTGCGCCGGCTGGACCGCAAGGACCCCTGCGGCGGCGCACAAATACCCAGTTTTCCTCTTGTCTGGCAACCCGTATAACGCGCCTGAAACACACGTTCCGCACGGCCGCGCCGGCGCGTCAATCAAGGCACCTGACGGCAATGCACGACGTCCTGATCCTAATCCCTGCCCGCATGGCCTCAATCCGGCTGCCCGGCAAGCCGCTGGCCGATATTGCGGGCCTGCCGATGATCGTGCAGGTGCTCCGGCGCGCGGAGGCCGCCAAGCTCGGTCCGGTCGCGGTCGCCACCGACGACGAGGCGATCGCGACGGCTGTGGAAAAGGCCGGGGGACGGGCGGTGATGACGCGGGCCGACCACCCCTCCGGCTCCGACCGCATCTTCGAGGCGCTCGGCCTCATCGACCCGAACGGCCGCGTCCGGATCGTCGTCAACGTGCAGGGCGACCTGCCGACGCTGGCGCCGGCCGATCTCGCCGCGGCGCTGGCACCGCTTCAGGATCCCTCGGTCGATATCGCGACGCTCGCCGCCGAAATCAAAAAGCCGCAGGAGAAGACCAACCCCAACGTGGTCAAGGTGGTGGGCACGCCGGTCTCGCCCGGACGCATGCGCGCGCTCTACTTCACCCGCGCCACCGCGCCCTCGGGCGACGGGCCGCTCTATCATCACATCGGGCTTTACGCCTATCGGCGGGCGGCGCTGGAGCGGTTCGTGAAACTGCCGCCGTCGCCGCTCGAGCAGCGCGAACGGCTGGAGCAGCTTCGCGCGCTGGAGGCCGGCATGCGCATCGACGTGACGATCGTCGATACGGTGCCGCTGGGCGTCGATACGCCGGAGGATCTGGAGACGGCGCGATCCATGCTGCGATAAAATCCAGCATCGGCCGCCGAACATCAGTATAACGTCCGGCAACAAGACTGAAGAACAACACCGAGGATTGTCATGTCGCGTTTGTCACGTTTTGTGCCGCCGTCCGTTGTCGCCGCCGGTCTCGCCCTGCTTGCGATCCAGCCGGCGCTGGCCGCGTATCCCGAGCGCACCATCACGGTCGTCTGCGCCTCCGCCGCCGGCGGCGCGGTGGACGTCACAACGCGCATCATCACCGATCACATGTCAAAGACGCTGGGGCAGAGCATCGTCGTGCAGAACGAGCCCGGCGCGGGCGGCACGCTGTCGATCAACCAGGTCAGCAAGGCCAAGCCTGACGGCTACACGCTGCTGACCATCGGCCCGTCGGTCGGCACCATCAAGGAGCTGTTCCCCAACGCGACCGCCGACGTGCAACGCGATCTGCAGCCGGTGACGATCATCGGCCAGACGCCGATGGTGCTGGTGACACACAAGGACGTGCCCGGCACCGACTACGGGTCGCTGCTCGCCTACATCAAGGCGCATCCCGGCGAGCTCACCTTCGCCAGCAACGGCCGCGGCTCGGCCGGCCATCTCGCAGGCTCCCTGTTCAAGAAAATGGCGAACGCCGATCTGCGCTACATCCCCTACCGCTCGACGCCGCAGGCCACCGCCGACCTGATGGGCGGCCGCATCTCGATGATCTGGCTGTCTTCGCTCGGCAACCTCGGCGGCAGCGATCTGGTACGGCCGATCGCCGTGACACTGGCCGGCGAGCGCTGGAAGCAGTTTCCCAACGTGCCGACCTTCGATGAGCTCGGGCTCAATGGCTACGAGATCACCACATGGGTCAGCATGTACGCGCCCAAGGACGCCCCGCCGGAGGTGGCCGAGAAACTCACCGCCGCGGTCAACGCAGCGCTGGCCGATCCCGAAGTGCAGGCTCGGTTTGACAAGATCGGCGTGGTCAAGCCGCGCGCCACGGGCCCTGCGTTTCTGCAGAAATATCTGAACGACGAGATCGAGAAGTGGGGCGATATCCTGCGCACCACCAAGGATACGGATTAGGAGCGGGCGCGGTTTTCGCTCCGCAGGATCGAGCCATGAGCAAAAAACGAATCGCGTTCCAAGGCGAGCCGGGGGCGAATTCGCACCTCGCCATCAGCCAGGCCTATCCGGACGCCGAAGCTGTGCCCTGCGCAACCTTCGAGGACGCATTCGCCATTTTGACCGCGGGCGACGCCGACCTCGGCATGATTCCGATCGAGAACTCGGTGGCCGGCCGCGTCGCCGACATCCATCATCTGATGCCGAACTCGAAGCTGCACATCGTCGCCGAGCATTTCATGCCGGTGAAGCACCAGCTGCTCGGCGTCAAAGGCTCCAGGCTCGACGGTATCAAGACCGTCGAGAGCCACGTCCATGCGCTCGGCCAATGCCGCAAGATTATCCGCAAGCTCGGCATCAAGCCGGTGGTCGCGGCCGACACCGCGGGTTCGGCGCGCGAGATCGCCGAGCGCGGCGACAAGACCTGCGCCGCCATCGCCACCCGGCTCGCCGCCGAGATCTACGGCCTCGACATCCTGGCCGAGGACGTCGAAGACGAGGCGCACAACACCACGCGCTTCATCGTGCTGTCGCGCGAGAAGAAGTGGGCGCCGCGCGGTAAGGGCAAGGTCGTCACCACCTTCGTGTTCCGGGTGAAGAACGTGCCGGCCGCTCTCTACAAGGCGATGGGCGGCTTCGCCACCAATGGCATCAACATGACCAAGCTCGAAAGCTACATGATCGAGGGCAATTTCTTCGCCACCCAGTTCTATGCCGACGTCGAGGGCCATCCCGACGACCGCGGGCTCGTCTTCGCGCTCGAGGAGCTTTCGTTCTTCTCCAAGGAATTGACCATCCTCGGCGTCTACCCGGCACATGCGTTCCGCGAAACCTTCGAGGAAGTGAAGGATTAAGATGAAGGTCAAGGCCAATGGCATCGCGTTCAACACCGAGGTCAGCGGCCCCGACGGCGCGCCGTGGCTGATCTTCTGCAATTCGCTCGCTACCAACCTGCACATGTGGGATCCGCAGGCCGCGGCGCTGAAGGATTCGTTCCGTATGCTGCGCTACGATCAGCGCGGCCACGGGCAAACCGATGCGCCGGCCGGCCGCTACACCTTCGAACTGTTGTGCGACGACGTCATCGCGCTGATGGATGCGCTTGGCATCGAACGCGCGCACTGGTGCGGCCTGTCGATGGGCTGCGCCACCGGCATGGGTCTCGTTCAGAAACATCCCGGCCGGTTCGGCCGCATGGTTCTCTGCGACAACCCGGGCCGCTCCTCGCCCGAAACGCACCGGCAGTGGGAGGAGCGCATCACGGTCGCGCAGAAGGACGGCATGGCGGCGCTGCTGGAGTCCACCATGCAGCGCTGGTTTCCGCCCGAGACGCTCAAGGCCAACCCGCCGCACATGGACATCATCCGCAAGATGATCCTGGCCACGCCGGTCAACGGCTTCGTCGGCGGCTCGGCCGCGCTCGGCGATCACGACTTTCGTCCGCTGATGCCGAAGGTACGGAACCCGGTGCTGTGGATGTGCGGCGAGAAGGACGGCCACAACGCCGCCGCCATGAAGGTGATGCAGGACGAGTTGCCAGGCTCGCAATATGTCGTGCTGCCCGGAGCGGGCCACATCTCCAACATGGATCAGCCGGAGATGTTCACGCGAAACTTGCGGAATTTCCTTGCGGCCTAATCACGCCGCCGCCCTGGCCTGCGCCGCCTGCTGGGCGTTGCGCATGATGCTGGACAAAAGGCCATAGACCTCTTTCCAGGCCGCGGCGGCTTCGGGAGTCCAGGCCTTGCCCAGCCCCTGCTCCAGCGTCCAGAGCAAGGCCACGCCGACCGAGTCGTAGTGGCCGTCCTTCACGCCGTAGCCCGCGTGGCGGCGGCCGAGATCCTCGACCGTTTTCGACAGCGCGCCCAGGTTATCGAGGCTGGAAACCGCCACGCCGAGGATCTGCAAGAGCTTCTTGCGCTACTGCGCCATGTCGGTGGTGCGGAACAGGGGGCGGGCGCTGGGATCGATCTCGAACAGGCGCTGGTAGAAAATCGCGGCGGCCTGGTCGGCGATCGGCACGACCTGTGCCCAGGTGTCCTGGATGAGCTTTTTCTGCTTGGGAATCATAGACTACTCCATGGATCGTTGGGGTTGGTCGCCCGGACCCGCCCCAAGGTTTAAAGGAGTTTGAAAAAATCTTTCAAATGGTCTGGTTGTAGGCCCCGACCTCGGGATGGGTACGCAGCACCGCATCCACCGCCTTGAACATCTCGCGCATACGCGCCTCCGACGCGGGGCTCTCGACCACCACCACCAGCTCGGGCTTGTTGGAGGAGGCGCGAACCAGGCCCCAGGTGCCGTCCTCGACGGTGACCCGCACGCCGTTGACGGTGACCAGATCGCGGATCGGCTGGCCCGCGACCTTGTCGCCCTTCTTCTGCGCCGCCTCGAAGTGCTTCACCACCTGCTCGACGATGCCGTATTTCTTCTCGTCGTCGCAGTGCGGCGACATGGTCGGCGAGCCCCAGGTCTTCGGCAGCGCGTCCCGCAGCCCCGCCATCGTCTTGCCGGGGCTGCGGTCCATCATGTCGCAGATGGCGAGCGCAGACACCAGCCCGTCGTCGTAGCCGCGCCCGAACGGCTTGTTGAAGAAGTAGTGGCCGGACTTCTCGAAGCCGGCGAGCGCGCCGAGCTCATGGGTGCGGCGCTTCATGTAGGAGTGGCCGGTCTTCCAGTAGTCGGCCTTCACGCCGTTCTTTTGCAGCACCGGATCGGTGACATAGAGCCCGGTGGACTTCACGTCGACCACGAAGGTCGAGTTCGGATAGAGCGCCGACATGTCGCGCGCCAGCATCACGCCCACCTTGTCCGCGAAGATCTCCTCGCCGTGGTTGTCGACCACGCCGCAGCGGTCGCCGTCGCCGTCAAAGCCGAGCCCAACGTCCGCCTTGGTGCGCAACACCTCGTCGCGCATGGCGTGCAGCATCTCCATGTCCTCGGGATTGGGATTGTATTTCGGGAACGTGTGGTCGAGCTCGCAGTCGAGCCGCACCACCTCGCAGCCGATCGCCTCCAGCACCTGCGGCGCGAATGCGCCGGCCGTGCCGTTGCCGCAGGCGCAGACCACCTTGAGTTTCCGCTTGAGCTTCGGCCGCTTCGTCAGGTCGGCGATGTAGCGCGCCGGGAAGTTCTCGACGAAGTGGTACGAGCCGGAGCCCTCCAGCTTGAAGGCGGCATTGAGCACGATGTCCTTCAACCGCGTCATCTCGTCGGGGCCGAACGTGAGCGGGCGGTTGGCGCCCATCTTCACGCCGGTCCAGCCGTTGTCGTTGTGCGAGGCCGTCACCATCGCGACGCAGGGCACGTCAAGATCGAACTGTGCGAAATAGGCCATCGGCGTCATGCAGAGACCGATGTCGTGCACCTTCACGCCGGCCGCCAGCAGGCCGGACACCAGCGAATTCTTCACCGAGGACGAATAGCCGCGGAAGTCATGGCCGGTGACCAGTTCCGGCTTCACGCCCATCTCGCGGATCAGCGTGCCGAGCCCCATGCCCAGCGCCTGTACGCCCATCAGGTTGATTTCCTTGGCCAGGAGCCAGCGCGCGTCGTACTCGCGGAAGCCGGTCGGCTTCACCAGCGGCTCGGACTCGTAGGCATAGGTGTTGGGGGTGAGCGCGTGCTTGGGCTTGGGAAACATCGAATCTCCGGGTCGAAGCGCCGGAGCAATAGCCTAAAGCCGCGGCAACGGAAACAGCTACTGTTCCATTACCAACCGGCCACGGTCGTGGGTTCATTTCACCCGCGACAGGAAGGTCATGCCGAGCAGATTGGTGCTGAGCGACTCGTCGGGCACCACCAGCGCCGCGATGTCGCGCACGGTGATCCCGTTGATCTCGACGCGGTCGAGCTGCACGCGGGCGGCCTTGCCGACGCCGTTGGCGGTCGACATTTTGACATTGTGGTCGCACGCCGACGGATGGATGCCAAGCTTGGCGGCGGAGCTTTCGCGGAGCGCGATGGCCGACGCGCCGGTGTCGACCAGGAAGTCGATCGTGCGGCCGTCGACCCGGGCCTCGACCTGGAAGCCGCGGCCGTTGTCACGCAGGGTCACGGTGCGGTAGCCGGCGGAGGCGGCCGGCCCGGCGGCGGACGAGGGCTTTGTCGCCAACGCCATCACACTCGGGGCGGCGGGTTTGCCGGAATGATCGATGTATCGCACCGCGCCGATGCCGAATGCGGCCATCAGCAGCATGAACCCGAGGATTTGCCGCATCTGCTTCGTCCGTGTTTGCGGCTTCATCCCACCATGCCGCCACCCAAAACGATGCTAACGCCGCGCCGGAAGCCGCGGCTTTTGCCGCCCTTGGTGACGGCGCGGTTGCGTGAATCGCTCAAATTTTAGCGATCGGAGCATGATCCCGAAAAGTGGGAACGGTTTTCGGACAAGATCATGCTCAAAAGCTAGGTGCCGCGCAGCTTGGCGCGGCGGGTGGCCGGGGCCCGCAGCGGATCCTCCGGCCAGGGATGGCGCGGGTAGCGGCCGCGCATCTCGGCCTTCACCGCTGCGTAGGAGCCGCGCCAGAAGCCCGGCAGATCGCGCGTCACCTGCACCGGCCGCTGCGCCGGCGACAGAAGCTCCACCACCAGCGGGACCTTGCCGCCGGCCACGCTCGGATGTCGGTCGAGGCCGAACAGCTCCTGCACGCGGATCGCAAGCTTCGGCCCCTCCTCCGCACCGTATTCGATCGGCACCGAGGAGCCGGACGGCGCAGAAAAATGCGTCGGCGCGTCGGCGTCGAGCCGGCGCTTGAGAGTCCACGGCAGCAGCGATGCAACCGCGGCCGATAGTTCGTCGGCCGAAACGGATTGCAGCGTGGTCTTGCCGTCGAGCAGCGGAACCAGCCATTCGGCGACGCTGGCGGCGAGCGCTTCGTCGGACAGGTCCGGCCACTCATGGCCTTCGGCATGGCGCAGGAACATCACGCGGTCGCGCCACTGCTGGAGCGATTTTGTCCAGGGCAGCCGGCCGAGGCCCACACGGACGATTCCCTCCGCGAACTGCCTGGCCGTCTCGGATCCGGGCACCACCGGGAACGGCCGCTCGCCCAGGGTGATCGCGCCGAGGCGTTCGCTGCGGCGGCCGCGCAGGCTTCCGGACGCTGCGTCGAACGTGATCTCCTCGCGGCGTTCGATGCGGTCGGCGAACCGCTCTTCGATCTCGTTGAGCGTAATGGACGCCGCGAGCAGGATGCGGCTCTGCGCGGCGGTGCCGGCAAGCTCCGCCACCGCGAGAAACGGCTCGCGGGCGAGCCCTGAGGCCGGATCGATGTTCGCGCCGCGCCCGTTGGCCAGCAGGAACACACCATTGCCGCCACGGCTCCTGGCGATGCGGCCGGGATAGGCGAGCGACAGGATCGCGCCGGGCGACAGATCGGATTTGTCGGGTGAGGCGCCCGCCTCCTCCGCCCACCGCTTCGCCATCCGCCGGCCGTCCTCGCCGCGCCGCGAGCGGTCGCGGCGGAACTGATCAAGCCTGTGGCCGAGATCGACGTCGGTGCCGCCGAGCCCGCGCTCCGACAGGATCGCAGCGATGTCGGCTGAGCGCTGGCCCGCGCCCTCCGCCGCCGCATCGACCACCATGCGGGCGAGCCGCGGCGGCAGCGGCAGGCAGCGAAGTTTCTTGCCCTCGTCGGTGATGCGGCCCTGCGCGTCGATCGCGCCAAGCTCTGTCAAAAGCGCCCTCGCCTCGCTCAGCGCGCCCGACGGCGGCGGATCGAGGAACGCCAGCTTTGCGGGATCGGCCGCGCCCCATTGCGCCAGATCGAGCAGCATTCCCGAAAGGTCGGCGGCCAGAATCTCCGGCCGGGCGTACGCCTCCAGCGAGGCGGTTTGCGGCTCGTCCCACAGCCTATAGCAGATGCCAGGCTCGGTGCGGCCGGCGCGGCCGCGGCGCTGGTCGGCGGCGGCGCGCGAGACGCGCACGGTTTCGAGGCGGGTGAGGCCCACGTCCGGCTCGTAGCGCGGCACCCGCGCCAGCCCCGAGTCGACGACGGTGCGCACGCCCTGAATGGTGATCGAGGTCTCGGCGATCGAGGTCGCCAGCACCACCTTGCGGCGGCCCGCGGGCGCCGGCGCCACCGCGCGGTCCTGCGTCTGCATGTCGAGCGCGCCGTAGAGCGTCACCACATCCACCGCCGGATCGCTGACGAGGTCCCTGAGCAATGTCTCGGTGCGGCGGATTTCCGCCTGGCCCGGCAGGAACGCCAGGATCGAGCCCGTATCGGCGCGAAGCGATCGCGCGATGGTGTCGGCCATCTGCCGTTCGATCAGCACGCCGGTCTCGCGGCCGCGATAGCGCGTCTCCACCGGGAACGCGCGGCCCTCGCTCTCGATCACCGGGGCGTCGCCCAAAAGCCTGGCCACCCGCGCGCCGTCCAGCGTCGCCGACATCACCAGGAGCTTGAGATCGTCGCGCAGGTTCTGCTGCACGTCGCGGGCAAGCGCCAGACCGAGGTCGGCGTCGAGCGAGCGCTCGTGGAATTCGTCGAACAGCACGGCGGCCACGCCCTCGAGCGACGGATCGTCGAGGATGAGCCGGGTGAAGATGCCCTCGGTGACCACCTCGATCTGGGTCTTGCGCGACACCTTCGAGCCGAAGCGGACGCGCAGGCCGACGGTCCCGCCGACGCTTTCCCGCAAGGTGGCTGCCATCCGTTCGGCCGCGGCGCGCGCCGCGAGCCTGCGCGGCTCCAGCACCAGGATCTTCTTGTCCGCGGCCCAGAACGCGCCGCGCAGCATCAGCGGCACGCGCGTGGTCTTGCCGGCGCCGGGCGGCGCGACCAGAACGACGGAATTATGCTGCCGCAACGCCGCGGTCAGCCGGGGCAGCGCCTCGTCGATCGGCAGTTCGGTGTCGAAGATGTCCATCGTTACTTGATGCCCGCATTCACGGGGCATGACAGCCGGAATATGGCTTCAACTCAATGGCCGTTGGAGCGCGGCCGGCCGACGCTTTCATAAATGAAGCCGCGCTGGCGCATCTCGTCGGGCAGGTAGATGTTGCGCAGATCGACGATTACGGGCTTCGACGTCATCGCCGCCTTCAGCCGGTCGAGGTCGAGCGCGCGGAACTGCTCCCATTCGGTGACGATGACCAGCGCATCGGCGCCCTGCGCGCATTCGTAGGCGTCCTCGCAGTAGGTCAATTCGGGCAGCACCTTCTTCGCCTGCTCCATGCCGACCGGATCGTAGGCCCGCACCTTCGCGCCCATGTCGTGCAGCGCGGTGATCAGCGGGATCGACGGCGCGTCGCGCATGTCGTCGGTGTTGGGCTTGAAGGTGAGGCCGAGGATGGCGACGGTCTTGCCGCGCAGGTTCGTTCCGAGCACGGCGGTCACCTTGCGGGCCATGGTGCGCTTGCGGATTTCGTTGACCGAGACCACGGTCTCGACGATGCGCAGCGGCGCTTCGTAGTCCTGCCCGGTCTTGATCAGCGCCAGCGTGTCCTTCGGAAAGCACGAGCCGCCGTAGCCCGGGCCGGCGTGCAAAAACTTGCCGCCGATCCGGTTGTCGAGCCCGATGCCGCGCGCGACCTCCTGCACGTCGGCGCCGACGCGCTCGCAGAGGTCCGCGATCTCGTTGATGAAGGTGATCTTGGTGGCGAGGAAGGCATTGGCCGCGTACTTGATCAACTCGGCGGTGCGGCGGCCGGTGGTGACGATCGGCGAGCGGTTGAGATAGAGCGGCCGGTAAAGCTCGGCCATCACCTTCGACGCCCGGGCATCCTCGGTGCCGACCACGATGCGGTCGGGATGCTTGAAGTCCTGGATCGCCGCGCCCTCGCGAAGAAATTCCGGATTGGACACGACGGCCACCTCGGCGTCCGCCCGCGCCTCGCGGATGAGGCGCTCGACCTGGTCGCCGGTGCCGACCGGCACGGTCGACTTGGTCACCACCACGGTGAAGCCGTCGAGCGCCGCGGCGATCTCCTTGGCGGCGGCATAGACATAGGACAGGTCGGCATGGCCGTCGCCACGGCGCGAGGGCGTGCCGACCGCGATGAAGACCGCGTCGGCCTCGGCCACCGGCGCCTTCAACTCGGTTGCAAAGCTCAAGCGTCCGGCCTTCACATTGGCGGCGACCAGATCGTCGAGGCCCGGCTCGTAGATCGGCATCTCGCCGCGCTGCAGCGCCGCGATCTTGCCCGCGTCCTTGTCGACGCAGATGACGTGGTGGCCGAAATCGGCAAAGCAGGCCCCGGAAACGAGGCCGACGTAGCCGGTGCCGATCATTGCGACGCGCATCAGAGCCCAGACATGATTAACGAATCCGGCCCCACGCCGGACGGCGCCTCTTAGCAGGTAGCGGACATGATGACGAGACTGGGAGGCGGAGTTTCGTCGAACTCGTAAACGGCCCTGAAACCAAACCCGGGTGACAATGGTGCGACATGTGAGGGATTGGGACGTGCCGCAGGCCAGCCGGGTCGATTGGGTCGATTATGCCAAGGGCTTCTGCATCATCATGGTGGTGATGATGCATTCGACGCTCGGCGTCGAGCAGGCTGCCGGAGCGAGGGCTAGATGCATGCCGCGGTCGCCTTCGCGCGGCCGTTCCGCATGCCCGACTTCTTCCTGATCTCCGGCCTGTTCCTGGCGCGCGTCATCGACCGCGACTGGCGCGATTACCTCGACAAGAAAGTCATTCACTTCGCCTATTTCTATGTGCTGTGGGTGACGATCCAGTTCGGCTTCAAGGCGCCGATGTTCGCAGCCGAGATCGGCTAGCGCGGCGTCGGCTTCGCCTATCTCGAAGCCTTCATCGCACCGTTCGGCACGCTGTGGTTCATCTATCTGCTGCCGATCTTCTTCGTGGCGGTGAAGCTCACGCGCGGCGTGCCGTGGCCCGTGATCTGGCTCACCGGCGCGGCGCTCGAGATCGCCCACATCAACACCGGCTGGACCGTGATCGACGAGTTCGCCGGCCGCTTCGTCTATTTCTACTCAGGATATATCTTCGCCTCGCACATCTTCGGCTTCGCCGCGCTGGCCAGGCTCGTGGCATGGGTGCTCGTCAATGGTGCGCTGGTGCTCGCCGGCACTGCCGACCGGCCGTACGTCTCGCTTCCCCTGGGCCTCGTCGACGCCGGCGCCGTAGTCACGGTCGCGGCGCTGATGGCCCGGAGCGACGTGTTCCGGCCGCTGCGCTATTGCGGCCAGAATTCTATCGTCATCTACCTCGCCTTCTTCCTACCGATGGCCGCGACGCGCATCGCGCTGCTCAAGACCGGAATCGTGCCCGACCTCGGCACCGTCTCGCTGCTGGTGACGCTCGCGGGCGTCATTGGGGCGCTTGCCTGGTACTGGGCGGTGCGCGGCACGCCGCTCCGCTTCCTGTTCGAGCGGCCGGCCTGGGCGCAGATCAAACCCGCGCGGGCGCCGGCGATGCAGCCTGCGGAATGATTCACAGCATCCACCACCCGCATTGATTCGAGGCGGCTGACGGCCCACATTCGGACCATGCCAGCCAAGCTCAAACCTCCCGCCGCCAAGCCCACAGCCGCGAAAGCCGCGGCCGTCAAAACCGCCGCCGTCGCCGGCTCGCTCAAAAAGGGCGACCACGTCTTCCTGGTCGACGGCTCGGGCTACATCTTCCGCGCCTACCACGCGCTGCCGCCGCTGACCCGCAAGTCCGACGGATTGCAGATCAACGCCGTTCTCGGCTTCTGCAACATGCTGTGGAAGCTGCTCAATGAGATGAAGCCGGAGGAGCGGCCGACCCATCTCGCCGTCATATTCGACAAGTCGGGAAAAACCTTCCGCACAGATTTCTATCCCGAATACAAGGCGCAGCGGCCGGACGTGCCCGCCGATCTGATCCCGCAGTTCCCGTTGATCCGCGAGGCGGTGCGCGCCTTCGACATCCCCTGCCTGGAGCAGGCCGGCTTCGAGGCCGACGATCTGATCGCGACCTACGCACGGCTTGCCTGCGAGGCGAAGGCCACCGCGACCATCGTCTCCTCGGACAAGGACCTGATGCAGCTCGTGAACGACTGCGTCACCATGTACGACACGATGAAGGACAAGCGGATCGGCCGCGCCGAGGTGATCGAGAAGTTCGGCGTCGGGCCGGAGAAGGTGATCGAGGTCCAGGCGCTGATCGGCGACACCAGCGACAACGTACCGGGCGTGCCCGGGATCGGCGTCAAGACCGCGGCGCAGCTCATCGGCGAATACGGCGATCTGGAATCGTTGCTGGCCCGCGCGAGCGAGATCAAGCAGGACAAGCGCCGACAGACGCTGATCGACAACGCGGAAATCGCGCGCATCTCCAAACGCCTCGTCACGCTCGACCAGAACGTGAAGCTAGACGTGCCGGTCGAAGACCTCGCGGTGCACGAGCCGGACTACAAGAATCTCGTAGCCTTCCTCAAGGCGATGGAGTTCAACACGCTGACCCGGCGCGTCGCGGAAAAATCCGGCATCGACGCGAGCGAGATCGAGGCGGACGGAAAGCTGACGTCCGGCGTTGTCCGCGCCGCCGCCTCACCCGCACCGGCCGCCCGGGCCGGCACGCCCGCGAGCGGCAACGACGACCTGTTCGCGCCGCCCCCGCAGCCAAGGTCACAAGCCGAGGCCAACGGCGATCTCTCGCCGCAGGCGCTCGCCACCGCGCATCTCGCGGCCGCGCGGGCGAGCAGGATCGACCGCAGCAAATACGAGACCGTGCGCACGCTCGACCGGCTGAAGGCCTGGGTGCTACGCGCCAAGGAGATCGGCGTCGTGGCGGTGGACACCGAAACCACAGGCCTCGACCCGATGGTTGCGGAACTGTGCGGCTTTTCGCTTGCGGTTGCCGACAGCGAAGCGTGCTACGTGCCGATCGGGCATAAGGACGGCGGCGCGCAGGGCGGCAGCGACCTGTTCGCGCCCGAAGCCAAGCTCTGCCCGGACCAGATCCCGGAAAAGGCCGCGCTCGAAATCATCCAGTCGCTGCTGGAAGACCCAGGCGTCCTTAAGATCGGCCAGAACCTCAAATACGACTGGCAGATCTTCGCCCGCCGCGGCGTCGGCATTCATCCCTACGACGACACCATGCTGATGTCCTATGTGCTCGACGCCGGGCGCGGCAATCACGGCATGGACGACCTCGCCGAACGATGGCTCGGCCACCAAACCATCCATTTTGAGCATGTCGCCGGCACCGGCAAGGCGCAGGTCACGTTCGACTGCGTGTCGATCGAGAAGGCCAGCGAATACGCGGCCGAAGACGCCGACGTCACCTTGCGGCTGTGGAAGGCGCTGAAGGCGCGGCTCGCGGCAGAGCATGTCGACACCGTGTATGAAACGCTAGAGCGGCCGCTCGTTCCGGTGCTCGGCCGCATGGAAGGCCGCGGCATCGCCATCGACCGCCAGGTGCTGTCGCGGCTCTCAGGCGAATTCGGCCAGAAGCAGGCCGGGCTCGAGGACGAGATCGGCAAGCTCGCGGGCCAGCCGCTCAATCCCGGCAGCCCGAAGCAACTAGGCGACGTGCTGTTCGGCTCGATGGGCCTGCCGGGCGGCACCAAGACCAAGACCGGGCAATGGGCCACGGGCGCGCGCGCGCTGGAGGAACTGGCCGAGCAGGGCCACGAGCTGCCACGCAAGATTCTCGACTGGCGGCAGGTGTCGAAGCTGCGCTCGACCTACACTGACGCGCTGCCGGGCTACGTCAACGCCGAGACGCACCGCGTCCACACCAGCTATGCGCTGGCGGCTACCACGACCGGGCGGCTATCGTCATCCGAGCCCAATCTACAAAACATCCCGGTTCGCACCGAGGAAGGCCGCAAGATTCGCAAGGCCTTCATCGCCGAGCCGGGAACGAAGCTCGTCTCCGCCGACTATTCGCAGATCGAGCTGCGGCTGCTCGCCGAGGTCGCCGATGTGCCGGCGCTGCGCAAGGCCTTCCGCGACGGGCTCGACATCCACGCCATGACCGCGTCGGAAATATTCGGCGTGCCGGTCAAGGGCATGCCGGGCGAAGTGCGCCGGAGAGCCAAGGCGATCAACTTCGGCATCATCTACGGCATCTCGGCGTTCGGCCTTGCCAACCAGCTCGCCATTCCGCGCGAGGAGGCCGGCGCCTACATCAAGAAATACTTCGAGCGCTTCCCCGGCATCCGCGACTACATGGAAGAGACCAAGGCCTTCGCCAAGAAGAACGGCTACGTGATGACGCTGTTCGGGCGGAAGTGCCACTACCCCGACATCGCCGCCGTCAATCCGTCGCTCCGCGCCTTCAACGAGCGCGCCGCGATCAACGCGCGCCTGCAGGGCAGCGCCGCCGACATCATCCGCCGCGCCATGATCCGCATCGAGCCGGCGCTCACCAAGGCGAAGCTCAACGCCAAGATGCTGCTCCAGGTGCACGACGAGCTGATCTTCGAGGTCCCCGAGGGCGAGGTGGCGAAGACGCTGCCGGTCGTCAAGCGGGTGATGGAGGAGGCGCCGATGCCGGCGGTGTCGCTGTCAGTGCCGCTGCAGGTCGATGCCCGCGCTGCAAACAATTGGGACGAGGCGCACTAGCGCCGATGCGATTCTCAGCCGTCGCATCGCACGAGGAACAGCCCATGGACTCCAGCAAGCGACCCCTGCTGCATCGCCGCGATCTTCTGGCGCGCGCCGCGGCGGCCGCTTTGGCCTGCGCATGTCCGGCGCCGGCGATCGCTCAAGGCTCATATCCGACGCGCCCGATCCGGGTGATCGTGCCGTTCGCGGCCGGGGGCCCGAGCGACATCATCGCCCGCATTCTGGCGGACGCGCTGTATCAGCCGCTCGGCGAATCCGTGGTGATCGAGAACCGCCCCGGCGGCGGCGCCAATATCGGCATCGGCATCGCGGCCCGTGCCGAGCCTGACGGCTACACCCTGCTGGCGACCACCAGCGCCATCGTGATCAATCCTTCGCTCTACAAAACCATTCCGTTCGACCCGATCAAGAGCTTTGCGCCGATCTCCGACCTCGCCATCTCATCGCAGATGCTGTCGGTGATGCCGGGCTTCGCCAATTCGCTCGCCGAGTTCATCGCCAAGGCGAAAGCGCAGCCGGGCAAGCTCAACTATTCCAGCCCGGGGCTCGGCACGCAGGCCCAATTGACCGTCGAACTGCTGAAGTTGCGCGCCGGCATCGACATCACGCACGTCCCGTTCACCGGCGGGCCGCCCGCCGTGCAGGCGCTGATGAGCGGGACCGTGGAGCTGGTGACGAACGCCGTGCCGACGAGCGAGGCGCTGGCGCGGCAGGGAACCATCCGCGCGCTGGCGGTCAGCGGCGAGAAGCGCTGGTCGTCGCTTCCCGACGTGCCCACGCTGATCGAATGCGGCTATCCCGGCTTCGTGACCGACACCTTCGCGGGGCTGTTCGCGCCGGCCGGCACGCCGAAGGATATCGTCGACAAGCTCGCGAAGGCAGTTCAGGCGGCGATGGCCAGGCCGGAGGTTGTCGAGAAGGCCCGCAAGGCCGGCTTCGAGGTGATCGGCGGCGGCCCGGATGTGCTGGCCGCCCGAGTGGTCCGCGAGGTGGCGTTCAACCGCGACATCGTCACGCGCGCCGGAATCGAGCCACGATAAATTTCCGGCGCAGACGTCCGCGTGGCCGGCTCAAGCGATCTCCGCTCACCAGCCCGTCGCAAGCTTCTTTCGGAACTTCCGGTCGCGCTTGAGATGCCACTCGCGGCTCATGGCCTGGCGGCGGGTGCGGAACTTTTCCGTATGAAGCAGCACCCAGGCCCGCCCGCGCGTCGTCCGCGCGCCGGTGCCGCCGTTGTGCTGGCTGAGACGCCGATCGACGTCGGTGGTCCAGCCAACGTAGGTCAGCGTGCGATCCGGCGTGCGGCAGCCGAGGACATAGACGAAGCTGGGCATCCGCCGATTTTGCGCGATTCGCGTGAATGCGTTGCTAACGGCGTTTTTTCCGCGCCGGCCTTTTCGCAGCCTTGCCGGGGATCACCGCCACCGCCTCGACCTCGAACAGCGCGCCCTCGCGCGCGAGGCGGCCGACCTGGATGGCGGTCGAGGCCGGCGGCGCCTTGGTGTTCACGAACTTGTCGCGCACCTCGAAGAACGCCGGCAAGTGCGTCATGTCGACGAAGAAATTGGTGATCTTCACCACATGCTCGAAGCCCCCCCCCGACCGAAGCGAGCCCCGCTTTGAGGTTCTCGAAGCACTGCGTCGCCTGCGCGCGGAAATCGCCCGGCGCGCCCGCGAACGCGCCGCCCGGCGTCATGCCGAGCTGGCCGGACAGATAGACGGTGCGGCCGGGCCCCACGGTCTCGACCACCTGGGTGTAGCCGCGCGGCGCCGGCATGGTTTTCGGATTCGAGAAGCGGTTGCTCACGGCAATTCCCCCTGTTTTCGCTTGTGTTCATCGATCGGCTTTGAAGATATCGGCCGCCGATGGCTAAGTCGCGGTGTTTCCAGTGGAAAATCCGTCCCGGCCCTCTCACATTGCATTTACCCCTCTGGGGCTAGATTGCGGCGGGCTGAACCCTTCCGGTTGCAGCGGCGACGAAAAACAAGGCCTGCAACTGTTTTTGCAGTGCCGCGTTGATAGGTACGCCGCAGCGAGAGTTTGTTCGGGCGTAGGGAGACGACCGTGGCTACCGCCGACCGCAGATCGATCCGCCGCATGGGTGGCGTTCTGCTCACCGCATTGACGCTCAGCCTGACCGGCGCCGCCCAGCCGGCCGCGGCGCAAAGCTTATTTGAGTCGCTGTTCGGCGGCGGCTTCCGCCGCAGACCAGTTCGTTCGCCGACCCGCTCGGCCTGATCGGCGGCGAGCCCCGGCGCGCTGACTCCGGCTTCGGCGCGGGCACGGTGTACTGCGTGCGCACCAGCGACGGCCGCTATTTCCCGCTGCAGCGCCACGCTGGAGCCGCGCCCGCCGAGCTGTGCAAGTCGTTCTGCCCGGCGGCCAAGACGATGGTGTTCTCCGGCAGCAGGATCGACTCCGCCGTGGCGCAGAACGGCACGCGCTACGCCGATCTCGACAATGCCTTCGCCTATCGCGACAAGGTGACCGACAGCTGCTCGTGCAACGGCAAGGACGGGCTCGGCCTCGCCCGCGTCGAAAGCTCGGGCGATCCGACGCTGCGGCCGGGCGACATCGTCGCCACCGACCAGGGCCTCTCCACCTACAACGGCAAGAACCGGACCGCGGAGTTCACCCCGATCAGCTCGTCGTCGAGCGAATGGGCGCCCCGCATGTCCGAGGTGAAGGTGCGGCCGGCGCCACCGAGCAAGACGATCGCGCCGGTGGCGAATGACGACACCCGCCCCGCCCACAAGACCCGCGCCCAGGCCGCCAGGTATTAGACCTCCATCTGCGCAATCACCACGTCGGCGAGCGACAGCGACGCGGTCAATCCAGGCGATTCGATCCCGAACAGATGCGTCAATCCGGGCAGCCCGTGCTGCGCCGGCCCCTCGATCATGAAATCGGCGGCGGGCTCGCCCGGGCCGGTCAGCTTGGGGCGGACGCCGGCATAATCGGGCTGCAGCGAATGGTCGGGCAGGCCCGGCCAGTAGCGGCGTATGCTGGCGTAGAACGACTGCGCGCGCTCCGGATTGACGTTGTAGTTCTCCTCCTCGATCCATTCGACATCGGGGCCAAAGCGCATGCGGCCGGCGAGATCCAGCGTGACGTGCGTGCCCAGCCCGCCGTCGATGCGCGGCGCGGGATAAATGAGCCGCGAGAACGCCGGCCGCCCGGCGTAGCCGAAGTAGTTGCCGCGCGCGAGCACGAGCCGCGGCACGCGCGCCTGCGGATAATCCTCGGTCTGCCTCGCCAGCGCCTGCGCGCCCAGCCCCGCGGAATTCACCACCGCATCGACCGCAAGCTCGCCGCTTTCGCTCCCCGAAAAGCGCACCAGCCAGCCGGCCTGGGTGTGGATCAGCCGCTCGACCCGGGTATTGAAGGCGATCGCGCCGCCGCGATCCTCCAGGTCGCCCTGGAGCGCGCGCATGAACGAATGGCTGTCGACGATGCCGGTCGCCGGCGAGTGCAGCGCGGCGACGCAATGCAGCGCAGGCTCCATCGCGCGGGCGGCAGCGCCATCGATCAGCGCGAGACCCTCGACGCCGTTCGCCACCCCCTGCTTGCGGATCGCCTCCATCTTCGCCACCTCGGCGTCCTCGGCGGCGACGATCAGCTTGCCGCAAATCCTGTGCGGCACACCATGCGAGACGCAGAACTCGACCATCAGGCGCCGGCCGCGCGGACAGTGATATGCGCGCAGCGAGCCGGTCGGGTAATACATGCCGCCGTGGATCACCTCACTGTTGCGCGAGGACACGCCGTTGCCGATGCCCTTGGTCGCCTCGGCGACGATGACCTCGTGGCCCTTCAAGGCCGCCGCGCGCGCGACCGCGAGCCCCACCACACCGGCGCCGACGACGAGGACTTGCATGGATATTCGGAATCCGTCGCAAAAATGACGGCGTACCGAACGACGTCAATCTTCCGCTGTCAACCAGTCCCGCCCCTATCAACCGGGCGGCGCGAACACCGACCGCAAGAAATCGCGGTACAGTAAAACCTGACGCGGCAGGATGGTGATGTCGTTGAGCGCACGGCCGAGGATCAGCCCGCCCTCGACCAGGGTCGCGATCATGTCGGCGAGCGCGTCGAGATCGACGGCCTCGCGCGGCGGCGAGCACCCGACGATCAGATCGAGGCGTTCGCGGCCCGCTGTTGACCTCAAAGCTGACATTCTATGGCGCACCCGCGATGTCTGCTAAGTGCCAAACGCCGACAACGTACCTGTGGTTACCGACGAACTGGGCAGTCCCTGCGGCGCCCGACATCCAATTGGGCATTCTGCCCGCCTGGCCAGTAATCCTCCCTTGTATTGGGTGCAATACTTGAGACAATGGCCCGGCTTGGCCCGTCGCTTGCTTCGCGTGGCTGAGTTTTAACCAGGGGAGATAGCTATGCGACGTCGTGACTTCACCAAGCTGGCTTTGGTGGGCGCTGCGGGCGCCGTTGCGGCACCGGCCGTAGTGCAGGCCCAGGCCGCATTCAATTGGAAGATGACGAGCTTCTATGGCCCCAACGCCGCGTTCTATTCGACCGGTCCGGGCAGCGCGAAGGACCTCGTCAAGCGCATCGACGACATGTCCGGTGGGCGCCTCAAGATTCAGTTCTACGGTGCGGGCGAATTGATCCCGGCGGCCGAAGGCTTCGATGCCGTGTCATCCGGCACGGTCGAGATGAACTACGCCAATTCGTATTTCTGGACCGGCAAGAGCTTCGCCGCCCAGTACTTCACTGCGGTGCCGTTTGGCTTGAACTTCCAAGGCTTCAACGGCTGGTATTATGACGGCGGCGGTGCCCAGCTTTGGCAAGAGGTATACGACCGCTTCAATCTCGTACCGATCCTCGCTGGCAACACCGGCGTGCAGATGACCGGCTGGTTCCGCAAGGAGATCAAGACCGTCGACGACCTCAAGGGCATCAAGATGCGCATCCCGGGCCTCGCGGGACGCGTCTACAAGGAACTCGGCGTCGATGCGCGCTTGATCGCGCCGGGTGAAATCTTCCCCAACCTTGAACGCGGCGTGATTGATGCCGCCGAGTTCGTCGGCCCGTATCTCGACCGGCAGCTCGGCCTGCACAAGGTCGCAAAGTATTACTACACGACCGGCTGGCACGAGATGGCCACCGCCAGCGAGCTCATCATCAACAAGGCGAAGTGGGCAAGCTTGCCTGCCGATCTCAAAGCGATCGTCGAGAATGCCTGCGCTGCCTGCAACGTCATCAGCGAGGCCTGGTGCCAGAAGAACAATGCCGAGGCGATGGAGGACTTGGTGAAGAACCACGGCATCATCGCTCAGCCGCTGCCCGATGCCGTCGTGAAGGCGTTGCGCGTGGCGACCGACAAGATTCTCGCCGAAGCGGTGGCGCGCGATCCTGTGACCAAGAAGGTCCACGACTCCTACATGGCCTATAAGGCCAACTACGACGCCTGGGCCGACCTCAGCGAACTCGTCTATCACACCAAGATCCGCAAGGCTTAGAGGGTGAATTCAGCGCAGAAGCTTGCCGGCGGGATCGATTGGTTCATCGATCTCGTCGGCCGCGCCACCTCCTGGCTCGCGCTCATCCTCGCTCTGGTGATGGGCTCCAACGTATTGTTGCGGTATGGCTTCTCGATCGGTTCGATCGCGATGCAGGAGCTGGAATGGCACATCATGGTGCCGATCTGCGTGTTCGGCATGTCCTACGCGCTCCGGCACGGCGAGCACGTGCGCGTCGACGTACTGTTCCAGTATTTCAGCGCGCGGAACAAGTTGCTTGTTGAAGTGATCACGGCGGTCTGCGCCATGCTGCTGTCGATCATCGTGATCCGGTTGTGCCTTCCTTACGTGTGGCAGTCCTGGAGCATCGGCGAGGGCACCGCCAATCCCGGCGGCATTGACTATCGCTATGTCGTAAAGGTGCTGATCCCCATCGGTTTTGCATTGTTCTTTGTGCAGTCGCTGTCAGAGGCGATCAAGAGCTACCTCGCGCTGCGGAGAGCATGATGTTTTCGTTCGAAGTGCTCGCCGTACTGATGCTGGTGTCGTTCTTTGTCCTGCTTCTGGCGGGCATTCCGGTTGCGCTGACGCTGGCGATCTCGGGCTTCGTCTTCGGCTTTCTCGGCTTCGGCGCGCTGCTGTTCAATCTGTTGCCGCATCGCCTGTTCGGCGTGGTCACGAATGCCACGCTGCTCGCAATCCCGTTGTTTGTGTTCATGGGGATGATGCTCGAGCGGTCTAAGCTTGCAGAAGACCTGATGGACGTGATCGGCCTCGTCGCGGGTTCGCTGCGTGGCGGGCTCGGCATCGGCATCGTCCTGGTGGGCGTCCTGATGGGGGCGACCACAGGCATTGTCGGAGCGACAGTGGTGACGCTCGGCCTGCTGACGCTGCCCGGCATGCTCCGGCGCGGCTACAACAAGGGCGTCGCCTGCGGCGTTATCTGCGCATCCGGAACGCTGGGCCAGATTATTCCGCCAAGCCTCATTCTCATTCTTCTGGCCGACATCATGAACGAGTCGGTCGGCACGCTGTTCGCCGCCGCGATGATCCCCGGCCTGATGCTGGCTGGCATCTATGTCGTCTACATCCTTGTTCTCGGCATGGTGCGGCCCGACTTGGTGCCCGCGATACCTGCGGACGAGCGGGCGCTGGTGTCGACTTCCCAACTCGCTGGCCGGTTGCTCAAGGTCGTTGCGCCGCCGGTTGGGCTGGTCGGCGCTGTGCTCGGTTCGATCATCGCGGGCATAGCCGCGCCCTCCGAAGCAGCCTCGATGGGCGCGCTCGGCTCGATCCTGATCACCGCCATCACCGGCCGGTTGTCATGGCGGGTGCTGCGCGAAACCTGCCAGGCGACCATCAAGATCACCGCGATGATGATGTTCATCCTGATGTGCGCGCAAGTGTTTTCTCTGGCGTTCCGGGGCCTGCAGGGCGAGCGGCTGGTTCAGGACCTGTTCGCGTTCCTGCCGGGCGGCATCAACGCCGGCATCTGGTTCCTGATGCTCATCATCTTCGTTCTCGGCTTCTTCATCGAGTGGATCGAGATTTCCTACATCGCTGTGCCGCTGTTCCTACCGGTGTTCATTTCCGCTAACGTCGACATGGTGTGGCTGGCGACGCTGATCTGCGTCAACCTGCAGACCTCGTTCCTCACGCCGCCGTTCGGATGGGCACTGTTCTTCCTGCGCGGCGTTGCGCCGCCGGAGGTCACGACCGGCGACATCTATCGCGGCATCATTCCGTTCGTCGGGATGCAGATTCTCGCGCTAGTCTTGGTGTTCGCATTTCCCGGCCTAGCCACGTGGCTGCCCAAGGCGATTGGCTGGTAAGAACCCGATTCCGCTCTTTACGGGCGAGTGTCGAATAGAACCGGAATCCCGTAAACATCGGCAACCGGCATATGGACGTGCCGTACTGAGCGCGCAGTTTGAGCGTACGATGAGGCGGTCTGACGGCCGCTTCGGGTCATAAGCAGACGTTCCGCCGCTTTTGCGCGGGGTGTGGCTTCCGGTGCATTGAGACAACACCGCGGGCAATGCTAGGTTTTCAGCCCGTATATCCGGCCTGCGTATTGGGTCCGTTGCGATGTGGCGAGAGTATTTTGGCTTTGCCGGGACCGCGCTCGCGGTCGTCAACGGGCTGATCGCCATCGCCATCGCGCTGCTGCCGGTCCGGCGATCGGTGCTCAAGCTCCGGCTCGGCGCCGCCGCCCTGATGCTGGGCGCGCTCGCGGTCGGCGCGGCTTTTTATTCGAGGTACCATGCCAGCGTTCAGATAGAGCGGCAGCAGGCCGACCGCGCCGAGATCCGGATGCGGCTCGACAACTTCATCTGGGAAGGCCGCGAGCTGCTCGGCCAGATCAGGGATGCCAGGCGCGAGCTGCCGGCGCGGGCCGCCGACGAGTGGGCGCAGCGGGCGGAAACCTATCTCGGCGACAAGCTTAGCGAGCGGATGATTCCCCGCTTCCGCAAGGAAGCCAACGAAATGTACGGCGACGGCGACACGAGCGTCGCCGCCCCGCGCTTGGGCTACTGGCGCGCGGTGCGAAACCGCATCGTCAATCTGGAAGCGATCGTCGCGGAATTCCCGGACCGGCGGCCTTGAACGGCGGACGGCCTAAACAAAAAGGGCGGCCATGCGGCCGCCCTTTGTCGATCTCCTTTGCCGGGACTACTCCGCGGCGATCCGCACCTCGGGCGCAGCGGCGCGCACCTCGGCGTCCACCGTCTGCTCGTACTTGGTGAAGTTCTTCTGGAACATGCCGACGAGCTTGCGCGCGGTGTCGTCGAACGCGGCTTTGTCCTTCCAGGTCTTCATCGGATAGAGCAGGTGCGGCTCGATGCCCGGCACCGAGGTCGGCACCGCGAAGCCGAAATACGGATCGGTGCGATAGTTCGCGTTCTTCAGCGAGCCGTCGAGCGCGCCGGTGACCAGCGCGCGCGTCACCTTGATCGGCATGCGGCGGCCGACGCCGTAGATGCCACCGGTCCAGCCGGAGTTCACCAGCCAGCAGTCGACCTTGTGCTTGGCGATGTAGTCGCGCAAGAGGTTGCCGTATTCCGCCGGCGGGCGCGGCAGGAACGGCGCGCCAAAGCAGGTGGAGAATTCCGGCTCGACGCCAACGAGGCCCTTCTCGGTGCCGGCGACCTTGGCGGTGTAGCCGGACAGGAAGTGATACATCGCCTGCGCCGGGGTGAGCTTGGCGATCGGCGGCATCACGCCATAGGCATCGGCTGTGAGGAAGATGATGTTCTTCGGATGGCCGGCCATGCCCGACCGCGAGGCGTTCGGGATGAAGTCGAGCGGATACGCGGAGCGGGTGTTCTCGGTCTTCTTGTCGCTGTCGTAGTCCGGAACGCGGGTCTGCGGATCGAACACCACGTTCTCCAGCACCGCGCCGAAGCGGTTGGTGGCGTCCCAGATCTCGGGCTCGGCCTCCTTGGAGAGCTTGATGGTCTTGGCGTAGCAGCCGCCCTCGAAGTTGAAGATGCCTTGCGGCGACCAGCCGGTCTCGTCGTCGCCGATCAGTGTGCGGTTGGGGTCGGCCGAAAGCGTGGTCTTGCCGGTGCCGGAGAGGCCGAAGAACAGCGCGCTATCGCCGGACTTGCCGACGTTGGCCGAGCAGTGCATCGGCATCACGCCCTGCGCCGGCAGATAGAAGTTCAAGGTGGTGAACACCGACTTCTTCATCTCGCCCGCGTAGGACGAGCCGCAGATCAGAACGATCTTGCGGGTGAAGTCGATCGCCACCATCGTGTCGGAGCCGTCGCGGCCGCCGTGGCGCTTGGCGTTGGGCTTGAACGACGGCATGTCGATGATCGTCAACTCCGGCGTGAAGCTCGCGAGCTCGGAACGCTCGGGGCGGATCAAGAGCTGGCGGATGAACAGCGAGTGCCAGGCGAGCTCGGTATAGACGCGCGTCCTGATCCGGTACTTCGTATCGGCGCCGCCGTAGAGGTCCTGCGCGAACAGGGCCTTGCCCTTCGCATGCTCGAGAAAATCGTTGTACAGCAGGACGAACTGCGCCTGCGTCATCTTCCGGTTGCCGTCCCACCAGACCGTATTTTCGGTGAGCTGATCGACGACAGTGTGCTTGTCCTTCGGCGAGCGGCCGGTGTGATGGCCGGTCTCGGCGCAGAGCGCGCCGCCGGCGACCACCGTGGCCTCGCCGTTGCGGATCGCGTGCTCGTAGAGCGGGGCTTCGCTCAGGTTCCAGTGGACCGCAGCGAGGTCCTTGAGCCCGAACGTGTCGGCGCCGCAAGCGGCGTTGCGCAGACCGGATTCTTTCACGAAAATTCCTCCTCACGCTTCCGGCCGATTGCGTTCAGCCGGAACTCCCTGGCGGCCGTTTTAGAGCGGCCTTTGGGACGATGATACCCCTTGGCTTGATGCGGGCGACTTTTAGTCGCGAATGCAGCGCCTGCCAAGACCAAACGCGCATGGGTACGCTACGGCGCCGCTTTGATCTCGATCAATGCGGAACCTGCGCCGATTCGAAATGTGGGTAACCTTACCGGCGGCCGGCGCCGCCTCCGCGTTGCGCTGCAACACGAAATCCAATGCGCTAGTCCGTCAATCCGCCAGCCCCTTGCCGACCAGCCATTTCTGGATGACCTCGGCGATCTGCATATTGTTCTTGTCCTGCATCAGCATGTGACCGTTGCCCTTGATGCCGATCTCGGGGAGGTTGATCCAGTCGACCGTGCCACCGGCGGCCTTGATGGCGTTGCCGTATTCGGTGTCGATCTTCTTGAACGTCGACCAGCGCGGGTGCTGATCGACATAGTCGCCGAACAGCATCAGCACCGGGACGTCCTTCAGCTTGGGTGCGTTGGCGATGATGCCCGCCGTTGCCGACTCGACCGCGACGATGGCCTTGATCTTGTCGGCCGCTGCTCCGCGACCTTGAAGCCGAACGCCCCGCCCTGGCTGTGCAGCAGCAGCAGCAGCACGCACGGGCAGACCTTGTCCACGTATTCGATATACGCCGCCATGATCGCGCTGTCGTTAGACAGCCATCGTAGCACCGACTGCTTCATGTAGTTGGCATAGGCCTCGACCGGAAACTGGCTGCCCGGCATCACCTTCTGCTTGGCCGAATCGGCGTTCCACGAGCCCTCGCCGTCGCCGATGCGGAATCGCTCGAACGGGTCCTGGTAGGTCAGGAAGGTCGGCTCCGACGGCCACACGTCGGGCGAGGCGAAGCCCGAGCCGCCGCGCTCCACCGCGTCGGATACATAGATGTCCCAGCCCTTGCGGATGAAGAAGTTCACCCACCCTTCGCGGCCGTCGGGCGTGCTCTCGTATGTGACGCCGGTCAGCCCGCCGCCATGCCACATCAAGAGCGGCACCTTCCCCTTCTTGTTCTTCGGCAGGAAATATTGCGCGTACATCTACTCGACCATGTACTGGCCGTTCGGATCGAGCTTGGTCTGCGGCCCGCCCGGCTAGCGCACGATCATGCGCACCTCCTTGCCTTTGACCTCGACGACCCGCCCGCCGACATGGAACGAGCCCATGCCGCGCAGCACGATGTCATCGTCGGCCCGCACCGGCGCGACAGCGCCCGGCGTGACGGCGAGCGCGAGCAGCATGGCTGATAGCAAGCGACGCATGATGACCTCCCAGGAATGTCTTGTCGTTGCCGGAGAGTCTGCCGCATCGCCGAGCGCTGCGTCCATCCGTGGGCAGCGGCAGGCAGGGCGCGCTACCGCCCTCTGATGCCGGCGATATCGGCAAGGCGGCGCCGGAAGCCTTCGAAATTATTGGCGGTCCATTCGCGCTTGGGGGAATCGTTGACAAGGCTGAAGCTCCTGTCAGGGCCGATCAGGCGTGCCTCGATCGAAAATGTCGTGCTGTTGTCGGTCCAGTCGACCTCGCGGTTCACCTGAAAGACACGCACGCCTTCAGTCGTGCGCTGTTTCGGCTCGGCGACGCGCACCTCGCGCATGCGGCCGGTGCCGGAATAATGCTTGGCCAGGCCGCGGTGATGATTTTCAAACTCGGCCATTGTGAACGCTGGCCGGTGCGGCTGCGGCTTATAGCTGACCACCGAGCCTGCGGCGCAGATTTGACTGGCGCAACGGTAATAGACGCTGCCGCCGTCGCGAGCCTCCTGCCGCCATCCTCGATGGCCAGGGCAATGACGTCCTGCGCGGCCGCGGGCCGCCCTGCGCCGCACATCAGCGCAATCGCGAGCCATCCGATCTGCAGCACAAGACGCATATTGTCTCTTACGCCCGCGCCTGCTCAGCCATCTTCTTGAGCACGGCGCGCAGCACGCCGGGCTGCGTCACCCGCTGCGGGAACGGCAGCCGCAGGCCGGTGCGCCCATTCTGCAGATCGAGTCCCTCCGGATCGCAACCGACGCAGCGCCACTCGCCGTCCGGCGCGCCGAGCAGCTTTGTCGCGTACAGCCGGCAGGTCTCGGCGTGATCAGCGTTCATGTGCTCGATCACCTCCGGTTCGGCGGCGGCGAGCGCTTCGGCGCCGCCGAGGTCGGTCAGCACGTCAGCGGGTTTCAGATCGACGATGCGCCCGAAGCCAGCGACCAGATGCGCGCCCTTGAGCTTCACCTCGTAGAACGCGAAGTCGCCGAACCCCGCGAACATCTCCGCCTCCGGCTGATAGGCGAGATAGCGCCGGCGCGCGTCGGCGCTTTCAGTCTTAACCGCGGCGCCCATCAGCATGATGCGCGCGCCCTGCAGCGGATCGCCTTCCTTGCACTCGTCGAGCATCAGCGAGACGCGAGGGTCGGCGAGGATGTTTTTGGTGTGGACCGCCAGCCGCGAGATCAGCAGCAGCGGCGAGCCGTCGGGTGCCGCTGCAACGTTCACCAGGGAACAGTAGGGATCGCCCGATCCGGCCATCAGGGTTGCCAGCGCCCCCGACCGCGCCTCGCGCGTTAACTTCTTGGCGGCCGTCTTGGGCTCGAAATCGGCTGTGGGCTGCATATATCGGTTGTTCGCTGGGGCGGGGTCCACTCCACCCGGATCGTGTCCCGTTCGCAAGTCCAGGTCGGCCCAAGGGGGTCGGAACGGCATTCGTCAGTACACGGACTATTTACCCACTTATCGTGCCAACGGATTGACGAATCACGTATTTGTCGAACGCTCGTCACATTTCAGCCCAGCTTTCCGGGCTTCAAATTGGACGGGATTGAACCGTCACGGGGATCAGGGCTCATGCCTACCATCGCACTCGTCGACGACGACCGAAACATTCTGACCTCGGTCTCGATCGCGCTTGAGGCCGAAGGCTATCGGATCATGACCTATACCGACGGCGCCTCCGCGCTCGAAGGATTCAAGACCTCGCCGCCGGACCTCGCCATTCTCGACATCAAGATGCCGCGCATGGACGGCATGGAATTGCTCCGCCGCCTGCGCCAGAAGACCGACACGCCGGTGATCTTCCTCACCTCCAAGGACGAGGAGATCGACGAGTTGTTCGGCCTCAAGATGGGCGCCGACGACTTCATCCGCAAACCGTTCTCGCAACGGCTGCTGGTCGAGCGCGTCCGATCGGTGCTGCGCCGCGCGACGCCGAAAGACCCGACCGCCGCGCCGAAGGAAACCGACCTCAAGACGCTCGAGCGCGGCCAGCTTCGCATGGACCCCGAGCGGCACACCTGCACCTGGAAGAGCGAGCCGGTCACGCTGACCGTCACCGAATTCCTGATCCTGCAGGCGCTGGCCGCCCGATCCGGCGTGGTGAAAAGCCGCAACGCCCTGATGGACGCCGCCTACGACGACCAAGTCTATGTCGACGACCGCACCATCGACAGCCACATCAAGCGGCTGCGCAAAAAGTTCAAGGCCGTCGATGACGACTTCGACATGATCGAAACGCTGTATGGCGTCGGGTATCGCTTCAAGGAACTTTAGGGTTCCCAGGGTGTCGAGCGTGCCCCCTATAGTGTGCTAGAAGGGCACTCGAGGGCACACGAGGCAGCGACCCCATTGCTCGATCGAACCACCGAAGCCAGGCCGCAAGCCGCCGAGACACCAGCTCCCGGCGCGGGGACACATGGTCCCGACGAACCCCTGGCGCGTTCCCGCAATCCCTTCGCCGGCCTGCCCGGCCGCGTGGCGAAGGTCTATGGCGAGAGCGGGCTTCGCGGCGTCGCCCGGCGCGCCTGGCAGTTCTTCGTCAGCCAGAGCTTCTCCAGCCTCACCCGGCGCATCGTCTCGCTCAACGTCGCGGGCCTGGTCGCGCTCGTCGTCGGCATCCTCTACCTGTCGCAGTTCCGCGCCGGCCTGATCGACGCGCGGGTTGAAAGCCTCGTAGTGCAGGGCGAGATCATCGCCGGCGCCATCGCCGCCTCCGCCACCGCCGACAGCTACGGCACCTACATCGACCGTGACCGCCTGCTCGAATTGCAGCCGGGCGAGAACTACGGCGACGAAGGCGTGACCGGCCTCGAATTCTCGATCAATCCGGAGCGCGTGGCGCCGGTGCTGCGCCGCCTGATCTCGCCGACCAAGACGCGCGCCCGCATCTACGACCGCGCCGGCTTTCTCATCGTCGACAGCCGCAACCTCTACATTCCCGGCGAGGTGATGCGCCTCGACCTGCCACCGCCGAACGAGAAAAAGCCGAACATGTTCAAGCGCGCCTGGAACGCGTTCCGGTCGTGGCTCGGCCGCGGCGATCTTCCGCTCTACCACGAGCTCGGCTCCGACGCCGGCAAGGACTACCCCGAGGTGGCGCGCGCGCTCGACGGCGCCAAGAGCGCCTACATGGTGCGCGTCAACGACCGCGGCGAGGTCATCGTTTCGGTGGCGGTGCCGGTGCAGCGCTTCCGCGCGGTGCGCGGCGCGCTGCTGCTGTCGACCCAGGGCGGCGACATCAACCAAGCGGTCGAGGCGGAGCGGCTGCAGATCGTCAAGCTGTTCCTGATCCTGCTGGGCGTCATGGTGGTGCTGTCGATCCTGCTCGCCCGCACCATCGCAGGTCCGGTCAAGCGGCTTGCCGACAGCGCCGAACGGGTGCGTCACCGCATCCGCTCGCGTGTCGAGATCCCTGACCTCACCGCCCGGCGCGACGAGATCGGCGATCTTTCCGGCGCGATCCGCGACATGACCAACGCGCTGTACAGCCGGATCGAGGCGATTGAGAGCTTCGCAGCCGACGTCGCCCATGAGCTCAAGAACCCGCTCACGTCGCTGCGCTCGGCGGTCGAGACGCTGCCGCACGCCAAATCGCCTGAAAGCCAGCAGCGGCTGCTCGCCGTCATCCAGCATGACGTGAAGCGGCTCGACCGGCTGATCTCCGACATCTCCGACGCCAGCCGCCTCGACGCCGAACTGCAGCGCGGCGAGATGGCGCCGGTCGATCTCGCAAAGCTGCTCCACACCGTGGTCACGGTGCAGAACGAGACGCGGGCCGACGCCGCGAAGGTTTTGGTGACGTTCGAGGGCGGCGGGCCGCTTTCGTTCGTGGTGCCCGGAAACGATTCGCGGCTCGGCCAGGTGATCAACAACCTGATCGACAACGCGCGCTCGTTTGCGCCGGCCGACTCCACGGTGCGCGTCACCTACCGGCGGCTTCGCGGCGAGGTCGAGATCGTGGTGGACGACGACGGCCCGGGCATCCGCCCGGAGGCCTTCGACAAGATTTTCGAGCGCTTCTACACCGACCGCCCGAACCACGGCTTCGGACAGAACTCCGGGCTCGGCCTGTCGATCTCCAAGCAGATCATCGAGGCCCACCAGGGCCGGCTGTGGGCGGAGAACCGCGACGCCGTGACGACGTCCGAAGATGACGAGGGTCATGTGCTGGGCGCGCGCTTCATCGTGCGGCTTCCGACCGTGTGATGGCGCGCCGCGCCGCCGAGTGAAACGAGGGGCCGGCGCGGCATGAATCACGCTCCTTCGATCCACGCTTCCGCGGTGCTGGTGGGCGCGCACGCGGTGCTGATCCAGGGCCCTTCGGGCTCCGGCAAATCTCGGCTAGCGCTGGCGCTGCTGCACGCGGCCACTCAAGGCCTGCTGCCATTCGCGCGGCTCGTGGCCGACGACCGCGCCCATGTCGAAGCCGTCCACGGCCGCCTGCTGGTCCGCCCGGCGGAGGCGCTGGCAGGGCTGATCGAGGTGCGGGGGCTTGGCATCCGCCGTGTTCCTCATGAGCCGCTTGCTCAGGTCGAAGTTCTGGTGGACCTCGGCCTGTTGGACGCCGAACGATTGCCTGTTCAAGCCCGAACAAGGGCTGTTCTGGAGGGCGTCGCCCTGCCGCGGCTAGCGGTCGCAGCCGGCACGGACCCCCTCCCCATGGTGCTGGCCTATCTGCGGACGCCGGATGCCCTCCCCTGATTTTGGCGATGCGGCAAGGCGTGTATTTTCGCCAGGAACCCCCATATAACCGGGCATACGGCGTGCCACTGAAACCACCGGCCAGGGCCGTTTACTGCAATGCAGCAACCCACTACTATCGGGCCTCGAGCCCTTGAACTCGGGCTTTGGATGATGATGATTACTGCCCGTTCGTGCGGCGCAACCGCGCTCGCCGGGATTTCCTGCCGATGATTGGTCTCGTTCTCGTCACTCACGGGCGGCTCGCCGTCGAGTTCCGCGCCACGCTGGAGCACGTCGTCGGCCCGCAGAGCCAGATCGAGGCCGTTACCATCGGCCCCGACGACGACGTCGAGCAGCGCCGCAAGGACATCATCGAGGCGGTCAAGCGTGTCGATACCGGCGAGGGCGTCGCCATCCTCACCGACATGTTTGGCGGCACGCCCTCCAACCTGGCGATTTCCTGCATGGGCCGGCCCAATGTCGAGGTGCTGGCCGGCATCAACATGCCGATGCTGGTGAAGCTCGCCAAGATCCGCAACGAATGCCCGCTCGAGGAGGCGGTCGCCGCGGCCCAGGCGGCCGGGCGGAAATACGTCACCATCGCCAGCCGCGTGCTCGCCGGAAAATGAGCGACGAAGGCGGCAGCGACCGCGAGCCCGGAGCGAGCCCATCGCCGGAAGGCGCAGAGGTCCGGGTCCTCACCATCGTCAACAAGAAGGGTCTGCACGCCCGCGCCTCGGCCAAGTTCTGTCAGACCGTTGAGAAATTCGACGCCAATATCCGCGTCACCCGCGGTCATGAGACGGTGGGCGGCACCTCGATCATGGGGCTGATGATGCTGGGCGCGGCGACCGGCACGACCATCACGATCGAGGCCACCGGCAACGAGGCGGCGGCCGCCGCCGACGCCCTCGATAAGCTGGTCAGCTCCGGGTTTGGCGAAGAGGATTGACCCTGGCCACCCCTCTCGGATCGGCCGCCGGGATATAAAGACTTCTTTATATCTTCATTGCACCGGCCGGTTGGCCCTGCTATAGCCACCCGCGAAGGCACCGGCCAATCGCCGCACGCCGATCCCTTTTCCAACCAGCAAGGACTGTCATGGCCGTCGCGAAAGAGTACGTCGTCAAGGACATCGGGCTCGCCGAATGGGGCCGCAAGGAGCTCACCATCGCCGAGATCGAGATGCCCGGCCTGATGGCGACGCGCGACGAGTACGGGCCGAAAAAGGCGCTGAAGGGCGCCCGCATCGCCGGCTCGCTGCACATGACGATCCAGACCGGCGTGCTGATCGAGACGCTGACCGCGCTCGGTGCCGACGTGCGCTGGGCCTCCTGCAACATCTATTCGACGCAGGACCACGCCGCGGCGGCGGTCGCCGCCAACGGCGTGCCAGTGTTCGCAATCAAGGGCGAGAGCCTCGTGGAATACTGGGACTATACCCACAAGATCTTTGAGTGGGGCGATGGCGGCACGCCGAACATGATCCTCGACGACGGCGGCGACGCCACGCTCTTGATCCATCTCGGCGCCCGCGCCGAGGCCGGCGACACCAAGTTCCTCGATGGCGCCACCAACGAGGAAGAGGAAGTCCTGTTCGCCGCGATCAAGAAGCGGCTGAAGGACAAGCCGGGCTTCTACACGCTGTGCGCCAAGAACATCAAAGGCGTGACCGAAGAGACCACCACGGGTGTGCACCGGCTCTACGAGATGCAGAAGAAGGGCACGCTCTTGTGGCCCGCGATCAACGTCAATGACAGCGTCACCAAGTCGAAATTCGATAACCTCTACGGCTGCCGCGAGTCGCTCGTCGACGGTATCCGCCGCGGCACCGACGTGATGATGTCCGGCAAGGTCGCGATGGTCGCGGGCTTCGGCGACGTCGGCAAGGGCTCGGCGGCTTCGCTCCGCCAGGCCGGCTGCCGCGTGCTGGTCTCCGAAATCGACCCGATCTGCGCGCTGCAGGCGGCGATGGAGGGCTACGAGGTCACCACCATGGACGACGCGGCTCCCCGCGCCGACATCTTCTGCACCGCGACCGGCAACCTCGATGTCATCACCATCGAACACATGCGCAAGATGAAGGACCGCGCCATCGTCTGCAACATCGGTCACTTCGACTCAGAGATTCAGGTCGCTTCGCTGAAGAACCTGAAGTGGCACAACATCAAGCCGCAGGTCGACGAGGTCGAGTTTGCCGACGGCAAGCGCATCATCCTGTTGTCGGAAGGCCGCCTGGTGAACCTCGGCAACGCCATGGGCCATCCGAGCTTCGTGATGTCGGCGTCGTTCACCAACCAGACGCTGGCGCAGATCGAAATCTGGACCAACCCGGCCAAGTACAAGAAAGAGGTCTACACGCTGCCGAAGTTCCTCGACGAGAAGGTGGCGCGGCTGCATCTCGACAAGATCGGCGTGAAGCTCACCAAGCTCAACGACAAGCAGTCCGATTACCTCGGCATCCCGGTTGCGGGACCGTACAAGCCGGACCAATACCGCTACTGAGCGGCGAAACTCCTCAACCATGATCCGATTCGACCGGATCGGATCATGGTTTGGCACAATATTTTCCGAGAACCGGACTTACAGGCCTGCCGCGTTGTTTGGCTGCGGCGGCATAGGTGGTAGCTTTTTGATCGGATTCGGATTTTCCCCATGTGCCGCTGGATTGCCTATCGCGGAGAGACCGTTCCCCTCTAACGGTATGTCACCGAGCCCGCCCATTCGCTGGTGGTGCAAAGCCTCCAGGCCAAGGAATCGATCGGCGCCACCAACGGCGACGGCTTCGGCCTGGGCTGGTACGGCAAGCGTGAAGAACCCGGCCTCTATCGCGAGGTCCGCCCGGCCTGGTCGGATGAGAACCTGAAGCATCTCTGCCGGCACATCCGTTTGCCGCTGTTCTTTGCCCACGTCCGCGCTGGAACCGGGACGCCGACAACACGGCCGAATTGCCATCCGTTCATCCATAGCAACTGGATGTTCATGCACAACGGACAGGTCGGCGACTGGTCGCTGATCCGCCGCCGCGTCGAGGCATTGATACCAGACGAATTCTACACGTCGCGCATCGGCACGACCGATTCCGAAGCTGTGTTCCTGGCCATCCTGGGAGCGGGCGCAGACGCCTATCCGATCGCCGCGACCGTGCGCACGCTCACGACCCTCACCGAGCTGGTGAGCACAAGCGGCACGACCGAGCCGTTGCGGTTCACTGCCGCGCTGTCCGACGGACGCGATCTCTACGCCTTCCGTTACGCCTATGGCGGCTCGGCGAACACGCTGTACTACCGATGCGGGCGGCGACATCACGGCGCGATGGCAGAGCAGCACACCTCAGTATGTCGTCATCGACAATTTCCTAACCCCTGAAGCGCTGGACAAAATCCGGCGCTTCTGTTGGAGCTCGAACATGTGGCACGGTTTTCATACCGATGGCTATGTCCGAGCGATGCCGGAACACGGGTTTGTCAGCCCCCTATTGCTGCAAATCGATGAGGAGCTGCGCGGCAACTTTCCCACCATCATGGGCCAGCACCCCCTGCTTCATTGGTGGGCGTTCAAATACGACGGCCGCAAACGCGGCACCGGCGCCCACGCCGACTTCGCAGCGGTCAACATCAACTTCTGGATCACGGCGGACGACGCCAATCTCGATCCCGAAAGCGGCGGCCTGGTGATCTGGGACAAGCCTGCACCGCTGGATTGGGGCTTTGCCCAATACAATCGGGGCGGCCAGGTGGTCCGCGATTTCCTTGTGCAGTCCAGAGCGCGCCCGGTGACCATTCCGCACCGGGCCAATCGCGCCGTGGTCTTCAACTCCAATCTCTTTCACGAGACCGACAAGATCTCGTTCAAGGACGGTTACCTCAACCGTTGCATCAACGTTACGATGCTCTACGGCTGGCGCGGGGAAGCAGTCGCAAGGCTGTGATGCGCGGCTGAGACGACAGCGGCATTCCGCGGCAAACCGACGTCTTCCGCCTTCCCGCCAAAGGCACGCGCGCCGGCGCTGCCCGAACGGCGCCGATCGCGATATTTCGCTTTGCCGGAGGACCAGCGCGGCCATATCGTGACACCACTCATCGCGTGAGGATTTGGGCCAAGCATGTCGGCAACAATGAAGCTGCTCGACTGGTTGGGCGAACGGGTTGCCCGCCAGTTGTCGAAGCCGACCAGCGGCTATGAGCCATATGCCGCGGCGCGGCCCGAACTCGTGGCGATGGTCATCCGGCCCGGCGATGTACTGCTGGTCGAAGGCGCCCGCTCCAAGATCAACTCCGCCATACGCTATCTCACCCAGTCGACTTGGTCGCATGCGTGCCTCTATGCGGGGCTCGGCGCCGATCTCGGCACCCGCGACGGCGAGCCGCTGGTGCTGATCGAGGCCGAACTCGGCAAGGGCGTGATCGCCTCGCCGCTGTCGAAATTTGACACCTTTAACACCCGAATCTGCCGCCCGGTCGGGCTGACGCCCGAGGACCGCAACACGGTCATCCGCTACGCGGCCGAGCGCATCGGCTACGACTATGATTTGAAGAACATCATCGACCTGATGCGCTATTTCCTGCCGCAGCCGCCGGTCCCCGCACGCTGGCGGCGGCGCATGATCGCGCTCGGCTCCGGCGAGCCGACGCGGGCGATCTGCTCGAGCCTGATCGCGCAGGCCTTCGAGGCGGTCGGCTATCCGATCCTTCCCGAGGTGCGCCGGGTCGACGCCGAGAGCCGCAGGGAAATCCTGCACATCCGTCATCATTCGCTCTACACGCCGCGCGATTTCGACATCTCGCCGTATTTCGCCGTGGTGAAGCCGACGATCGAGACGGGATTCGATTACAAGCAGATGATGTGGGACAAGGGTTCGCCCGAAACCTACAAAAAGGACTGAAGAGGAAACGCGATGAGAATCAAACCGCCGGCTTTTGTATTCGCTCTGGCGCTGGCCGCCACGCCGCTCACCGCGCAGGCCCAGCCGGTCGCCGAGTTCTACCGCGGCAAGACCGTCAATGTTTACATTGGCGTTGGCGTCGGCGGCGAATACGACATCCAGGCGCGCCTGGTGGCGCGGCACATCGGCAAGCACATCCCCGGCAATCCGACCGTGGTGCCGCAGAACATGACCGGCGCCGGCGGGTTGCGGATGATCAACTATCTCTACAGCGTGGCGCCCAAGGACGGCGCCAGCATCGGGATGATCGCCAACGCCTTCCCGGCGATGCAGGCCGTCGGCATCCCGGGCGTGCAGTTCGACGCCGCCAAGATGCAGTGGATCGGCTCGATCGCATCGGCGGTCGAGACCATGGCGGTGTGGCACACCACCGGTGTCAAAAACATCGAGGACGCGCGCAAACGCGAAGTGGTCGCGGGCGCCTCGGCGCGTGGCGCCATCACCTTCCTCTATCCGCAGATGATGAACGAGTTCCTCGGCACCAGGTTCAAGATCGTCACCGGCTATCCGGGCGGCAACCAGATCAACCTCGCCATGGAGCGCGGCGAGGTCGAGGCGCGCAACAACACCTGGTCGAGCTGGAAGGCGACCAAGGCGCAGTGGCTCGCGGAGAAGAAGATCGCAGTGATCGCGCAGGCAGGCCCCAGGGCGCCCGACCTCGATGCGCCGTCGGTGGAGGACGCCGCCCGCACGCCCGAGGAGCGCCAGCTCATCGAGCTGGTGGTGTCGGGCACCCAGCTCGGCCGGCCGTTCGCCACCAACGAAGCGCCGGCAGACCGGGTCGCAGCGCTACGGGCGGCCTTCGCCGCCACCATGAAGGACCCGGAGTTCCTGACCGAGGCCAAAACGCTCGGCTTCGAGGTCGATCCGGTGCTGGGCGAAAAGATGCAGCGGATCGTGGAAAAGGTGCTGGCGACGCCCAAGGATGTGGCGGTTCGAGCGAAAGGCCTATTGGAATAGCGCTCGCCGGCACACGCATCCTTGCCGCAACGCAGCAGCGGTGTTATCTCGCGGCCATGACGGCCTCCGCCATATCGAATATCCGCAATTTCTCGATCGTCGCCCACATCGACCACGGCAAGTCCACGCTGGCCGACCGGCTGATCCAGCTCACCGGCGGGCTGGAGGCGCGCGAGATGGTCGAGCAGGTGCTCGATACCATGGATATCGAGCGCGAACGCGGCATTACCATCAAGGCGCAGACCGTCCGCCTCAAATACAGGGCGCGCGACGGCAAGGATTACATCCTCAACCTGATCGACACGCCCGGCCACGTCGATTTCGCCTACGAGGTGAACCGCTCGCTCGCCGCCTGTGAAGGTTCGCTTCTGGTGGTGGACGCCAGCCAGGGCGTCGAGGCGCAGACGCTCGCCAACGTCTATCATGCCATCGACGCCGGCCATGAGATCGTGCCGGTGCTCAACAAGGTCGATCTGCCGGCCGCCGAGCCAGAGAAGGTCAGGCAGCAGATCGAGGACGTGATCGGCATCGACGCCTCGGACGCCCTCATGATCTCCGCCAAGACCGGATTGGGCGTGCCCGAAGTTCTGGAGGCCATCGTCACGCGGCTGCCGCCGCCCAAGGGCGACCGCGACGCGACGCTGAAGGCACTGCTGGTCGACAGCTGGTACGACGCCTATCTCGGCGTGGTCGTGCTCGTGCGCATCGTCGACGGCACCCTGAAGAAGGGCCAGCGTATCCGCATGATGGGTACCAACGCGGCCTATGACGTGGACCGCACCGGCGTGTTCACGCCGAAGCTGACGCCGGTCGACGAGCTCGGCCCAGGCGAGATCGGCGCCATCACCGCCTCGATCAAGGAGGTGGCCGACACCCGCGTCGGCGACACCATCACCGACGACCGCAAGCCGGTCACCGAAATGCTGCCCGGCTTCCGCCCGGCCATTCCGGTGGTGTTCTGCGGGCTATTTCCCGTCGATGCCGCAGCGTTCGAGGATTTGCGGGCTGCGATGGGCAAGCTGCGCCTCAACGACGCGAGCTTCAGCTTCGAGATGGAGACGAGCGCGGCGCTGGGCTTCGGCTTCCGCTGCGGCTTCCTCGGCCTGCTGCACCTCGAAATCATCCAGGAGCGGCTCGAGCGCGAGTTCAATCTCGACCTGATCGCGACCGCGCCGTCGGTGATCTACAAGATGAAGCTGCGCGACGGCTCCGAGATCGAGATTCACAATCCGGTCGATATGCCGGACGTCATGAAGATCCTGGAGATCCAGGAGCCGTGGATCGAGGCGACGATTCTCACGCCAGACGAATATCTCGGCTCGGTGCTGAAGCTCTGCCAGGACCGCCGCGGCGTGCAGAAGGAGCTGACCTATGTCGGCACCCGCGCCATGGCGAAATACAATCTGCCGCTCAACGAAGTGGTGTTCGACTTCTACGACCGGCTCAAATCGGTGTCGAAAGGCTACGCATCGTTCGACTATCACCTGACCGACTACAAGGAAGCCGACCTCGTGAAGATGTCTATCCTGGTCAATGAGGATCCGGTCGACGCGCTCTCCATGCTGGTGCATCGGACGCGCGCCGAGCAGCGCGGGCGCGGCATGGTGGAAAAGCTCAAGGAGCTCATTCCGCCGCACATGTTCCAGGTGCCGATCCAGGCCGCGATCGGCGGCAAGATCATCGCCCGCGAGACCGTGCGCGCGATGCGCAAGGACGTGACCGCGAAATGCTACGGCGGCGACGTCACCCGCAAGCGCAAGCTTCTGGACAAGCAGAAGAAGGGCAAGAAGAAGATGCGCCAGTTCGGCAAGGTCGACATCCCGCAGGAAGCCTTCATCGCGGCGTTGAAGGTCGACGTCTAGGCCGCCGCCCGCTTGCCGCGCTGCTTCGCCAGCAGCGCCAAAATGCTCGCCTGCGGCTGGGCCTTGCTGAACAGATAGCCCTGCCCCTCGGTGCAGCCCTCGGCCTTCGGGTAGGCCAGATCGCTCTCCGTCTCGACGCCCTCGGCGGTGATCTTGATGCCGAGGCTCGAGCCCAGGCTGACGATGGCGCGCACGATTGCCTGCAAGTCGGTGTTGGCACCGATGTCGTGCACGAAAGAGCGGTCGATCTTGATCTTGTCGAACGGGAAGCTGCGCAGATAGCTCAGCGACGAATAGCCGGTGCTGAAGTCGTCCATCGAGATGTGAACGCCGAGCGCCCGCAGCGCGTGCAGCGTCGCGGTCACGAGTTCACTCTTGTCGAGCAGCAGCGTTTCGGTGATCTCGAGCTCGAGCCGCATCGGCGGCAGGCCGACGTCCTTCAGCGCGTCATGCACCGCCTGCAGGAGATTGCCACTCTTGAACTGCATGGGCGACAGGTTGACCGCGACATTGACGTCCTCCGGCCATTGCGCCGCGTCGGCGTAGGCCCGGCGCAGCACGAACAGGCCGATCGGAGCGATCAGGCCGGTTTCCTCGGCGACCGGGATGAAATCGGACGGCGGAATCATCCCGCGCTGGGCGTGCGGCCAGCGGATCAGCGCTTCGAGCGAGCGGACCTCGCCGCTGGCGAGGCTGACCAGCGGCTGGTAGTGCACCTCGCACGCCTCGTCCTTGATCGCCACGCGGAGATCCATTTCGAGGCGTCGCCGCCCCTGCACGCGGGCGTCCATTTCCGACTCGAAGAACCGGAATCCGCCCTTGCCATCGGCCTTGGCGCGGTAGAGCGCCATGTCGGCGTTCTTGAGCAGCCGGTCGGGATCCTCGCCATCATTCGGGGCGAGCGCCACGCCGATGCTGGCGCCGACCGTCACCTGATGGCCTTCCAGATCGTACGGCTCGCCGATGATGGCGAGCAGGCGCGCCAGAAGATTGCTGACCTCTTCGGGCCTGCCGACGTCCGCCTGCAGAATGGCGAACTCGTCGCCGCCCAATCGCGCGACAGTGTCCTGGTCCCGCAGTTCGGTGCGCAGCCGCGCGGCGACGCTCTGCAACAGCAGATCGCCGAACGGATGGCCGGGCGTGTCGTTAACCCATTTGAAATTGTCGAGGTCGACGCAGAACACCGCAAAGCCGCGGCCGCTGCGCCGCAAGTCAGAGATCATTCCTTCCATGCGCTGCCGCAGCAGGATGCGGTTGGGCAGCGCGGTGAGCGCATCGTGGTGCGCCATGTAGACGACGCGCGACTCGGCCGCCTTGCGCTCGGTGATGTCGATGGCTGCGATAAGCATGGCGCGCTGACCCTCGTACGTCAGATGGCTGAGGAAGATCGCGACGTCGATGGTCGTGCCGTCCGCCTTGCGATGCTTCCAGGTGTGGCCGGCGTGATCCTCCGCCGGGTCGCCGCCGAGATGACCGAGCTCGAAGCTTTCGTCCGGTGGTGAATGTCGAGCAGGCTCATCCGCAGCACCTGCTCGCGGTCGTAGCCGTAGTGCTTCACCGCGGCGTCGTTGACCGACAGGATGCGCAGGTCGTCGAGACCGTAGACGAACATCGGGATCGGGTTGCTGGCGAAAAGTAGGCGGGATGACGCCTCGCGCTGCTTCATTTCGGTGATGTCGACGCGAAGCCCGATGATGCCGCCGTCACTGGTGCCCGCTCCTCGATCAGGATGGTGTGCCCGTCAGTCAGCGTCTGCTCGTGGCGTCCATCCGGGTTGAAGAGTTTGTCCAGCCGCGTCTTCATCCACTCTTCTTCGCGGCCGAACGCCTCCGGATAGTCGCCGCGCTCGACGCCGATTCGCAGCGTGTCGGCCAGCCTGGCGCCGGGCTGGAACAGATCGGAGCTGCGCTTGTAGATGTTGACGTATTGCTGGTTCCAAAGGATGTAGCGGCCTTCGGCGTCGAGGAACACAATGCCTTCCGGCAGAATGTCGATGGCGTCGCGCAGCCGCGAGGCGGCTTTCCGCGCTTCCAGAATCGCGATTGCGGCCTCGGCTTCAGCGCGCCGGGCGTCAGGGTTGCGTGCGAAGCATCGCCGCAATGACGCGGCGATGCTTCGCGCGCATGTTCAACGCCCTTCCCCGCATCGGAGTGGAGATCGACCCTTGACGGTCAGACGACATTCGTCCCCCCAGATGTGTCTCGATCGCCGAGGAGTACGCGGGGCGCGTTTAAGAACTGATGACCTCAACAGTCCGGCCGCTGGGGCAAGCATGTCGCGCTACCGCAAAATTGATCGATGAAGTTCTTTGAAATCGTGCGGCGCACCGGCGAATGCAGATGGAGCGCGATGAATCGTGCGTTATTGAGATCGATCAAGGGTCGGGAGAGTTTCCGCATTGCAAAATTCAGGCGCGTGGCTGAAAAGCGCGCCACGCGTGCATGAATTTTCGACAATCGCTTCGATGGTTAAAGAAGTCTTCCGACGACGCCCTGTATGTCAGCCACCGATCACGGCGATGCCCTGGATTTCGATCAGCATCCCGGGCCGCGCGAAGTTCGATACGGTGATCAGCGCGCTCGCCGGATAATTCCCATCCGGAAAAAACCCACCGCGCATCTCGACGAATCGATCGCCGTGCCGCGGGTCGAGGATGAAGACCGTCATGGTCACCATGTTGGCAAGGCTGCCGCCTGCGCTCTTCAGCGTCTTGTCGAGCAGACTGAATACTGTGCGGACCTGCGCCTCGAAATTTCCCGAGATGTCCGCGCCCTGCTCGTCCTGCGTCGCGGTCTGGCCCGCGAGCCAGACGGTCTTGCCGCCTTGGGTGATGACGGCTGGCGAATAGGCCCGCTTCTTCTGCTGTTCGCTCTTGCCCAGGTATTCGGCCATGTCTCGTCCCTCGATGTGAGTGCTTGCTGAAGTCAGTCTAAGGGTTTTGTGGGGACCGAAACCACGGCTAGATGCAAATAATTTGCAATAGCATTAAACTGGCCAAAGTCTGCGTGTATCAGGGGGGATGCCATGCGTTTTGTATTTCGAGTGATCGCAGCGGGAGTGGCGGGGCCCTGGTCGGCTCGGCCGCGGGCTATGCCGCCGGCAACCTCGCCGGCCAGCAGCCGATTGAAATGACCGTCGATCTCGGCAAGCCCGGCCAGCACGCGTTCATGCCAAATAATATCAAGTTCGAGACCGGCAAACTCTACAAGCTGATCCTGCACAATCAAAGCGACGACCCGCACTACTTCACCTCGCACGGCTTCTCGCAGCTCATCTACACCCGCAAGGTCCAGGTGGTGCAGACGCGCGACGGCAAGCCCACCACGCTCGCCGAATTCAAGGGCGCGATCTGCGAGATCGAGGTCTATCCCGGGCACAGCGCGGAATGGTGGTTCGTGCCGGTGGCGACCGGGCGCGTGACCGATCTCCGCTGCGGCATCGTCAAGGACGGCAAGTCGCACGCTGATCTCAGCATGGTGGGCGAGATCGTCATCGAGTGACGCTATTCGTGGAATTCCATTGCCTGAGCCGGCGTTGACGGTACCGGCAATGCACCCGTGCTCGCTGGCGCGACACCCGGTTGGGCTGCGGGCGCGGCGGCCGGCATCGCCGATGCATCAGTTCTGACCGGCACCGGCCGCGGCGCGACATAGGCCGAATTCGCCACCACGATGGTGATGCGGCCCATGCCCTGGCTCTTCACCAGTTCGAACAGCGTCGCTGCGTTGTCCGGGTGCAGGCGTACGCAGCCGTGCGACGCGCGGTTGCCGAGCCGCGACACGTAGATTGTGCCGTGAATAGCATAGCCCTCGTGGAAGAAGATCGAATGCGGCATCGGCGACATGCCGTATTTGCGCGAGAACCATTTGCGTTCCATGCGCTCCGGACGATAGGTGCCGGAAGGCGGTCCGCCGCCGGTTCCGGTCGAGACCTTCCAGACGTGCTCCTCGCGGCCGTCGGCCAGCACCGACATGCTCTGCCTGGACTTGTCAATGGCGATGACGATCTCGGCGCGCGCATGGCCGATGCCCGCCAGAACAAAGCACAGGCCCGTCACCACGGCCGCGCTCACAAATCGCATCGATGCCCCCCGACCGGCAGCCCTGTTGTAGGCTACTAGCGCCGCTCGGCATAGCGCCCCTGATCGGACACCACGATCTGCGTGCGGCCCATGCCCCGGCTTCGCACCAGGGCGAACAGCTCGGCCGCGTGTAACGGATGCAGGCGCACGCAGCCGTGCAAGGCCGGCCGGCCGAGCCGCGACACATACATGGTGCCGTGGATGGCGTAGTCCTTATGAAAGAAGATCGCATGCGGCATCGGCGACCAATCGTACTTGCGCGAGTACCAGGTGCGCTCCATGCGCTCGGGCCGGTAGGCGCCCGACGGCGGTCCGCCGCCGCGGCCGGTCGAGACCGGCCAACGGTATCGCTCGCGGCCATCGACCGCGACGCTCATGCTCTGGGCCGATTTGTTGACGGCGATGAAGACGTCGGCGTGCGCGGGGGCGGCAGATACCGCCCGGGCCACGAGACCGGCGAGGGTCAGGGCAAAACCCATGAAAAAACGACGCATGACAGTTCCCAAGCTTCGGGGTCAGCGCCGCATCCGTGGTTAATTTGCCGGACCGCGGACCGCTTGTAAAGACTGCCGAAGCCAGGCGGCTTTCCCCGGCCGGCGGGCTTGAGTAAAAATAGCCCCATGCCTCGATGCTATTTGGCCGCCTTCGGCCGAAGCCTTGTCCTGATGATCGCCGCCTGCGGCATCGCCGCCGCGCAGGATCGCGGCACGCTGGACCCGAAGCCGCTACCCCCGATCGAGAAGCCGGACGACCCGAAGACGCCGGCCAAGGAGCTGTTCGGCAGAAAGCCGACCCCCGCTTCGATGGAGGCGCGCTCGATCGGCTACTACACCCACGGCTGCCTCGCGGGCGGTGTCGCGCTGCCGATCAACAGCAAGACCTGGCAGGTGATGCGGCTGTCGCGGAACCGCAACTGGGGCCATCCGAACCTCGTCAAATTCCTCGAACGTTTCGCCGAGAACGCGCCGGCCATCGGCTGGTCCGGCCTTCTGGTCGGTGACATGGCGCAGCCGCGCGGCGGGCCGATGCTGACCGGCCACTGGAGCCATCAGGTCGGGCTCGATGCCGACATCTGGCTCACGCCGATGCCGGACCGCGAGTTGACCCGCCAGGAGCGCGAGGAGATGTCGGCTACCAACATCGTCGCCGACGACTGGATGGATGTGCGGCCGGACATCTGGTCGGAAAAATACATCAACCTCTACAGGATGGCCGCCAAGGATCCCGAGGTCGAACGCGTGCTGGCCAATCCGGCAATCAAGAAGGCGCTGTGCCGCGACGTCAAAGGCGACCGCTCCTGGCTGCACAAGATCCGGCCGGTGCTCGGGCACAACTATCATTTTCATATTCGCATCGGCTGTCCGAAGGACAGCACCGAATGCAAAACGCAGCCGGTGCCGCCGACCGACGAGGGCTGCGGCAAGGACCTCAAGTGGTGGTTCACCAAGCGGCTGGAGGAGCCGAAGCCGACCGTCGCCCGGAAGCCGATCCTGATGTCGGCGCTGCCCGCGGCGTGCAAGCAGGTCCTGGTGGCGCAGTAGTCAGCGCCTATCTTCGCGAACCATGGCGGCGCCCTTCTCGGCGATCATGATGGTCGGCGAATTAGTGTTGCCGGAGGTGATGGTCGGCATCACCGAGGCATCCATCACGCGGATGCGCTCGAGGCCGAACACGCGAAGCCGCTCGTCCACCACCGCCATCGGGTCGCTGTCGCGACCCATCTTCGCGGTGCCGACCGGATGGAAGATGGTGGTGCCGACGTCGCCGGCGGCCTTGGTGAGGCTCGCGTCGTCGTCACCGACGGATTCGCCCGGTAGGTATTCCACCGGATGAAGCGCCTGCAGCGCCGGCTGCCTGACGATCCGCCGCGTGACGCGGATGGAATCCGCGGCAACGCGCCGGTCCTCGTCGGTGGAGAGATAATTCGGCTGGATCGCAGGCGCGGCGGCCGGATCTGCGGACTTCAGCCGGATATGCCCGCGGCTGGTCGGTTGCACGTTGGCGACGCTGGCGGTGAAGGCCGGGAAGGTGTGCAGCGGCTCGCCGAAACGGTCGAGCGACAAGGGCTGCACGTGATACTGGAGATTGGCGCGCTCCCGCTTGCCGTCGGAGCGCGTGAAGATGCCGAGCTGCGAGGGCGCCATGGTCAGCGGGCCGCGGCGGCGCAGCGCATAGTCGAGGAAAATCCCGGCGCGGCCTAACAACGACGCATAGGTCTCGTTCAAAGTCTTGATGCCGGTGACCTTGTAAATCATCCGCAGTTGCAGATGGTCCTGAAGGTTTTCGCCGACACCGGGCTTGTCGAGCACCACGGGGACTCCGAATTGGGCGAGTTGCGCCCCGGGCCCGACACCCGACAGCAGCAGCGTCTGAATCGAACCGATCGAGCCCGCCGACAGGATCACCTCGCCGCGGCAGCGCGCGACCTTACTCTCGCCGTTCTGCCGATAGCGCACGCCCACCGCGCGCCGGCCGTCGAAAACCACGCGCTCGACCAGGCAGCCGGTTTCGAGGCGCAGATTCGCGCGCCCCAGCGCCGGCTTGAGAAACCCCCGCGCCGCCGACCAGCGCCGGCCGAGCTTCTGGTTGACGTGGTAGGGCGCCGAGCCCTCGTTGTCGCCGGTGTTGAAATCGTCGATGCGCTTGACTCCGGCCTGCTCCGCGGCCGTGCGGAACGCATCCAGCAGGTCCCAGCGCACGCGCGGATACTCGATCCGCCATTCGCCGCCGGTTGAGTGATGCTCGCTCGCGCCCAGAAAGTGGTGCTCGTGCTGCTTGTAGATCGGCAGCACGTCGTCCCAGCCCCAGCCCTTGAGGCCGAGCTGGCGCCAGTGGTCGTAGTCGGCGGCCTGGCCGCGCATGTAGATCATGGCGTTGATCGAGGACGAGCCGCCGATCACCTTGCCGCGCGGATAGGCGAGCGCCCGGCCGTTGAGGCCGGGAACGGCCTCGGTCTTGAACATCCAGTCGGAGCGCGGATTGCCGATCGCGAACAGGTAGCCAACCGGGATGTGATACCAGATCCAATTGTCGCGGCCGCCGGCTTCCAGCAGCAGCACGCGATTGCTCGCATCCGCCGAGAGCCGGTTCGCCAGCACGCAGCCGGCCGAGCCCGCGCCGACGATGATGTAGTCGTATTCGCCTTCGAGCGGCGCTGCCTCGGCCATGACGTTTCCATTCCCTGTTTGCGATCAGTTTGCTGCGCTGATCGATGGGTGGCAATCGGTTTAGCCAA
>SHVN01000078.1 GCA_009694215.1 Xanthobacteraceae bacterium
CTCGGGATAACAATGACATGAGCGATCCTCCTCGATGGTGTTTGAGGCCATTAAGAGCCGCTTTCGCGGCAACGTCCAGTGCCCGGGCGCGGCGGGACATTCGACTTTTGCCTAACCGGAAAAGCCGCCGCCATCGAGGAAGGACTGTTCCTCGGGCGTGGTGGCGCGGACCAGCACGGCGTTGCGGTGCGGGAAGCGGCCGAACCGGCGGACGATGTTGGCGTGCTGCTCCGCCCATTTCAGCAGTTCGGCGTCGCCGGTAGCGCGGAACAGCGCGCAGCATCGCTCCTGGTCGGCCAGGGTCTCGGAATGCTCGAACGGCAGATAGAAGAATTGCCGGTCTGGTATCGCCGTTTGCAGGTCGAAGCCCCGCGCCAGCGCCCGCCCGGCGACGGTGCGTGCCATCGGGTCGGCGACGAAGGTGCGCGGGCTGCCGCGAAACATGTTGCGCGGGAACTGGTCGAGCACGATCGTCAGCGCAAGCGCGCCGTCCGGCGTTTGCTCCCAGTCGGCAAGCCTTCCGGCGGCGGCCGCCTCGTAGGTTTCGAGGAAGCGCGCGCGGATGGCGTCGTCGAACGCTGTGTCCTTCTTGAACCATTTTTCCGGCCCGGCCTCGCGCCAGAACGCGAGCACGGCCTGCGGCGGCGCGATCAAAGCCGCACCTCTCCGCTCTCGATGCGCCGGTAGAGCGCGTGATCGAGCCGGACAAAGGCTTTGGCCTGCGGATCGTTGAAATAGATCGGGTCGGAGGTGGCGGCCGGGTTGAAGCCCTCGCGCACCAGATCGACCTTCTTCTGCTTGAACGTGCCAGTGACATCGATCTGCTCCTGGATGCGCAGGAACAGAGGCCGGGCGTAGTCCGGCAGGTTGGCGCACAGATGCGCGTGCAGCGCCGCGAGATCGCAGGTGCCGTCGCAGACGATCGCGGCCATCCCGGCGCGGCCGTCGCGCCCGACCACGGTCACGCCATAGACGTTGGCGTCCTGGATGCCGGGAAAATTGTTGAGGGCGTCGGCCACCTCGGAGGTGGAGACGTTCTCGCCCTTCCAGCGAAAGGTGTCGCCGACGCGGTCGACGAAGTAGAAGTAGCCGCGCTCGTCCTTGCGCATCAGATCGCCGGTGCGGAACCAGGCGTCGCCCTTCTCGAACACGTTCTGCAGGATCTTGTTTTCATTCTGGTTGGCCGAGGCGTAGCCCTCAAAGCGATTTCCCGGCCGCGACGGATCGTTGACGATCCGGCCGATCACCTCGCCCAGCTCGTTCGGCGGGCAACGCTCGCAGAATCCGTCCGCGTTGCGCACCGGCTGCTGATGCTCGACGTCGAAGCGCACCACCGCGATCAGAAACCGGTGCGCGACGAACCACGGCACGCGACCGACCGCACCCTGCTTGCCCTCGAAATTGAAGATGTTCACGTTGCCTTCGGTCGCCCCATAGAATTCGAGGATGTGCGGGATGCGGAACCGTGTCTTGAACTCTTCCCACAGGTCCGGCCGCAAGCCATTGCCGCAGGCGAGCCGGAGACGGTGCTTCGTCTCGTTGGGATTTGGCGGGGAATGCACGAGATAGCGGCACAGCTCGCCGATGTACTGGAACAGCGTGCATTCGTATCGCACCACGTCGTCCCAGAACTCGCGGGCGGAGAATTTTGTGCGGATCACCACCGCGCCGCCGTTGAGCAGCACCGAGCCGGTCGCAACCAGCCCGCCGACGGTGTGGTACATCGGCAGGCAGTCATACATGCGGTCGGTGGGCCTGGTGTCCATCACGCCGGCGAAGGCGTGGCTCGCCAGCATCACGCGGTAGTGGTTGATGTTGGCGGCCTTGGGCAGGCCCGTGGTGCCCGAGGTGTAGATGTAGAGCGCGTGATCCTCGATGGTCAGCGCCGCGCGCTCCGACGGCGCGAGGCGGTGGCCGGGCAGGGCGTCGATCTCCCGATCGAGCCGGGGGAATTCGGAGCTCTCGCCATAGGACCAGATCTCCGGCCTGGTCTTGAGCAGCGGCCGCGCGGTTGCGAACTCCGCGGCGAGATCCGCGGCGACCACGACGTGCTTGGGCGAGACAATGTCGATGCAATGGGCGAGTGCCGTGCCGATGAGGTTGGTGTTGATCAGGGCGGCGACCCCGCCGGCGCTGGTAATGCCGATCCAGGCCGCCATGTATTCCGGCCGGTTCGGCATCAGGAGGCACACCGCCTCGCCCTTGGCGAGCTTTTCGCGGAGCGCCCAGCGTGCATAGCGGTTTGCTCGCTCGGCGAGCCCGCGGTAGCTCAGGTGTTCGCGGTCTGAGATCAGCGCGGGGGCGTCGCCGTACCGGTCGGCGAGTTCCTCGATCACGACGGGAAACACCCGAGCCGGATTCTTGGCGATCGGCGTCGTCATCTTGAGCGCGCGATACGCGCCCTTCAGGAAGACGAGGTCATCCCTGAATCGATCGAGGAAGCTCATGCTCGCGCCTTGAGCCGGCGATGGCCGGGACCGGAGTGCCACACGCACGAGATCGATCTTGAACCGCGCCCAGCCAGCGGGCACGGGCGTGCATCCGCATGACGGAGCGCCAGCATCGGAGAGTCGCGCCGACCCCGCAAGCGATTTGCGCGCGCGTGTGCGCTGCAGCGCGAAGAGGGAGACTTATTGCTTGGGCGCTTGCGCGGGGGTCGCGGCTTGCTTGGGACCGGTGGCCGGCTTGGCGGCGGCGGTTTTGGCAGCGGTGTTTTGCTTGGCGTCGGTGGCGGTTGGCTGGGCCGCGGCGGCGCTCTTGGCGTCGGATTTCGGCTTCGGCTTCTTCGGCGCGGCTGCGGCCTTTGGAGCGGCGGTGGCCGCGGAGGCAGGCTTGGTCGCGGAAGCAGGTTTGGCCGCGGATGCAGGCTTGGCGTCCGGCGTGGCGGTCAGCGGCGCGGGCTCGGCCCTGGCCGCCGGTGCAAAGCTCAACGCCGGATTGCTGACGTCGGTGGCGGCGGGCAGCCTGCGGGCGGCGCGCTCGGGCTGGTTGGTGGCCGGTGTGAAGGCGCCCGGCGGCGGAGTGGTGGCGGTCTGCAGCGGCTGCGCGGAAGCGGCTGCCGTGGCGGTGGTGATGGACGGTTTTGCCGGAGCGGGGGCCTGAGCCTCCTTGGCGGGGGCTGTGCCCTTCTTGCCCTTGGCGAGCTTCTGGAGCTTCGCACGCGCACTGGCGAACTGGGCTTCGGATGCGCTTTTCGCCGCGCCGACGAAAACGGCGATTGCCTTGACGGCGTCGGGCCGGTCCTTGAGCAAGGCGGACGCCTTGCCGCTGCCGGGCGGCAGGTTGGTCAGCATGAAGCTCGATGCTTCGGCGGAATCGTCGTCGGCCTCCTCGGCGGCGGGGCGTTTGCGATGCGATCCGCACATCTCGCCGTAAAGGTTGGGCGGCGTGGCGTTGACCGGCTGGAGTTGTTCTACCGATCCGAGCGACGGCGACAGCCACGTCAGCGGACCGCGATGGAAGCCACGCTCGAGCAGGCCCGCGGCCTTCGCGCCGCGATACGGCGAGGACGGCGAGCCGAGCACCACGGCGATCAGACGCTTGCCGCCCCGCGACGCGCTGGCGACGAGGTTGAAGCCGGAGGCGCAGATGAAGCCGGTCTTCATGCCGTCGGCGCCTTCGTAGCGGCCGATCAGCGTGTTGTAGTTGCGCATGTACTTCTTGCCGAGCTGGATCGCCGGAATATTCCAGTACATGTCGTATTCCGGAAACTCGCGCAGCAGCGCGCGCGCGAGGATGGCGAGATCGCGCGCCGAGGTGATCTGGTCGTCCGCCGGCAGGCCGTTGGGATTGACCCAGTTCGACTGGGTCATGCCGAGGTTCTTGCTGGCGAGGTTCATCTCGCTGGAGAAGTTCTCGACCGAACCGGAAACGCCCTCGGCGAGCACCACCGCGATGTCGTTCGCCGATTTCACCATCAGGATCTTGATGGCGTTGTCGACGGTGATATGGGTGCCGGGCTTGAAGCCGATCTTGGAAGGCGCCTGTGACGATGCGCGCGCGGAGAACGTGAACAAAGTGTCGAGCGTGATGCGCTTGTTCCTGACCGCCTGCAGCGTCACATAGGTGGTCATCAGCTTGGTGATCGAAGCCGGATACCACGGGATCGTGGCATTCTCGGCGTGCAGCACCTTGCCGCTGTCCGCCTCGATCAGCAGCAGCGCCTCGGTTCGGGCGTGAGCCGGAGCGGCGGCGGTGAGAATGCTGGCGGCGAGAGCCGCCGCGGTGATTGCCGGGATTCGAAGCGTCGACACAAAATTCACAGGGCGCGGTCCGGTCTGCTGTTGGCGGGCCTCGGGCGAGTGTTGTTTCACTCGATATTTGGAATATCTAAACCATAGCCAGATTGGAAGGAAAAGCCGGTCGCGACCCGTCTTCGCCACATGGTTTATCCGGCTCAGAACGCAGGCTGGGAACTTTTCTGGTTGAACCCGCCTCCGGCGTGGTAAATCGCAGACGAAAGCGACCGAATTTCAGCAAAGGAGGCGGTCATGACCGGCTGCATCGTGGGCTGGGCCCACACGCCCTTCGGCAGGCTCGACGCCGAGACAGTGGAAAGCCTGATCGTGCGGGTCGCCAATGGCGCGCTGGCCGACGCCGGGGTCGAGGCGGGCGATGTGGACGAGATCGTGCTCGGCCACTTCAACGCGGGCTTCTCGGCGCAGGATTTCACCGCCTCGCTGGTGCTGCAGGCGTCGCCGGAGCTGCGCTTCAAGCGCGCGCTTCGTGTGGAAAACGCCTGCGCGACCGGGTCGGCGGCGGTGCACCAGGGGCTGAATTCGATCGCGGCGAAGGCGGCGCGGGTCGTGCTGGTGGTGGGCGTCGAGCAGATGACCACGACGCCCGGCCCGGAGATCGGAAAAAATCTGTTGAAAGCTTCCTACGTGCGCGAGGAGGCCGACATCGAGGGCGGCTTTGCCGGAATTTTCGGCAAGATCGCCGGGCTCTATTTCCAGCGCTGGGGCGACCAGTCCGACGCGCTCGCCATGATCGCGGCAAAGAACCACAAGAACGGCGTCGGCAATCCCTACGCGCAGCTGCGCAAGGACTTAGGGTTCGATTTCTGCCGCAATGTGAGCGAGAAGAATCCATTCGTGGCGGGCCCGCTTAAGCGCACCGACTGCTCGCTCGTTTCCGACGGCGCCGCGGCGGTGGTGCTGGCCGACGTCGAGACCGCGCTGCAGCTTGGCAAGGCCATCGCGTTCCGCTCGACCGCGCATGTGTCGGATTTTCTGCCGATAAGCAAGCGCGACATCCTCAAGTTCGAGGGCTGCGCCGAGGCCTGGAAGCGGGCGCTCTCCGGCGCCGGCATCACGCTCGGCGATCTCTCGCTTGTTGAAACGCACGACTGCTTCACCATCGCCGAGCTGATCGAATATGAGGCGATGGGGCTCGTGCCCGAGGGGCAGGGCGCGCGGGTGCTGAAGGAAGGCTGGACACAGAAGGACGGCCAGCTGCCGGTCAATCCGTCGGGCGGTCTGAAGGCCAAGGGCCATCCGATCGGCGCGACCGGCGTTTCGATGCATGCGCTCTGCGCCATGCAGCTCACCGGCACCGCCGGCGATATCCAGGTGCGCAACGCCAGGCTCGCCGGTATCTTCAACATGGGTGGCGCGGCGGTGGCGAACTATGTCAGCGTGCTGGAGCGGATCAAGTAGCCGCTACTCCGCCGCATCCTCGGCGATTTCGTTCTGCGGTGGCACGACGACCCCGCTGGTGGCGGCCTCGGGCGGATTGGTGACGAGGAATTGCGCCCTGGCCAGCGCCGCGAAGGCGCCGTCGCGGCGGATCAGTTCGTCGAAGGTGCCGCTCTCGATGATGCGGCTCTGATCGAACACGAGAATGCGGGTGGCGTTGCGTACGGTGGACAGCCGGTGCGCGATGACGAAGGTGGTGCGCTCCTTCATCAGCTCGTCGAGCGCCGCCTGCACCTTCATCTCGGTGGTGGCGTCGAGCGCGCTGGTCGCCTCGTCGAGGATCAGGATCGGCGGATTCTTCACCAGTGCGCGCGCGATCGCGATGCGCTGGCGCTCGCCGCCCGAGAGCATCCGGCCGCGTTCGCCGATGCTCGCCTCGAAGCCTTCCGGATTGCGCTCGATGAAATCCAGCGCCTGCGCCTTCGCGGCGGCCGTGCGAATCTCCTCGTCCGTCGCTTCCGGCCGGCCGACGCGCAGGTTCTCGCCGATCGAGCGGTTGAACAGCAGCACCTCCTGGAACACCACGCCGATATTCCGGCGCAGCGCCGAGAGCTTGAGGCCGCGCACATCCATGCCGTCGATCTTGACCGAGCCCGACTGCGGATCGAACACGCGGTGCAGGAGCGCCAGCGCGGTCGACTTGCCCGCGCCGGTCGGGCCGACCATGGCGATGATCTCGCCTGGCAGCGCGGTGAACTTGAGGTCGGCGACCGCCGGGCGCTTGCCGTCGTAGGAGAACGACACGTCGGAAAATTCGATCAGCCCGTGGACGCGGCCCGGATCGATGGCGTCGGGTCGGTCGCGCACCGCCGGCACCGTATCGGCGACATCGAAGAATTCCTGGAGCCGTGGGCGATCCTGGAACAGGCGGTTGGCGAAGCCCACGGCCTGTTCAAGCCGGTGAATGAGCATTCCGGCGAAGCCCGTGAAGGTGACGATCTCGCCCACCGTGGTGAGGCCATGCATGTTGAGCCAGATGCCGACGACGAAGATCGAAAGCACGGTCAGCGTCGTCGAGGCGCGGGTCAGCACGGCGCAAAGCGCCCACCACGACAGCACCGGCATCTGCGCGCCCAGGAGCTTGGCGACGACGTTGCGCAGGCCCACAACCTCGGCCTCGACGCGCGCGTAGCTCTGCACCAGCGCGACGTTGCCGAGCGCATCGGAGGCGCGCTCGGAAAGATCGCCGTAATGGCGCTCGACCGCGCTCTGCCCGGCTTCGGCCTTGCGCAGCACCAGCGCGATCAGGCTTGCGAACACCACGCAGAGCGCGATCAGCAAGAGCGCTAGCCGCCAGTTCAGAGCGAGCGACAACGGCAGCAGCACCAGCAGCGAAACGAATGCGGCCAGATGTTCGCGGAAGAATCCGAGCCACAGCCACCACAGCGAATCGGTGCCGGTCAGCATGACCTTCATCAGCCGGCCGGAATGGATGCCGCCGTGGAAGCTGAGCGGCAGTTGCAGGATGTGCTCGAAGTAGTCGGTCATCACCGCGTGCCGTCGGCGGTGCGCCAGCCGGTCGGCATGCAGCGCCACGAGCGTGCCGCAGATGATGGTGAAGAGGCCGAAGCTGACCCAGGCCGCCAATAGCGTCAGCAGATCGGTCCAGGCCGGGATCCCGCCCCGGCTCTGGGTTCCGGCCATGGTGTCGACGATGCGGCCGAACAAGATCGGCTCGGCGAACTGCGCGGCCGCGAGCGACACGTTGGCAATGGCCAGCGCCCAGCCGAGCCTCGATTCGTCGCCCAGAAGCTTGAGCACGCGCGCGTAGAGACGGATGAAATTCATGGTATGTGGATCAGCGCAGGTTCATGGCCGTGCGACGATGGGCCGGCCTTTGAATGCGGGAATTCTCCCCGGATGCCACTGCATGTTGACGGGTCGACCCTAGCACGTTTCGTGTGGAAATATTCCAGGCGCCGGGCCCTTGTTCCAGCAGCCGAAATCGCCCTTCCAAGGTATCCCGGCACCCGCATGGGAAGCGGCCGGCTTTTGCCTGATGAAAATGGAATATTGGACGCCATAGGTTTGTTGTTTACTATGTAACCGCATACCGGTTCGGGGCAGCGGCCGGGACCCGGTTGGGGATGACTGCTGGGGGCAATCCCCAATCCGTTGCGTTCCGGCGCAGCCGAGACGGCCGTGCGGGGCGAAGGTGGCATGACCAATATCCCGACCGAACTGCTGCGGACACTGGTTGCGATCGTCGATCTGCGCAGTTTCACCAAGGCGGCTCAATCTCTGGGCGTGACGCAGCCGGCGGTCAGCGCCCAGATCAAGCGGCTGCAGGGCTTGCTCGCGGCCGATCTGCTCGACAAGAGCGCGCCGGGCGTGAGCCTGACGTCGGCGGGCGAGCTTGTCGTCAATTATGCGCGGCGGCTCCTGTCGATCAACGATCAGATTCTCGACATCGCCGGGCCGCGGCCTGCGGCAAGAACGGTGCGGATCGGCGCGACCGGCGACTTCACGGCCTCCGCCATCGCAATAGGGCTGACCTGTTCGCGTGTGCGTCGGCCCGACCTGCGCTTCGAGGTCTACAGCACCAACGTCGATGTGCTGCTGCGCGACCTGCGCGAAGGCGACGCCGACCTTGCGATCTGGGTTTCCTCCACCGGCCCCACGCTCGACACCCGCTTCTACTGGACCGAGCCTCTGGTCTGGGTGAATGAGCCGTCGACGCGGATCGAACCAAGCCGCCCGGTGCCGCTCGTCTCCTATGGCGAGGAGTGTCTGTTCACGCGCAACGCCATGGCGGCGCTGAGCCAAGCCGGCAGCGAATGCGAGCTGGCCTTCATCGGATCGAGCCTGCTGTGCCTTTCGGCTGCGGTGGCGGCGGGCTTCGGCGTCATGGCGCTGCCGCGCCGCCATCCCCGGAATCACGGTCTGGGACGATGCGCCGTTGCCCAAGCTGCCGGGCATCTTCTGCGGCATTTACGTGCGCGCCGGTGTCGATGTGGAAGAGCGCGAACAGATCGCCGAAACGATCGCCGCCGCGTTGCGCCCGGAATCGTCGCCCGACTCCGAGCCGCGGAGCAGTTTGGCGGCTTGACGCGACTTACGCCTGCGCGAAGCCCGACCGTTGCGCCCAGCCGGTCATGCGCGCTTCGAGGATCGCCATCAGCCAGTACATGACGATGCCCTCGACCGCGAGTGCGACCAGGCCTGCGAAGATGAGCGGCACCTGGAACTGCGCCTGCGCCTGCAGCATCAGATTGCCGATGCCGTAGTTCGAGGCGATGCTCTCGGAGATCACGGACCCTACGAAGGCGAGCGTGATCGCGACCTTCAGCGAGCCGAAGAAATACGGCAGGGTCCGTGGAATCCCGACCTTGCGCATGATGTCGAGCTTGCTGGCGCCGAGCGCCTTGAGTACGTCCTCAAGCTCGGGCTCGATCGTGGCGAGCCCGGTGGCGACGTTGACGACGATGGGGAAGAACGAGATCAGGAACGCGGTTAGCACCGCCGGGACGAAGCCGATGCCGAACCACAGCACCAGGATCGGCACCACTGCCACCTTCGGGATAGCATTGAAGCCGATCATCAGCGGATAGAGCCCCGCGTAGATCGAGCGCGACCAGCCGACGACGAGACCGAGCAGAAGGCCAAATCCGACCGCCATGCCGAAGCCGATCAATGTGGTGGACAGCGTGTACAGCGAGTGCCGGTAGATCGGCGTCCAGTATTCGACGAAGGCGTTGGCGATCGCGGTCGGCGGCGGCAGGAAGAACGTCGGAATCTTGAACAGGCGGCACGCCGCCTCCCACACGATGAACAGCGTGGCGGTATAGAGCCACGGCGCCAGCCGGACGGCGAGGTTGCTGCTCACTGCCGCGCCCTCACGATGTGCGAGCGCATTTCCTGCACGATGTCCTGAAATTCCGGCGTGAACGTCACGTCCAGGTCGCGCGGTCGCGGCAGGTCGATCTTACGCTCCACCAGCACGCGGCCGGGCCGCGCCGACATCACGAACACGCGATCGGCGAGGAACACTGCCTCGCGCAGGTCATGGGTCACGAGGCAGATCGTGATCTTGCGCGCGGCGTGCAGGTCGCGGATCACGCACCACAGCTCCTCGCGCGTGAATGCGTCGAGCGCGCCGAACGGCTCGTCGAGCATCAACAGCTTCGGCTCGTGGATCAGCGCCCGGCACAGCGAGGTGCGCTGCTGCATGCCGCCGGACAACTCCCAGGGATACTTTTCGCCCTGCCCGCGAAGCCCAACCGAGGTCAGGAGATTTTCCGCGCGCGCGGCATATTCGACGCGCCGGCGCCGCATCTCGCTGCGGTGCGGCTCGACGATTTCGAGCGGCAGCAGCAGGTTTTCCAGCGTCGTCCGCCAGGGCAGGAGGGTCGGCGCCTGGAACGCCATGCCGGCGATCTTGACCGGCTTGGTGACCATCTCACCCGCGACCTTCACCGAACCCTTGAAGGGAAACTGCAGGCCGGTCGCAAGCTTCATCAGCGTGGACTTGCCGCAGCCGGAAGGGCCGACCACCGCGGCGAACTCGCCTTCCTCGATCGCGATCGACAGGCCTTCGACCGCGGGCGCGGTAGTGAGCCCGCCATAGGCGTGGCTCACCCCATCGAGCGTGATGAACGCGGACACGGCCCCCTCCGAAATGGCGCGTCAGTTCGCCTTGCGGTCGGCCGCAGACGGCATGAACGAGGCGTCGAATGCGTCGGCCGCCTTCGGCTTGCCGTTCTTGAACTCGTAGGTCAGCGCGATCTGGTCGAGCGACTTGGCCAGCCGGTCCGCATCGACGCCGCCGAAGCCGTTGGCTTTGACCTCCGGCGTGACGATGTTGTCCTTGAGCGCCATGTTCAGGCGTTCGAGCTCGACCGGCTTCTTGGCGACGTCGTTGCGCTTGATCACCGAGTCGACGGCGGTGGAGGGATCCTTCACCGTGTCCTTGAGCCCCTTCACGAAGGCGCGCAGGAAGCCCTTCACCGCGTCAGGCTTCTCGGCCGCGAACTTGGGGTTCACGATGATGGTGTTGCCGTAGAGGTTGACGCCGTAATTGGCCATCAGCATGACGACGATGTCGTCGACCGGCACGTTCATGGACTTGAGGTTGATGAAGGACGAGAACGAGAAGCCGGTGATGGCGTCCACTTGGCCGCTTTGCAGCATCGGCTCGCGCACCGGGAAGCCGACGTTCTCGATCTTCACCTTGGAGGCGTCGATGCCGTTGGCCTGCACGAAGATCTTCCATTGCGCGTAGGCGCCGTCCGGTGCGGGTGCGCCGAGGATCTTGCCCTCGAGGTCCTTCGGCTTCTCGACGCCGCGGCTCTTGCGCCCGACGATCGCGAAGGCCGGCTTGTTGTAGACCATGAACACCGGCTTGATCGGGTTGGTCGGATTGGCGTCGCGGAACTTCATCAGCGAATTGATGTCGGCGAAGCCCATGTCGTAGGTGCCGGAGGCGACGCGGTTGATCGGCTCGATCGAGCCGGCGGCCGAGTCGATGGTGACGTCGAGCCCTTCGGCCTTGAAGTAGCCCTTGTCGATGGCTAACAGGAATGGCGCCGACGGGCCCTCGAACTTGAAGTCGAGCGAGAATTTGATCGCGGTCTGGGCGGTCACAGGGCCGCCCAGCAGCACGGCGGAAGCGGCCGCGGCGAGGGCGATCCCGGCACGGCGGAGCCGGAGGTTCTTGAGTACGTTCATGTAGCTACCTCTTGGTGTCTCAATAGGTCGGATGCCGGCACGTCAGGTGCGGGCGGTCGGTTGGCGCGGGCGCCGAGTCTTCTAAGTTGCTGCTCAGCAAAGAACATGCCGAATGAAAGAGCAAGCAGGACCGTATCGCGGCTGCCGGGCCTGCACAGACGGCCTATTTTCTGCACATCGGAATTGCAGTCTGCCAACCCGGCAGGCAATGCGGCCCGCGCCGGCGCTGATAGACTAGAAATTTCGGTGAGCCGATCCCAAGGTGTCTCATGAGCGCGCCCTCAACTCCGGGCGGCAAGGTGCGGGTGACGGCGGGAGTACCTGCCTTTGCCGCGCCCTACGCGCCGCCGGATCACACGGTGGCGCCCGCGCTGTTGGCTGCGGCATCGCGCCGCGCGGACGCCGAAGCCCGCATCGATGGCCGCGCGCGCCGGCTGGTCGAGAGCATCCGCGTTAAAGACATTCCCGGTGTATGAATGGATGCATGAATGATTCGCTGGAGCGGCTTTACCAGCAGGTGATCGAGGCCAAGACTGCCGATCCGGCGGTCTCGCGCACGGCCAAGCTGATGCGCGCCGGACGCTCCAAGATGGCCAAGAAACTCGCCGAGGAGGCGATCGAGGTCGTCATCGACGCCATGAACGGCGAGACTGACGCCGTGGTCCGCGAAAGCGCCGACCTGCTCTACAATCTCGTGGTGCTCTGGGCCGAGGCCGGGATCGAGCCGCGCGATGTCTTCGCGGAGATGGCGCGGCGTGAACGCCTGTTCGGTCTCGCCGAGAAAGTGCCGAAAAAGCATGTCGAGACCAGCGGCCGCCGCAAGGTGGTCCTGCTCGAGGCTCGCCGCAAAACCCGGCGGCGCTGAGCGGCCTCCCGCCGCTCGTGGACAAGCCGCCTAGCCGCCGCTAGACCATCGCTTCCGAAAATCGTTCCCACCCTGGACCCAAGGTCCGGGGCAGGCCTCCTCGGGACCGCCCTCAGCAAAGTCCATCATGCTCCGCCGCCTCTACGATTGGTGCATTCGCGCCGCCGAAAAGCCCTACGCCACATGGCTTCTGGGCATGATCTCGTTTTTCGAAAGCTCGGTCTTTCCGATCCCGCCGGACACGATGATGATCCCGATGGCGCTGGCGCGGCCCGATCGCGCCTGGTTCTACGCCCATGTCTGCACGGCGACGTCGGTCGCTGGCGGCGTGCTCGGCTATTTCATCGGCGCACAGCTCTACGACTCGGTCGGGCTCTGGCTGATCCAGCTCTATGGCTACGGCGACAAGGTCGATGCGTTCCGGGCCGCTTATGCGCAGTGGGGGGCCTGGATCATCGTGCTCAAGGGCCTCACGCCTATCCCCTACAAAATTGTGACCATCACCTCGGGCTTCGCCGGCTACAATTTCTGGATGTTCGTGGCGCTGTCGGTCGTCGCGCGCGGCATCCGCTTCTATCTGCTGGCTTTTCTGCTTAACCGCTACGGCCCGCAGGCGCGGGCGATCATCGAGGAGAGGCTGGGGTTCTGGGTCACCCTCGGGGCCGTGCTCCTCGTTTTGGGCATCGTGGCTGCGCTATACTTGTTCTGAGGTGCGAGCCGCAATTTCGCCATCGCGGTCCGGCAAATCCAGGCCGGTTCGAGACCTCGCTGGGCAGGGGCCAAGGGAAGGGCCAGATGCCGACAGGTCGGACCGCCATCATCGACAGCGGGTTTGCTGAGACCGCCATGCGTAGTCTGTGGTTCAGGATCGAAGTTCGGCTGCGGCTCGCGGCGGCGGCGGGTTGTCTTGCCGCCGGCCTGCTGCTGCTGGCGCCGCTCGCATTGGCGCAGAATGCACCGCCCCCGGACGCGCCGCCGCCGAAGCAAGGCGTGTTCGAATCGATCGGCCGCTGGTTCGATCAGAGCGTAACCAATTTTCGCGACCACCTGCGCGGCGCTAAGCGGAAGATGGACGATCTGGGCGACGATGCGGCTGCCAACAGCAAGGATTTCAACGACAAGGCCGCCGAGGCCGGCAAGAACGCAGCCGACGCCACCCGGCGCGCGGTGGACGCGGTGGCGAAGCTCCCGACCGCCCGCATGATGCAGGGGCACGAGCGCTGCATCACCGCGCCGAACGGCGCGCCCGATTGTCTTGCAGCCGCGGAGGTGCTCTGCCGCAAGCACGGATTCGCCACCGGCAAGAGCATGGATTTCACTTCGGCCGAGGAATGCCCGGCCAGGGCCCTGCTCGGGCAGACGCCGCGCGGCGAATGCACGACCGTGACCTTCATCAGCCGAGCGATCTGCCAATAGCGCGCCCGCTCTCGGTGCGCACCCTCAGATCATCCGGACGAGAATCGATCCGTTCGGGCCGGATCAGGTTGCGGGGCGCACCCGCCGCTTCGATTTACGGCTGGGCTGAAGCGCGGTCAGGCAAGTCGGAGTGAGCTGCTTTCGCTTGACCTTAAGACAGACGACGATGCGATCGGCATCGGGGATGAACTCGCTGCACAGCCGCATCACGTCCGGCGTGCAACGGTCCGCTGCGTCGGCCGCCTGCGCCGCGGCGGGCCTGGTTCCGGCCGCCACGATCAACACCGTCAGCACTCCCGCCACCGCGCACAGCAGCGATCGCGCGACTCGATTGCTTTGCAAGCTCACTCAATATCCCCTTGGAAGCTTGCGAGACGTGCCGGGAGTGTTTCACGCTCACCATTCCCCGGCAAGTTCGGGGCTTCGCCGCGATCGGAAATTCGCGGAGTGTTGCTCCGCGACACCGGCGAGGAATTGTGGCGGAGCAGGATGACGCGCGAGTTCCAATATAAATAAGGCAGCGCCAATCTCTCGCTATGGCGCGGCCGGTTCCAGGCCGTTCTCCTTCCACACCGCGATAGCGGCAGGAGTGACGAGGAAGTTCAGCAGCGCGCGGCCGGCCTCAGCCTCCTTGGCGCTGGCGCTCACCCCGCCAGTGAAGGCGAGCCAGTTGTTGATCTCCGCCGGCAGGTAGCCGAGCCATTCGATGCCGGGCGCACCCAGCAGCGGCGGTAACCCCGACACCACGAAGTCCACCTCGCCGCGCGAAACCAGCTGCGCGGAATATCCCGGGCCGCCCGACTTGATCTTCGGCTTGATTTGATCGGCGATGCCGAGGCGATCGAGCAGAGTGACGACATAGCGGCCGCTTGAGCCCTCGCCCGAGGTTGCGATCGACTTCGCATTGAGCAACGCGTGCTTGAACGCCTCGACCGTACTGAAGTCCGGCTTCGGCGCGCCTTGCTGCACGGCGACGCCGATGCCGATCCGGCCGAACACGGTGCGCGAGTTCGCGGTGAGCTTGCCCTGCTTGATCAGGCCTTCGACATCGTAGGACAGGATGATGACGTCGAACGGCTCGCCGGCATCGACCTTCTTCACGAGATCGGGCGGCAGGGCGAACTGGGTAAGGAGCTTGTGACCGGTCGCGCGCTCGAACTGCGGAGCGAGCGTTTCATACGCCCTCCGCGCCGCGCCGGTGCAAAAGACGCGGATGTCGGCTGCTTCCACGGTGGTCCCTGCATCCTGCATGATGACAATCCCGGCGGCGAATAACGCCGCCGCGAACGGCCCGATCCTCATGTGTGCCCCCGCGGCCGGCCTAGTATCTCGCCGCGATCGGCAGTTCCTCGGCCGGGAACAGCGAGATCAGCGTACAGCCCTTGTCGGTAACCACCACCTCTTCCTCGATGCGGGCGGCGGAATAGCCATCGGTCGCCGGGCAATAGGTCTCGATCGCGAAGACCATGCCTTCCTTGATCTCGGTCGGGTGATCCATCGACACGACGCGCGAGATGATCGGCCGCTCGTGGAGCGCGAGGCCGAGACCGTGCGCGAATTGCAGGCCGAACGCCGACAACTCGTCCGGAAAGCCGAACTCGCCCGCCGTCGGGAACACGTCGCAGATGTGCGCGGTTGAGGCGCCGGGTTTGATGCGGGCAATGGCGTTGTCGAGCCACTCGCGCGCCTTCTTGTAGGCGTCGTGCTGCGCCGGCGTCGCGCGGCCGACGTTGAAGGTGCGGTAGTAGCAGGTGCGGTAGCCCATGAAGCTTTGCAGGATATCGAAGAACGCCTGGTCGCCCGGCCGGATCATGCGGTCGGTGAAGTTGTGCGGGTGCGGATTGCAGCGCTCGCCCGAGATTGCGTTGACCGCCTCAACGTCGTCGGAGCCGTGGGTGTAGAGGAACTTGTTGACCTCGGCGACAATGTCGTTCTCGCGCACGCCCGGCCTGAGCGTATCGTTGATCAGCTGATAGGCGCCGTCGACCATCGCGGCGGCACGGTTGAGCAGCGCGATTTCGTCGGCCGATTTGACCTCGCGCGCGCTGAGCATCACCTGCTGGGCATCCTTGATCGTCAGTCCGGCCTTCTGCAGCTCGAACATCATCGGCGGCTCGATGATATCGACGCCGACCGGCATTTTTGCGACGCCGGCGGCCTTGAGGATCGAGGCCATTTCCTCGGCGTGGTGCTTCATCAGCCCGAACGCCGGATCGACGGTGCCGCGCAGGCCGACGAGGCCGGCCTTGCAGTCCTCCGGCCGGAGCCACGGCGAATAGAGCTTGTGATGGACTGCGGCTGAGCCGAAGTCCCACAGGATCGGATCCTGGCCGCGGATGAGCAGCGTCCAGCGCGAAAGCTTGTCGCGGGCCCATTCGCCGATCTTGGTCGAGGTGACGTAGCGGATGTTGTTGTCGTCGAACAGCAGCAGTGCGCCGAGATCGGATTTCTCAAGCGCAGCGTGAGCGCGGGCAAGGCGATAGCGCTGCAGCCGCCGATAGTCGACGCGCTCCTCAAAATCTACCCCCATCGTGCCGAGCACCGGCAGATGACGGCCCCAGTTGTAGCGTGGGTTGATGTCCTCGGCGCTGATCTTGCGCGGCTCGCGCTTGGTGATGTCGTCCATCGGGCTCTCCTTGGATTTTTATGGGGCCGGCCGGCCCTTCGGCGTGGCGGGATTATAGACGCTTATTCCATGTACCGCGAAGTGGGGAGGGAGGAACCGATCGGGTGAATTCCGCGTCGGCGATGTCGTGCCGTGCTATTGTGTCGTGGTCAAGGAACGAGGGCCCACGGAATGTTTCGCTTCATATTCGGGGTGACGGGTGGTGCGGCCCTCGTTGTGGCCATGATCTCTGCGGGAGCGTCGGCGCAGCAGCGGCCGGCCGATTGGGACACGCGGGTGCATACCGACATATCCGCGGCGCCCGCGCCGGAACCCAGGACGCCGCAAGAGCAGAAGCAGGCGCAGCCGGACGCTCAGAAGAAGGCCAAGAAGAAACCCGATGC
>SHVN01000079.1 GCA_009694215.1 Xanthobacteraceae bacterium
CTTGAACACTGCGGTTATGGATTCCGGGTTCGCGGGCTTCGCCCGCGCCCCGGAATGACGTGGATGGGCCATGCTAAATCTCTGACCGCCCCACGATCAGCGGCGCCGCGCCGATCCACGGCGCGCCGTCGAGCGTCAGTTCGACGGTCAGCACGAGGAACTGGCCGGTCGCCGGCCTGTCCTTCCCCGGTGCGCGCGACGAGGCGACGGCCGACAGCGGATAGCTGCCGCTGCAGCTTTCGGCCGTCCAGCCTGTCAGCGTTGCGCCCGAAAACTCCTTTATCTTGGCGGCAAGCTGCGATGCGATCAGCTTGCCTGCTTCGAGCGAGCGCACAACGCCGTCGAGCCACGCATCGGCACTCGCTGCGCCGCCGTCCTTCGCGAACGTGCGGATGCGGCGGACCCAGCAGCCCTTGTAGGCGATGGTGGCGCGCACGGCGAAGCGGTCCGCCAGTGGCGTCGGCTGCGAGGTGCGGTTGAGCCGCCGGTCGGCCAGAAAATCCGGCGCCACGGCGATGTAGGTCTCCTCCGCGCCGGCGAGCCGCGCGTTCTTCTCGATCAGCCCCGCGAGCGTGCCGGCATCCTCCGCCTTGCCGGTTTCGGCTTCGCGCAAGGCCGCTGTCGCCATCGCGTCCGCTCGCTTCAAAAGCCCACGCTCGGAATCGTCCACCTCGCGGCGCAGACCTGTGAATAGCGACGTGCCATCCATCCATTCCACCGATGGTGCGGCGGTGGCCATGTCGTCGGCCAGTCCCGACGGCAGGGTGTCGTACTCCAGCACGCCGACGCGCTTCACCGAATTGTCCTTCGCCAGCCGCTCGCCCATCAGCGTGCCCGGCCGGGGCGTGTTGACGATCTCGCTCACCGGATCGGTGGTCTTGATCCATTCTGACACGCGCTTCGACAGCGCGGTTGCGAACACCGGCGCGCCGGTCTTGCCAATCAACATCAGCGCGTCGGACCAGTAGGGCGTAAATCCGGTGACATAGGCCACCGCGCTCGGCCGCGTGTTGTTGGTGTAGATGACGAAGGCGTCCATGCCGGCCTTCGCCACCGCCGCGCGAAGCCGTGAAAGCCGCGCCTCCAGCGTGGCGATCGGCAATTCCTCGGCGTTCCATCCCATCAATCCGCGGCGCATGTCTTTCCTTTGAGCGCGATCTTGTCCGAAAATCGGTTCCTACTTTTCAGGATCATGCTCTATCCCGCGACGCTGAACAGTTCGCGCGCGGTGCCGGTCAGCACCTCGCAGCCGTCCTTGGTCACCGCGACGCCGTCGCCCAGTACCATGTAGCCGACCGCCGGATGATAGGTGTTGGGATGCACGATCAGCGCCATCCCCGCGTCGATCCGCGTCGTCACGTCTTCGAGGATGTGCGGCTTGGTATCGGCGAACAGGCCCATGCCGTGGCCGCGCACCCGGGTGAACTCGCTGGTGGTGTACTTCCCCATGCCGTATTTGCGGAACACGTCGTTCTCGGCCCTGGCGATGTCGGCGGCGGTGACGCCGTCGCGCACGGTGACGATTCCGGCCTCCATCGACTCGCGCCACAGCGCATGCGCGCCCTTCTGCTCGAGCGTCGCCTCGCCCACCACCAGCGTGCGGCAGATCTGCGCGTAATAGCCGTCGACGCAGGGCGTCAGTTCCGTCGTCACCATGTCGCCGCGCTTGAGCCGTTTGCCGCTCGGCGGCGCCATGCCCTTTACCTCGACGCCGCCGACGCCGATGATCTGGAAGTTGTCGTCGACGCCGTTGGCGCGGAAGAACGCCTCGGCCTCCGCCACCAGCTCGTAGTCGGTGCGGCCAACGCGCACGGCCTGCATGAACACCTTGTATCCGGCGTCGGCGAGCTTTGCGGACTTGCGGATCGCCGCGATCTCGCTGTCCAGTTTGCCCATCAGCAGGCGGTCGACGAAAGATGTCTCGTCGCTGAGATTCAAATCTTTCGAGCGTGCGGCGATGCGGCGTGGCAACAAGCGTTGCGGCGCCGCGCCGATGCGCTGGTTGCGCAGCCGGTTTATCGCCTGGTCGACCTCGCCTACGAGGTCGAGCGCCAGCACGCACTCGACACCGGGGCAGTCGAGCGCGGCGCGGTCGGCCTCAAGCGCGCTGTCGACATAGAGGGTAATGTGGCCGTCGCTCCGCACGATCGCCAGCGCCTGGCCTTCCAGGATGCCGAAATCGGTGGAATAGCGCAGATAATCGCCCTGCCAGGCGTTGCCGTAAACCAGCAGCGCGTCGAGGCCTTCGTCCTTCATCGCGTCGGTGAGGCGCTTCTTGCGTTCGTCGGCGATCATGGCTTGGCCTGCTTCGTGACAACGCCGGCGGTGACGTCCTGCGCGCTCGCTTCCGGCGCGCGTTCGCGGGGATTCCCATATCCGCCGCCCCCCGCGGTGAGGAAGGTGACCTTGTCGCCGGCCGCGATGTCGATCTCGGTGGCCTTCTTGATCGCAACCTCGCTGCCGTCGGCGCGGGCGATGATGCATTCGTTCACGGCGCCGGACTCGCCGCCATGAAGTCCCCACGGCGGATCGAGCGTGCGGTCGAGATTGATGTTGGCCTTGCATTTCTGCAGGAGCTGGTAGGTCAGTTCGACGCCGAGCCCGCCGCGGTGCTTGCCGTCGCCGCCCGAATTGGGCCGCAGCGCGTGGGTCTCGATCAGTACCGGATACTTGATCTCCTGCAATTCCACCGGCGTGTTGCGCACGTCGCCCTGGCACACGGACACCGAGGCGTCCTCGCCGTCCTCGTCGGGCCGTCCGCCCCAGCCGCCGCCGAAGATGTTCATCAGCAGGAACCGCGAGCCGTCGTCGCGGAAGCCGAAGAACGAGCAGCCGCCCATGTCGCCCTTGTGCGCGGCCGGGATGAAATGCGGCACGGCGGGGGCGAGCGCCTTGAGGATGGTGTCGATCACGGTCGGCAGCGCGACGCTCCACAGGCCCAGCGCGGACGGCGGCTTGGCGCTGAGCATGGTGCCTTCCGGCAGGATCACTTCGAGCGGGCGGAAGCAGCCTTCGTTGACGTCGAGATCGGGCGAGGTCAGCGCCTTGAAGGCGACTCGGGCGCCGGCGATGCCGCCGCCGCGTCCGGAGTTGAGCGGACCCGGCACCTGCGGGTTCATCTCGCTGAAATCGACCGTCATCTGCGAGCCGCGCACGTTGACCTTGACTTTGACGCGCAGCGGCTTGTCGAGCGTGCGGCCGTCGTTGTCGAGAAAGCTCTCGGCCTCGTAATCGCCGTCGGGAATCTTCTCGATCACGGCGCGGGCACTGGCCTCGGCCTGGTCCCAAACCTTGGCGATGCAGGTCTCCACTGTCTCGCGGCCATAGCGCGCGATCAGTTCAGCGTAGCGCCGAGCGCCGAGCTTGCAGGACGCGATCTGCGCCCGCATGTCGCCCAGCGCCGAATCCGGGTAGCGGGTGTTGTCGCGGATGATCTGCCACAGCGTCTCGTTGCGCTTGCCGGCTTCGTAGATTTTCAGCGAGCGCATCTGGATGCCTTCGGCATAGATGTCGTTCGATCCGTAGGAGCCGAAGCCTTGCCGCACGCCGCCAATGTCGACCCAGTGGGCGCGGTTGGCGGCGAAGCCTACGAGCTCGTCGCGGTGGAAGCACGGCGAGTAAAGCACGACGTTGTTGAGGTGCTGGCCGCAGACCTCGCCCTGATTCATGATGATGACGTCGCCTGGCGCAAAGCCCTTCAGCCCATAGCGGGCGATGCCGTCGGCGACCGCGACGCCGAGATCGGCAAGAAAGATCGGTAACCCGCCGCGGTTCTGCGAGATCATCCGCGCCTTCGTGTCGATCAGCCCGCAGCAATAGTCTCGGACCTCGTAGATCATCATATTGTAGGCGGCCTTCGAGAGTGCGTTCGCCATCTCGTCGGCATAGGCAACGATGGCGTTGCGCACGACCTCGACGGTGATCGGATGGGCGTCGTTGCGGGTCATGGGCACAGCCCTGCACCGCGTGTCCCGGATGCGGTGCAGTGCGAGCGCGAAGCGCGAGTAGTGCACCGCTGATCCGGGACCGTCACAGATTGGAACGATCCTGGGTCTGCAGCGCAACACTTCGCTGCGCTTCGTGCTGCGCTGCGCCCAGGACACAAGTGGAAAGGACGGTGCATCATAGCATCACATCGATAATCAGATGGCCGGCGTCGGACACGGTTGCGACGTCGCCCGGATGAATGAGCGTGGTGGCGTTCGGCTCCTCGATCACAGCCGGGCCTTCGATGCGCTTACCCGAGGCTTGCGACGGCCGCCAGACGATGCGGGTGTGGATGGGCTTTGCCGGATCGGTAAACACCACCTCGCGCCATTCATCGGCGACCGGCGGCTCCGGCGTCCATTTCTCCGATAGCCAGCGCTCTGCCAAAGTGTCGGTTCGCGCGGCGGTAACGACGAGGCGGACATTGACGACCTCCAGCCGCTCGTCGGGTGCGGCCTGGCCGTAGCGCTGGTCGTGCTCGGCGTCGAACGCTTCGCGCAATGGCGCGAAGTCTCCGGACAAAAGCTTGGGGTCGCGCACCGGAATGGCAATGGTGTGTTCCTGGCCGACGTAGCGCAGGTCGGCGAGGTAGGAAAAATCCGCGGTGCCGGGCGCGATGCCGTCGCGGGCGACCTGGGCCTGACCCGCCTCAGCGAGTTCCGCGAACACCGCATCGACCTGCTTGCCATCGAGCGAGCCGAGCAGGCCATAGAGCGTGCGGACGAAATCCTGCCGCCACGACGCCATCAGCATGCCGAGCGCCGAGAACGTGCCCGGCACCTTCGGCACGATCACCTTCGGGATGAAAATCTCCCGCGCGATGGCGACCGCGTGCAGCGGCCCCGCGCCGCCGAATGCGATCATCGCGGTCTCGCGCGGATCGACGCCCTTCTTGACCGACACCGCGCGCACCGCGAGCGACATGGCGGCGTCGGCGATCTGTACGATGCCGAGCGCCGCTTCCTTGACGCCGAGGTGCGTCGGTCCCGCGACCTTCATTTCGATGGCGCGCTCGGCCGCCTTGACGTCGAGCTTCATCGCGCCGTTGAGGAAGCGCCCGGCGTTGATGCGCCCGAGCACGAGGTTGGCGTCGGTGACGACCGGATCGGTCGAGCCCTTGCCATAGGCGGCCGGTCCCGGATCGGCGCCCGCGCTTTTCGGTCCGACATGGATGCCGCCGGTCGGATCGCACCAGGCGATCGAGCCGCCGCCCGCGCCGATCTCGACGATGTCCACGACCGGGATCTGCATCGGCTGGCCGCTGGCTTCGCCGCCGATCACGTAGCCATCCTCGATCGCGGGAACGCCCTTGGTGATCAGGCTTGCCTTGGCCGTGGTGCCGCCCATGTCGAAGCCGATGGCGCACTCGATGCCCATGAGCGCCGCGAGCCGTCCCGCGCCGATGATGCCGGCGACCGGGCCGGACTCCATCATCGACACCGGCTGCTCCTGCGCCAGACGCACCGACATCACGCCGCCGTTCGAGCGCATGATGTTGACCTTTCCGGTGAACCTCTCGTCGCGCAGGTGGTGTTCCAGCCGGCCGAGATAGGTCTGTACGCGCGGGCCGATGAAGGCGTTGAGCGCGGTGGTCGAGGTGCGCTCGTATTCGCGGTATTCGCGGGCGATTTCGTGCGACAGCGTCACGAATAACTTGGGATTGGCCGCGCGCAAGATGTCGCCGACGCGCCGCTCATGCGCCGGATTGGCGTAGGAGTGCAGGAAGCACACCGCGACCGCCTCGATGTTCTGCGCGGCGACGACCTTGGCCAACGCCTGCACCTCGCTTTCGTCGAGGGGTTTCAGCACTGCGCCCTTGGCGTTCATCCGCTCGGTGACCTCGAAGGTCAGCTCGCGCGGAATGAGCGGCTTCGGGCGGTGGAAGAACAGGTTGAATGCCTCGATCCGGTTGCCGCGGCCGATGGCGTAGGTGTCGCGGAAGCCCCGCGTGGTGATCAGCGCGGTGCGTGCGCCCTTCCTCTCCAGCACCGTGTTGATGGCGATGGTCGAGCCGTGCAGCAGTTCCGACAGCGCTGGCATCTCGCAATGGGCGAGCGCGAGGCTTTCCGCCACACCGCGGGTCGGATCGGCTGGCACGGTCGAGCATTTCGAGGTGACGATGTGTCCGTCGACGCAGCCGACCAGGTCGGTGAAGGTTCCGCCGATGTCAACGCCAACGATGTTCATGAGCGACGAGCCAATTCACGGCCTGTCATGCCCCGCGTAGGCGGGGCATCCAGTAACTGCAAACATTGAAAGGGGGTCGGTCGACGCATCACGCCATGTCGGTGGTTACTGGATCGTCCGCATTCGCGGACGATGACATCGGAGAATGCCGCGCCGACCTTATATCCTGCCTCGCCTCGCTTCAATTGCATCAGAAGCCGTACAGCCGCGCCGGGTTGTCCACCAGCGTCTTGTTCCGCGTCAGCTCGTCGGGCACCCACTCCAGCATCATGTCGAGCAGCCAAGCATCGTCGGGCCTTGGCAGTCCTGGGGTCGGATGCGGCCAGTTGGTCGCCCACAGCGTGCGGTCGGGCGCGGCGCGGGAGAGCGTGTACGCGAGCTGGCCGGCGTCGGCGTAGTTCGGCGGGCCTGCCTTCGACCATTCGTAGGGCGCGGAGAGCTTCACCCAGGTGCGGCCGTTCTCCAGAAGCCGCAGCAGCAGGAGGAGGCCCGGATGATCGATTGTCACCGGCTCGAGGAATTTTCCGACGTGATCGACCATCAGCGTGCCGGGAAGCTTCTTCAACAGCGGCTCGCGGTCGGGCAATGTGCGGCCGTCGAGTTGGAGCTGCACATGCCAGCCGAAATTGGCCACCCGCGCCGCCATCGTTTCGAGGATTTCCCAGGGCAGCGCGCCGCCCGGCAGCATGTGGAAGCGGATGCCGCGGATGCCGCCTTGGTGAGGCGGTCCAGCTCGGCGTCGGTGACGGTCTGGTCGACCACGGCGATGCCGCGCGCGCTGGCGCCCAGCGCCGCGATGGCGGCGAGCGTGCAGCGGTTGTCGGCGCCGTAGGTGGAGGGCTGCACGACCAGGGTTCGGGCGATGCCGAGCCGCTCCCGCACCTTGAGATAGTCGGCGACCGAGGCGTCCGGTGGCGTGAAGCTCGCGGTCGGCGCGGTCGGATAGCGCGAATCGTAGATATGCATGTGGGTGTCGCAGGTGCCGGCCGGCGCCTTGAGGCGCGGCGGGTCTTGGTTGATGGCCATTGGTTTCTCCCTGCGTCTATAGTCACATGCCGGTGCTCTTCCGTCCAAGGGCGCTGCTGTCGTACAGAATAAGGACAAATTCCGGGGGGCATCCATGGCGAAGCAGCGGCTCGGCATCATCATGAACGGCGTCACCGGGCGCATGGGCATGAACCAGCATCTGATCCGATCCATCGTGGCGATCCGCGATCAGGGCGGCGTGGCGCTGAAAAACGGCGACCGGGTGATGCCCGATCCGATCCTGGTGGGCCGCAACGCCGACCGTGTGGCGAAGCTCGCCAAGGCGCATGGCATCACGCGCTGGACCACAGATCTCGACAAGGCGCTGAAGGACAAGAAGGACACCTTGTTCTTCGACGCTGCGACCACGCAGCTTCGCGCGGGGCTGCTGAAAAAGGCGATGAAGGCCGGCAAGGATATCTATTGCGAAAAGCCGGTCGCCGACACGCTCAAGGATTCGCTCGATCTCGTCCGCGTGGCGAAGAAGGCCGGCATCAAGCACGGCGTGGTGCAGGACAAGCTGTTCCTGCCGGGCCTGCTCAAGCTCAAGATGCTGATCGACTCTGGCTTCTTCGGGCGCATCCTTTCGGTGCGGGGCGACTTCGGCTATTGGGTGTTCGAGGGCGACTGGCAGCCGGCGCAGCGGCCGTCGTGGAACTACAAGAAGGCGGAAGGCGGCGGCATCATCCTCGACATGGTCTGCCACTGGCGCTACGTGCTCGACAATCTGTTCGGTGATGTCGAGAGCGTGACTTGTCTAGGCGCGACGCATATTCCCAAGCGCTGGGACGAGGACGGCAAGCTCTATACGAACGACGTGGACGACGCCGCCTACGCGACCTTCCAGCTTAAGGGCGGCACAATTGCTCACATCAATATGTCCTGGTGCACGCGCGTGCGGCGCGACGATCTGGTGACGTTCCATGTCGACGGCACGCTCGGCTCGGCGGTCGCGGGATTGCAGAAGTGCTGGAGCCAGGCGCGGGTGAACACGCCGCGGCCGGTGTGGAATCCGGACGTGCCGCAGCCGATCCAGTTCTTCGACACATGGCAGGAGGTGCCTAGCCTCGGCGTCTACGACAACGGCTTCAAGACCGAGTGGGAGATGTTCATCCGGCATCTGTACGAAGACGCGCCGTTTAAATGGACCTTGCTGGAAGGCGCCAAGGGCCTGCAACTGGTTGAGGCCGCCCACAAGAGCTGGAAGGAGCGGCGCTGGATCGACATTCCGGCGTTGAAGGTGTGACGCCGTGCCGACGCTGAATCTTCCCACGTCTGGCGGCAAGACCGAGGCCTACACCACGCGCGCGCCGAAAACATTTCCCAAGCCCGCGCAGCCGTTCAATCGCGTCGCCTATGCCGCGGCGCATGTGGTGGCCGATCCACTCGCGGATAAAGAGCCGTGGCTCGATGCCGCGATTGACTGGGACGCCACCATCGCGTTCCGGCGGCACCTGTGGTCGCTCGGCCTCGGCGTCGCCGAGGCGATGGACACCGCACAGCGCGGCATGGGCATGAGTTGGCCGGCTTCGCTGGAATTGATCCGGCGCAGCCTCGACGCCGCCAGGGATTTCCCCGGCGCGCTGATCGGTTCTGGCGCCGGCACCGATCATCTCGCGCCCGGCGCCGACGTCACCATCGGCGACGTGATCTGCGCCTACGAAGAACAATGCGCTGCGGTGGAAAAGCTCGGCGGCCGCATCATCCTCATGGCAAGCCGCGCGCTGGTGAAGGCCGCGCGCTCGCCCGGTGATTACGCAAACGTCTATGCGCGCATCCTCGGCCAGGTGAAAAAGCCGGTGATCATCCATTGGCTCGGCGAGATGTTCGATCCCGCGCTCGACGGTTACTGGGGCCACAAGGATCACACGAAGGCGATGGAGGTCGCCATCGATGTCATCGCGTCGAACCCGGCCAAGGTCGACGGCGTGAAGATCTCGCTGCTCGACAAGGACAAGGAGATTGCCATGCGGCGGCGTCTGCCGCAGGGCGTTCGGATGTTCACCGGCGACGATTTTGACTACGCCGAGCTGATCGCCGGCGATGCGCAGGGCTATTCCGACGCGCTGCTCGGTATCTTCGACGCCATCGCGCCGGCGGCCTCGGCCGCGCTCGGCGCGTTCACCCGGGGAGACGTCGCGGCTTTCCACGAAATCCTCAGCCCCACGGTGCCGCTGTCTCGCCATATCTTCAAGGCGCCGACTCGCTTCTACAAGACCGGCGTGGTGTTCATGGCCTATCTCAACGGCCTGCAGAATCATTTCACCATGATCGGCGGCCAGGAGAGCACGCGGTCGACCCTGCATCTCGCCGAGTTGTTCCGGCTCGCCGACGCAGCGGGGCTCTTGTCCGATCCCGAGCTTGCGGCGCAGCGCATGCGGCTTGTGATGGCTGTGCGCGGAGTAACAAATTGATGCGCGACCTGTCCAAGGACCGTTCGCTTCTCGCGATCAACTCCGCGACGGTGAAGCCGTGGACCTTGGAGCAGTTGGTGGAAGGCTGCGTCCGAGCCGGCATCACGGCGATCGCGCCGTGGCGCGACATCGTGCAGGCCACCGGCGTCGAGAAGGCGGGCAGTCTCATTCGTGCTGCGGGCCTGACCGTGTCGTGTTACTGCCGCGCCGGGCTGTTCCCCGCCGCCGACGAGGCGGGTCGCCGCGCTGCCCTCGACGACAACCGTCGCGCCGTGGACGAGGCGGCGGCCATCGGCGCGCGCTCCCTGGTGCTGATCGCCGGCGGATTACCGAAGGGATCGAAGGACTTGGCCGGCGCGCATCAGCAGGTTTACGACGGGATCGCAGCGCTGCTGCCGCATGCGCGCGAGTCCGGCGTGCCGCTGGCGATCGAGCCGCTGCATCCGATGTACGCCGCCGACCGCGCCTGCGTGAACACACTGGCCCACGCCAGGGACCTCTGCGACCGGCTCGGCGATGGCGTCGGTCTTGCCGTCGATGTCTATCATGTGTGGTGGGATCCGGACCTGGCCGCCCAGATCACGCGGGCGGGCAAGCGCATCCTCACCTATCACGTCTGCGACTGGCTCGTTCCGACGCGCGATCTGCTGCTCGACCGCGGCATGCCGGGCGACGGCGTCATCGATCTGCGCTCCATCCGTGCAATGGTGGAAGCGACGGGCTACAACGGCCACATCGACGTCGAGATTTTCTCCGCGCAGAACTGGTGGAAGCGCGAGCCATCCGAGGTGTTGCGGATTTGCCTGGAGCGGCACCAGAGCGTTGTTTGAACCGGGTCAACCGCCAAGCACCGTGTGGGTGGGCGTGAGGCCCTTGAGCGCCCGCAATGCGTTGACGATGACGGCGACGTCGATCAACTCCTGCAACAGCGCGCCTTGAACCGGCGTGATGTACCGAGCGCGGCCGCGATCATCCCCAGGATCGATAGGCCGACCCGGCATAGACGCTCTGCAGCGCGATTGATCGCGACCGCTGCGCAATCTCGATCGCGGGCACGATCCGGTCGACCAGCAGCACCACATCCGCGATCTTCGCCGATGCGGCGGTGCCGCCGGCCCCCATCGCAACGCCGACGTCGGCTGTGGCCAGCGCCGGGGCGTCGTTGACGCCGTCTCCCACCATCATCACCGGGCCATTCTTGCATTCCGACAGGACCAGCATGACCTTCTGATCCGGCGTGAGCTCCGACCTCAACGCGTCGAAGGACAGTCCGGAGACGACCGCCTCCGCGACCTCGCGCCGGTCCCCGGTCGCAAGCAGAAGGCGCTCCAGTCCGAGCCGCCTGAGATTGCGCAGCAGCGCCTTGATCCCTTTACGCAGCTCGTCGGACAGCACGCATTCGCCTGCGAGCCGCCCGTCGATGGCAACGGAAGTGGTCACCGCGCCGGCCGGCTTGGGCTAATGCATGGCGGGCTTGCCGGATTCGGCCACCCTGGATGCGACGAAACGGATTCCCCCCACAATGACGCGCTGCTCGTTCACGCGGCCTTCGATTCCCTCACCCGGCGTCTCGATCACATCGGCCGGAACGGCAAGCAGATGTCCGCCCGCGCGCGCGTACTCGACAATGGTCTGCGCAATGATGTGTTTTGATGCCTGATCGAGGGACGCCGCGGCACGCACCATGTCATCGGACGAAAATCCGGTTGCGGTCTGGATGGTGACGACCCGCGCGCGCCCATGGGTGAGGGTCCCGGTCTTGTCCATGACAAGCACTCTCACGCGTGCCAGGGCTTCGAGCGCCTTGCCGCCCTTGATCAGGCTTCCCTGGGTGGCGGCGCGCGACAGGCCAGAGACGATGGCCACCGGCACCGCGAGGATAAGCGGGCAGGGTGTGGCCACCACCAATACGGCGACAGCGCGAATGGGGTCGCCGGTGAAGAACCAGGCTGCCGCGGCGATAGCAATCGTCACGGCGAGGAAAACGATGGCAAAGCGGTCGGCCAGCCGCGACATCGGGGCCATGGAGCGCTGCGCCGCCTCGACCAGACGGACGATGACGGTGTAGGTACTTTCCGCCGCGCGCCGCGTGGCCGTCAGGTCCAATGCGCCGCCGACATTGGTCGAGCCGCTCATGACCGGCTCATCGGCCCGCTGCTGGACCGGGAGGGATTCGCCGGTCAGGGCCGACTGGTCGAGCACCGCCACGCCGCTCGCGACCGTGCCATCAACCGGCACGACGTCGCCCTGCCGGATCAGCAGCCGATCGCCGATAGCGACCTTTTCGATGGAAATGTCTTCGAGTTTTCCGTCGCGATGCCGGACCGCCGTTCGCGGAACGCGGGACAGCAGCGCCGTCATTTCGCGGCGTGCGTGGCGCTCGGCAAAGTTTTCGAGGTATTGCCCGCCGGCATACATCAGCGCAACGACGCAGGCCGCCAGCTCCTCGCCGAAAGAGAGTGCGGCGGACATCGACAGCGCCGCTACGACGTCGAGCCCGACGTCGCCGCGGCGCAGGCTTGAAACGATCTCGGCCAAAAGGGTGGCAAGAACCGGAAGCGTGGATGCAGCCCAGATCCCGCCAGACCAGGTTTCGTGTCCGGTTGCGGAAAGCACGAGGCCCAGCGCTAGGCTCGCCGCCGGGATGGTGACGAGAACAGGTCGCAGGTCGAAACCGGTCGGCATCATCCCGCCCGCCGCTGGACCGGCCATTGATCTGGCTCAAGGCCGCGGCCGGTTGGCGTAAAGTCTAGCGGGCCTGGATGCGCAGTTCTTCGAACAACGCCGGCCAATTGTCGTCGCTCTCGATTTTCCAGAGACGATCCAGAATTTTCTGCATTCGCGCCGGCGCAATCTTCCGCCCGGCGAGCCCGCGAAATTTCTCCACCACCTGCGCGTCGCTCATCGGCCGGTCGTGATGGCCGATCGGGTTGGACAGCTCGGCGGTCTTCTCCTCGCCGTTCTTGAGGGTGATGGTCATCCGGCACGGCAGGCATCCGGGATAGCGCCGGTTAAACTCGGCGTCCTCCGTGATCGCGATCTTCTTCATCAGGTTGAGCGTTCGCCGGTCCTGGAACCGCTCCGGCTCGAAGATCGCATCGGTGTAGGCGCCGTCGATCAGTACGGCGCCGACGACATAGGGCATGCTGTGGTCGGCGGTCTCGCGCGTCATGGGCGCCCATTTCTCCGCGCCGCTGCCGATCTCGAACCAGGCGAAGTGGTAGGTGAACACTTCGATCTTCTCGATGTCGTCGAGCGCGACCTGCGGACGCAGTTCGAGCGCCAGGAACGCAGGCCCCTGGGCATGGAATTCGCTCAGGAAAAACTTGTAGTCGGCTCGCAGCAGGCTGAAGGCCTTCGGATCGACCGGGAAGGGTACGATCTCTTCCACCCCGATCACCGCGGTCAATCCATCCTCGAACGGTGTCGGCGGCCCTTCCATTCCTTCCGACGCCATGACCGCGGCGAACACGCCGTTCCGCGCGGCATTGGCGGCGGCGCATCCCTTCCACATGGTGAGATGGCCGCGGCGGCTGATGTCGGTGCCGAGATTTGGAACGGCCGCGAGCGCGATGGCGTGGGCGGTCTGCTCCACCGACAGCCCCAGCACCTTGGCGGCGCCCGCGGCGCTGGCGACCGCGTTGTAGAGCACGTAGTCGAGCGCGTGCTTGCGCATCGGGAAGGCGCGGAACAGGTAGCGGTGCACCTCGTAAGCGAGAACGATTCCGGCGATCGCCGTCTGCGCGCTGGCGCCTGTCGCTTCCGCAATCGCAAGAACCGGCAGCAGATTGTCGTTCGGATGGCCGCCGCCGCCGGGATAGGTGTCGTTGCCTTCGAGGTAGCGGCTGGCGACGCTATTGGCGAAGGCGGCGAGCTCCGGCAGCGTCTTGTGCGCCGTGCCGATCACCGATGCTCCATCCTCGACCTGCGTGCGCATCGCCACCGCCCGCGCGATGCGCGAGGGCTCATCGTCGAACGCCGCCACCGCGCAACCGATGGTGTCGATGATCCGACGCTTGCAATCGTGCACCACTTCGGTGGGCAGATCGGAATAGACGAGCCGGGTGGCGAATTCGGCGATGCTGCGTGTGCTGTGGTCCATGGGGGCTCGCAGGCAAATCCGGGCCGTCCATTGAAATAGGCGACCCTCTCACCTTACGATAAGGCCAATACGATGTGGGCTGTCAAAGCGCGCAATCAAAGAAAACCACGGGGAGAAACATGCCTTTGAACCGCCTCATGGCCGCGATCGCCGCGGCGTGGCTGCTGGCCGCGCTAGGGCCGTCCCGCGCGCTCGATTTCCCGACCGGCGTCGTGCGGATCGTCGTGCCCTATCTGCCCGGCGGCTCCGCCGAGGCGCAGGCGCGTTTTCTCGCAGCCGAGCTTCAGAAGCAATGGGGCAAGCCGGTCATCATCGAGAACAAGCCCGGCGCCGGCACCACCATCGGCGCTGCTTTCGTGGCGACGCAGAAGCCCGACGGCCATACGCTCTACCTCGCGTCCACCTCCCACACCGTGACGCCAAGTCTCTACAAGTCGCTGCCCTACGACCCGATCAAGGGCTTCGAGCAGATCTCGATGGTCTCCGTCTCGCCGTTTCTGCTCGCGGTGAAGGGCGATTCAGACCTCAAGTCGCTCGCCGACCTGGCGCAGCTTGCGAAATCGAAACCAGGGACCCTGAGCTGGGCGTCGTCCGGCGTGGGTGCAGGCCCGTATCTGTCGGGTGAATTGTTCAAGACGAAAAGCGGCCTCGACGTGGTGCACGTGCCCTTCACCGGCACGCCGCCGTCGCTCAACGCGGTCATCGGCGGGCACGTTAACTACGTGCTGTGCGATATCACATCGCTGCCGTTGATCCGCTCCGGACAGCTCAAGCCGCTGGTTGTCACCACGCCCAAGCGGTCGACGTTGCTGCCGGATGTATTGACGTTTGCGGAAGCCGGTTTTCCGGGCGTGGAGGTGTCGAACTGGAGTTCGATCATCGTTCCCGCCGGAACGCCGCAGGACATTACGGCGTTTCTTAATGCGTCGATCGTCAAGGCCCTGCAAGAGCCGGAGGTAAAGGCCAGCTACGAGAAGCTGGGCTTTGTGCCGCAGCCCTCGACGCGCGAGGAGCTCACATCCTTCATGAAGGCGGAGATGGCGAAATACGCCGACGTGATCCAGCGGGCCGGCATCCAGCCGAATTAAGGAAATGGTCGACTTGATGAAGCCGAACGGAAAGATGAAGTTCGCTGTCTTCCTGATGGCGGACTCCAACTACCACATCGCGGGCTGGCGGCACCCGCAGTCCTATGTCGATGCCGGCTCGAACGTCCAGCGCTGGGTCGAATTCGCCCGCACGCTCGAGCGCGGCAAGCTCGACATGCTGTTCGTGGCTGATGTCATCAGCGTGCCGGGATCGAGCGACCCGGAGTATCTGCGGCACACGCCGACGATCGACAAGTTCGAGCCGTTCACCTTGCTCGCGGCGCTGTCGAGCGTGACGCGGCACATCGGTCTCGTGGCGACGTCGGCGACCGCCTACAACGAGCCGTATTTTGTCGCGCGCACGCTGGCCTCGCTGGATCATTTGACCGGCGGCCGCGCCGGCTGGAATCTCGTCACCGGCGGCAATGCCGAGGATGCGTCGAACTTCAGCGTTGGCACCCACGCGGCACATGGCGACCGCTACGAGCGCGCCGAGGAATTCGTCGACGTGGTTCGTGGGCTTTGGGGCAGTTATGAGCCCGATGCGTTCCCGCGCGACAAAGCATCGGGAAACTATTTCGATCCGAGCAAGCTTCATGTGCTCAATCACAAGGGCAAGTATTTTTCGGTGAAGGGCCCGCTGGGCGCATCCCGGCCGCCGCAGGGCCATCCCGTCATCGTGCAGGCCGGCACCTCGGAGCCAGCGCGAAAGCTCTCGGCGCGCGTCGCCGACGTGGTGTTCACTGCCCAGTCGGCGATCGGGGACGCCAAGGCGTTCTACGCGGACGTTAAGGGCCGGATGCAGCAGCACGGACGGCATCCCGACGATCTCAAGATCATGCCCGGCGTTGCGATGTATATCGGTCGCTCGCAGCAGGAGGCGGAGGAGAAGTTCGAGGAACTCAACGCGCTCATTCCCGCCCATGTGGCGCTTGGGCGGCTGAGCCGGATGCTCGGCGGCGTCGATCTGTCGGGCTATGCGCTGGATGAGCCGATGCCGGAGCTTGCGGGCAATTCGGCGCGGATGAGCACGCCGCTGAACTATGTCCGGCTGGCGCGCCGGGATAATCTGACGCTCCGGCAGGTGGCCATGCGGTCGGCTGTCGCCAAGGACCACTGGGCTCTGGTCGGCACGCCAAAACTCATCGCCGATCGTCTGGAGGAGTGGTTCAGGCAGAAAGCCGCCGATGGCTTCAACCTGCTGCCGCCTCACGTGCCGGGCACGCTTAACGATTTCGTCGATCTGGTCGTGCCGGAATTGCAGCGCCGCGGGCTGTACCGCACCGAATACGAAGGCGCGATGCTGCGGCAGAATCTCGGAGTGCCGTTCCCGAATTAGGCTCTTATGAGCATGGCGGAGGGAGAGGAACTGGGATCCAACGTGCTCCACGTAAGCTAACGTAGTCCAACGAAATCAAACGTAGGGTCGAGTGAGAGGGCCTGTTTTCGTGTGATGAGTGCGGGCGAATGGTCCAGCCGTAGGGGCCATCGCCGCGTGGGAGTGTGCCCGCAAGATATCCCCGAAGGACCGCTGGCTGGTTTTGTGGGGCGGTATGGTGCGATACGATTCGACACGAGACCGGCAAACGCGGCCCCGAGGCACCAGTGCGTGGACTGAGAGTGCCTGAGAGGTGCCTAGCCGTTTTTGGAAAATATGCTAAGTGTTTGGCAATGCGGGCGTAGTTCAATGGTAGAACGGAAGCTTCCCAAGCTTCATACAGGGGTTCGATTCCCCTCGCCCGCTCCAATCTTCGCCGCGAAGCGGTGAGGTTTTCCCGCCGAAGCTTCAGCGAAGGCGGACCAGCATCGTGATGCCAGTTA
>SHVN01000080.1 GCA_009694215.1 Xanthobacteraceae bacterium
GCCGACATTCATGCGCTTTTTGATGGCGGGTTGATTGCGATCTCCAAAGATGGCTCACGTTTGGAGATTAGCACTACAATTGCAAACAGCCCTTATGCCTCCTTGAACGGCAGGGCCATTTTCAGGCCGAAGTCTGGCGTCCCATCCAAAGAGAACATACTCCATCACCGTCGTCGTTCCGGGTTCTCAGTGTAAGCGGCCTATGCAACCGCCAACTTCGCGCCTTAAGCGCGGTTGCCCCAAAAGGTACCCCGAGATACATCGTATCGCCCAACTAATTGGTAATACTGGCATAAGATGCATACGCGCGCCGGCACTCCACCGCGGCGCCATTGTCGGGCACCGCGCCTTGCTCCGTCATCCGACGCCGCTTAAGACGACGCCCTCGATGAGCGAGGCTGCGGACAAGGTAAGGCCGCTGGAGCGAGCGGGTATAAGTATTTTCCGGGGCAGCGCCACACCCGGGAGACTCGCCCGGGACGCAGGAACTATCGCTTCGCCGGGTCCTTCGGGGTGGCATCGTGTTTCGTCAGCAGCGGGTACTGCAGCGCCGCGAAGATGAAGGTCAGCGGCATCACGCCGAACACCTTGAACGTCACCCAGGTGTCGGTCGTCTGTGTGCGCCAGACGATCTCGTTGAGAACCGCGAGCGCGAGGAAGAACAAGGCCCAGCGGATCGTCAGCTTGCGCCAGCCCTCCTCGGTCAGATCAAACATCTGGTCGAACACCATCGCCAGCAGCGGCTTGCGGAAAATAAAACCTCCGAACAGCGTGGCGGTGAACAGCAGATAGATGATCGTCGGCTTGAGCTTGATGAAGGTCTCGTTCTGAAACACGAGCGTCGCGCCGCCGAACACCACGACAATCACGGCCGAAACCATCGCCATCACCGGCAATCGCCGCGTCAGCGCATAGAAGATTGCGAGCGCCACGACGATGGCGACCATGAACACCGCGGTGGCGACGAAAATGCTGGCGCGCTCGCCGGTCGCGACGGCGGCCGGAATGAAAGGCGCGATCCACGGCTCGAACAGCGCCGGCCTGGCGTTGGCGAGGAAGAACAGCAGCAGCGGCCCGAGGTCGAGCGCGAGCTTGAGCAGCGGATTGATTTGCGGTCTTTCATTCATGCGCTGTGTCTAACCCGGCCTGGGGCGGCTGTCATTCCGCCCGTGAAACCACGCGCCGCTCCAGACGGAGCCCGCGATCGTCAAGCCGAACACGGCAAGCCCCGCGGCCAGCGCCACATACACCAACGTCAGATTTCCAATCCAGTGCAGCAGCACATAGCCGCCACCGACGGCGACGATCATGCGTGAGAACCCCGCGAACAGCGGCCATTTCAGCGCACCCGCGCCCTGCGACGCGAAGTAGAGCGCCATGCCGAGCCCGAAGAAGCCGTAGAACGGCCCGACGATGCGCAGATAGGTGGAGCCCGCCGCGATCATCGCCGGATCGCGGTCGAACAGGCCGAGCCACGCTTCCGGAAACAGCGCCGCTGCGACCCCGATGGTCTCCGTCATCGCAAAGCAGATCCAGCCGCCGATCCAGGCCGCGCGGAGCGCCCGCTCGCGGTTGCCCGCGCCGATGTTGGTGCCGACGAGCGCGACCAGCGGCCCGCCAAAGCCGAAGGCGAGCGGCACCAGCAGATATTCCAGCCGCGTGCCGACGCCGTATCCTGCGATCGCAGCGGGGCCGAAGGCGCCGACCACGCCGGTGGTCAGCGCGATGGTGACGTTTGTCATGATCGCGATGAGCGAGGCGAGCAGGCCGACCCTCAGGATGTCGCGGAACAGCCGCCAGCGGAGCCGCGTCTCCCTAAGCTGAGGCGTGACCACCGCGCGGCCCGAACAGAGATAGTAAACGAAGGCCAGTGAACCCAGGCCGTAATAGGTCAGTATCCCGGTCGCGCCGCCGGCGACGCCCAGCGCCGGCAGCGGCCCGAAACCGAAGATCAAGGCGGCGGACAGCGGTATGAGCAGCAGCGCGCCGACGAGCGTCACCACCGCTGGGATGAAGGTGTTGCCGGTGCCGCGGATGATGTTGGCCAGCGTGTTGAACAGCCAGATCAGGATGACGCCCGCGAACACGATGTTGGAATAGGTGAGCGCGACGGCGAGCGACCCGTTGCGCCCGCCCATCGCGGAATAGAGCCACGGGCCGGTAGCGATGACGGTGACGGTGAAGAAAGCGGCAAAGCACGCCGCGATGATGAGCGCGTGAGAGATGGTGGCGTCGGCGTCCTCGCGGCGGCCGGAGCCCAGCGCCCGCGCTATGGCCGACGACACCCCGCCACCCATCGCCCCCGCCGACATCATCTGCATCAGCATGACGCCGGGGAACACCAGCGCGACGCCGGCCAGCGCATCGGTGCCGAGCTTGCCGATGAAATAGGTTTCGATCAGCCCGGTGGAGGCCTGCACCAACGTGGTGATGACGTTAGGGATCGCCAGCCGCAGCAACGTCGGCGCGATCGGCCCTTCGATCAGATTTTTTGTGCGGGGGTCCAATTCTTCAAGCCCTGTGGGGTCACTCGATTCCCGCGAGCGCCTTGCCGAAATCCTTCGCCGCGAACGGCTCGAGATCGTCGATACCCTCGCCGACACCGATGAAATGGATCGGCAATTTGAACTTCTCGGCGATGGACACAAGGATGCCGCCCCGCGCGGTGCCGTCGAGCTTGGTCATGACGAGGCCGGTGACGCCCGCGGTCTTGCCGAACACCTCGACCTGCGACAACGCGTTCTGCCCGACGGTCGCGTCGAGCACCAGCAGCACGGCATGCGGCGCGCTGGCGTCGATCTTTTTCATCACGCGCACCATCTTTTCCAGTTCGCCCATCAGCTCGGCGCGGTTCTGCAGCCGGCCGGCGGTGTCGACGATCAGCACGTCGGCGCCGCCGGACTTCGCCTCGCTCAGCGCCTCGAAGGCGAGGCTGGCGGAGTCGGAGCCCTGCTCGCGCGCGATGATCTTGGCGCCGGTGCGCTGGCCCCAGATCTTGAGCTGATCGATGGCAGCGGCGCGGAACGTGTCGCCGGCGGCGAGCACCACCTTGCGGCCTTCGGCCGAGAGCTTGGAGGCAAGCTTGCCGATCGTCGTGGTCTTGCCGGAACCGTTGACGCCGGCCACCAGGATGACGAACGGCCTGGCGTCTCCGATCACCAGCGGCTTCGCCACCGGCATGAGAATCTTGGTGACCTCGGCGGCAACCACCGCCTTCACCTCGTCGGGCGTGATCCCCTGGCTGTAGACGCCCTCGCTGATCACCGTGGTGACGCGATGGGCCAGATCGTATCCGAGATCGGCGCGCACCAGCGCGTCCTGGATCATATCGAGCTTGGCGGGGTCCATCGGGCCCTTGGTGACGAGATCGGCGATCGCCGAGCCGAGCGATGACGAGGTGCGCTTGAGGCCGCCGGTCAGGCGGCCAAGCCAGCCCTTCTTGTCGCCGTTGCCGGCCGCCGTGTCGTTGGTGCTGTCGCTCATGCCGGAAGCCGTGATACGCGTTTCCTCATGACACCGGAAGAGATAGGGAGCCGCCTGCTCTACCGCGACGGGCTGATGTTGATCATCAACAAGCCCGCGGGCCTCGCCGTGCACCGAGGCCCCAAAGGGCAAAAGAGCGGCCCAAGCATCGAGGACTACTTCGATACGCTCCGCTTCGGCCTGCCGCGGATGCCCGCACTGGCGCATCGCCTCGACAAGGAAACCTCCGGCTGCCTGGTGCTCGGCCGCCACCGGAAGGCGCTGGCCGACCTGAACCTGCTGTTCCGCAACGGCAAGGTCGGCAAGACCTACTGGGCGGTGGTCGAGGGCGGACCGCAGGCCGATGAAGGCCGCATCGACATGCCGCTCGGCCGGCTCGACGACACCCGCGGCTGGTGGATGAAGCACGATCCCGCGGGACTGCCGTCGGCGACGACATGGAAGGCGATGGGGCGGGGCAATGGGCTCACCTGGCTTGCGCTCGAGCCGCTGACCGGGCGGACGCATCAGTTGCGCGTGCACTGCTGCGAGTCCGGCTTTCCGATTCTCGGCGACAACATCTACGGCAGCGCGCCACGCGTGGGCGGGTCGGGCATGCACCTGCACGCGCGCGAGGTCGTGGTGCCGCTCTACAGGAACAAGCCGCCGGTCAAGGTGACCGCGCCGGTGCCGCCGCACATGAAGGAGCGGCTCAAAGCGTGCGGGTGGACCGAGGACATGGACGACGCGGTATCGGCCCCGCTGGGACTGTCACGCCCCCGCGTCGAGGCGGCGGGGAAGCCGCCTCAGTAGATCGTCTCTTTCATCCGCGCCGGCGCGAGACGGTCGTGCTCATCGCCGCCCATCTTGCCCTCGGTGATTTCGGCGAGAATTTTTCCCGCGGTCGGCAGGGTCGAGCGCTCGACCTGGATCGACGGGTCCCACAATTTCGAGCGCACGATGGCCTTAGCGCATTGGAAAAACACCTGCTCCACCGCGACCAGGAGCACGCAGCGCGGCGCCTTGCCCTGCATGGTGAAGCTCGCGCACAGCTCCGGATCGGTCGAGATCGTGACGCGGCCCATGATGCGCAGCGTCTCGCTGACGCCCGGAATGAGGAACAACAGCGCCACGCGCGGGTCGGCGATCAGGTTGCGCATGCTGTCGATGCGGTTGTTGCCGCGGCGGTCTGGCACCGCGATGGTCTTCTCGTCGAGCACGCGGACGAAACCCTTGGGATCGCCGCGCGGCGAGCAGTCGAGCCCGCCGGGGCCATTGGTCGCCATCGCGCAGAACGGCGAGGCCTCGACCAGCGCCCGATAGGCCTTGGTGATGCGGGTGGCCTCCTTCACCTTGGCCGGCGGATAGACCGGCTCGGGATAGAGCGCCTCAAGCTCGGCCAGGCTGGAGATAGTGTGACTGCTGCCGTTCGTCGCCATGATTCCGATTCCCTCGTGCCGCCTGAGTTTATCACGCCGCCAGCAATTGTCGCCCGTCGTGGCTGGCCACAGCGATATCAAGGATTACACCGGGTTCGACTGGCGCCGTCAGCCGCACCGGCGTGAACTGCGGGGTGCGGGCGAGCCCGCCCCGCTCGGTGAGCACGCGGCGGCGCGCGCCCACTTCGCCATCGAGATAACGGCGCAGCGCAGCCTCGCCTTTCCCGCGCAGGCGTCGGGCGCGATCCTTGATCACATCGCCCGCAACCTGCGGCATGCGCTCGGCCGACGTGCCGGGGCGCGGCGAGAACGGAAAGACGTGGAGCTGCGTCAGCCCGCATTCGTCAATGAGATCAAGCGAGCGGCGAAACATGTCCTCGGTCTCGGTCGGGAAGCCGGCAATGATATCGCCGCCGAACGCCACATCCGGGCGGAGCCGCCGCACGGAAGCGCAGAAGGCAATAGCGTCGGCGCGCGAATGGCGCCGCTTCATGCGTTTGAGGATCATGTCGTCGCCCGCCTGCAGCGACAGATGCAAATGCGGCATCAGACGGGCGTCGTTGCCGAGCGCGTCGAGCAGATCGGTGTCGGCCTCCACCGAATCGATCGAGGACAGGCGCAGCCGTTCGAGCCCGGGCACGTCGTTGAGAATTCGCTTCACCAGCAGGCCGAGGCCAGGGGCATAGCTCGTGATGTCGACGCCGGTCAGCACGATCTCGCGGGCGCCGCTCTCGACCAGACGCCTCGCCTGCGCCACCACGTCGCCCACCGGGGCCGAGCGCGAATTGCCCCGGCCGAACGGAATGATGCAGAACGTGCAACGGTGATCGCAGCCGTTCTGAACCTGGAGAAACGCGCGAGTGTGGCCCTCGATGCGGCCGATCCGGTGCAGCGCGGTTTGCCTCACCGCCATGATATCGCCGACGATGATTTTTTCCCCGGCGTCCAGCGCGGCCCAGCCGGCCGCAGACAGCTTCTCCTCGTTGCCGAGCACGCGATCGACCTCGGGCATCCCGGCGAATGACCGGGGGTCAGTCTGCGCAGCGCAGCCGGTCACCACGATCTTCGCATCGGGCCGTTCGCGGCGGAGCCTGCGGATGGCCTGGCGCGCCTGCCGCACCGCTTCGGCGGTGACCGCGCAGGTGTTGATCACGACGGCATCGGCGACGCCAGCGACATCGGCTTTGCCGCGAATGACCTCCGACTCGGTGATGTTGAGCCGACAGCCGAAGGTGACGACGTCGATGCTCATGCCGCGCCGACCTTGGCAAACAGCGCCGGATCGAACGTACCCTCGAACTCGAACTCGACCGGCCCGGTCATCAGCACATGGCCGTCGCTCTCGCGCCAGTCGATTGCCAGATCGCCGCCTGGCAAGGTCACGCGCACCTTGCGTCCGGTTCTCTTCAGCCGTGCCGCGGCGACGGCTGCGGCGCAGGCGGCCGAGCCGCAGGCCTTGGTCAATCCCGCGCCACGCTCCCAGGTGCGGATGAGGATGTGCTCCTTCGACTGGATCGCGCAGAGCGTGATGTTGGCGCGCTCGGGAAACATCGGGTGGTTTTCCAGAAGCGGGCCGATCCGGACGAGATCGTAGGCGTTCACGTCGTCGACCCAGAAGATCGCGTGCGGATTGCCCATGTTCACCACCGACGGCGAATGCAGGATCGGCTTGTCGATCGGGCCGATCTGCAATTCGATCGTGCGGGTGTCGCGGAATTCCTCGGCAAGCGGAATCTCGTTCCAGGCAAAGCGCGGCGCGCCCATGTCGACGGTGAAGAGACCGTCGGCACCCTTCCAGGTATCGAGCACGCGGCCGGCCACCTCGAACGCAAGTTTGTCCTTGCCGCTCTCCTTGGCGATCAGCGAGGCGACGCAGCGCATGCCGTTGCCGCAGGCGCCGGCCTCGGAGCCGTCGTTGTTGTAGATGCGGACGAGCGCGTCGGTGCCCGCGGTGCGCGGCGGGTAGAGCGCCATGAGCTGGTCGTAAGGCGCGGCGTTGGGCTGCGCTGCCGCGCGCGCTTCGTCGGCGCTGATCGCGGCGGGTGACTTGCGCATGTCCACCACCACGATCTCGTTGCCGAGACCGTTCATCTTCACGAAGGGCCGGTTGCCGAGCGCGCTCATGATGGAAAGACCCGCAAGTTGCCTCGTTTATATGGGAACCCGCCGAATGATGGCCAGTGCAGGCTCGAATGCCCACGGCGATCACGAGTTTTGAATTATTTCGTCCGTTCGCAGCCGTGGTAGATTTAGGTGATTCTTCGCGCGCCGAGCCGGATGCGCGGCGATCTATTTGGTTTCATGGAGATTTCGATGACGTGCACTCGGCTGGCGTCCGTTGGTCGGGCGACCATCCTGGCCGCGGCGCTCGCGCTCGGCGCCGCGTCATCGGCGTTCGCGCAGGCGACCAATCCGGCCCCCGACACGCCGCCGCCCACGCCCGCGCCCAAAGCCGAAGCGCCGGCGGCGGCCGAGGAGCCGTTCGGACTGGATGTAACGCTGACGGCCAAGACCATCATCTACATGAAGGGCACCGGCGCCTGGGACAACGCGCTGGAAACGCTCCAGGACGCGTTCAAGTCGGTTTATGCCTTCCTCGACAAGCAGGGCATCCGGCGGGCCGGCCCGCCGATGACGATCTACACCAATTTCGACGACACGAATTTCCAGTTCCAGGCCGCGGTGCCGATCGCCGAAGCGCCGAAGGACCCGCCCAAGGGCGACATGACGGTCGGCCAGACGCCGGTCGGCAAGGCACTCAAATTCGCCTATCGGGGCGCCTTCCACCAGATGGAAGACACGATCTACAACGCGATCCCCGAATACCTCGACGAGAAGCAGCTGGAATCGTCCGGCACCTTCATCGAAGAATACGAGACCGATCCGGTGACGACCCCGGACACCGGGTTCGTCATCACAATCTATGTGCTGATCAAGTAGCCGCCGCAGCGACCGGCTGGCGAGTCTGGAAGGCACGCAGGATCGCGTAACAGGCGCCGGCCGCCGCGAGATGCTTGAGCGCGTGCCCCGCCATGACGTGCCCCGTCACGTAGATCACCTCGTCGGCGTATTCCAGGATCTTGGCGAGCAGATACCAGCCCGCGGCGGCAAACCAGTACCAGGTGCCGCTGTGCTTCGGCGCGAACAGCCAGAATAGCAGCGGCAGGACCAGGCAGGGAAAGAACTGAACCCAGGCGTAGAGCCGGAGGTCATCGGTCCGCAGCCACACCAGCAGGCTGACGATGCCGAGCGCAACCAGCGGCCACAGCAGCAGCCGGCCCACCCTGGCGTCGATCCGCTCCTCGACCACGTTCGCCAGGATCGCCATGAACGCGATCGACATCGGCAGCCGGTCCCAGAACAGGCCGGCGTCGTCCGGACGCCAGTGGTAGTAGGACGAACTGAATCCGGTCAGGAACACGCCGAGGAAAAACAGGCCGGCCGACAGGTCGCGGCGAAAGAACCGCAGGCCCAGCGCGCCGACCAGAACGAACGGCAGGTTGGAAACCACGTTCCAGAAGTTCGGTATGCCGAGCATCCGCCGCTGGTCGGCAAAGCCGTGATAGATCTGGCTCTGCGGGATCGGCGGAACCAGCAGGAACAGGCCCAGCAGCGACACCGCGGCCAGACCGAACAGAAAGACCAGCGGGCGGGAGCGAATCGTGCCGGCGAGCGTCATTTGGCGTACATAGCACGGCTTTTTGGCCGCTTGCGACAGCCGCAGGCCTCTCCAAATGATTGACGATCGGGGACCCTGCCCGTATGGTCCGCCCGCTCTCGACAAGAGCTGGAATTGCCGAATTGCCGACCGGTCCGAGAGGCCGGAGGCCCCCGCCCGACAGCGCGATGCGCCCTCGGGCGAAAATGCGTTTGGTCCGGCCATACATGGCCAAAACCAGGAACTGAAAATTGTTCGATAGCCTGTCCGAAAAACTTGGCGGCATTCTCGACAGCCTAACGCGGCGCGGTGCGCTGTCGGAGCAGGACGTCGACGACGCGCTGCGCGAGGTTCGCCGCGCCCTCCTGGAGGCCGACGTCGCACTCGACGTGTCGCGCGCCTTCATCGAGCAGGTGAAGAAGCGAGCGGTCGGCGTCGACGTCATCAAGTCGGTCACGCCGGGCCAGATGGTCGTCAAGATCGTCCATGACGAGCTGATCGCCACGCTCGGCTCGAACGCGCAGCCGATCGACCTCGGTGCTGCGGCTCCGGTTCCGATCATGATGGTCGGGTTGCAGGGCTCCGGCAAAACCACCACCACCGCGAAGATCGCCAAACGCCTCACCGAGCGCGACAACAAAAAAGTGCTGATGGCCTCGCTCGACACGCGCCGGCCCGCGGCGATGGAGCAACTCGCGGTGCTGGGTCAGCAGGTCAACGTGCCGACCTTGCCGATCGTCGAAGGCCAGTCGCCGGTGCAGATCGCCAGCCGCGCGATCCAGGCGGCGAAGCTCGGCGGCTACGACGTGGTGCTGCTCGACACCGCCGGCCGCATCACGCTCGACGAGGACATGATGAGCGAGGCCGCCGAGGTCCGGCGCGCCGCCAACCCGCACGAAATCCTGCTGGTCGCCGACAGCCTGACCGGCCAGGACGCGGTCAATCTCGCGCGCTCGTTCGACGAGCGCGTGGGCCTCACCGGCATCGTGCTCACCCGCATCGACGGCGACGGCCGCGGCGGCGCGGCGCTGTCGATGCGCGCGGTCACCGGCAAGCCGATCAAGCTCATTGGCACCGGCGAGCGCATGGACGCGCTGGAGGACTTCGATCCGAGCCGGATCGCCGGCCGCATCCTCGGCATGGGCGACATCGTCGCGCTGGTCGAGAAGGCCGCGACCTCGATCGACCGCGAGCAGGCAATGCGCGCCGCCGAGCGGATGCGCAAGGGCCAATTCGATCTCAGCGATCTGCGCGAACAACTGGTCGGCATGGCGAAAATGGGCGGCATGAGCGGGCTGATGGCGATGATGCCCGGCGTCGCCAAGATCAAGAGCCAGATGGCCGAGCGCAACCTCGACGACGGCATGCTCAAGCGCCAGATGGCGATCATCGACTCGATGACGCCGGGCGAGCGCAAGCATCCCGACATCCTCAAAGCCAGCCGCAAGAAGCGCATCGCCGCGGGCGCCGGCTCCAAGGTCGAAGAGGTCAACAAGCTCCTGAAGATGCACCGGAACATGGCCGACATGATGAAGGCGATGGGCGGCGGCAAGTCGCGCGGCCCGATGGCCGGCCTCGCCAAGATGATGGGAATGGGCGGCGGCATGCCGTCGCCGGAAGACATGGCGAAGCTCGCCGAGAAGATGCCGGGCGGGATGCCGCCCGGAATACCGCCGGCAATGCCGGGAGGCTCCGGACTTCCGGGCCTCGGCAAATTCCCCGGTCTCGGTTCCGGCAGCGGCAAGTTGCCGACGCCGGGCGGATTGCCGGCAGATTTCTTCAAGAAGAAATGAGCCTCTGAATTCAACGAACGCAACCAACTCGAAATCAGTCAACCGAAAGGAACTTCAATGCCAGTCGTCATCCGTATGGCCCGCGCCGGAACCAAGAAGCGGCCGTTCTATCACATCGTCGCCGCCGACAGCCGCTCGCCGCGTGACGGCCGCTTCATCGAGCGTCTCGGCTATTTCAACCCGCTGCTGCCGAAGGACAAGGAAGACCGGCTGAAGCTCGACCTGGACAAGGTGAAGGCCTGGATGGTCAAGGGCGCTCAGCCGTCCGACCGCGTGATGCGCTTCCTCGACGCTGCCGGCGTCGCCAAGCGCGAGAAGCGCAACAATCCGGAGCGGGCGATCCCGCGCAAGGAGCGCAAGGCCGTCCGCGAAGAGAAGCAGAAGGTCACGGACGCCGCCAAGGCCGAAGCCAAGACCAAGGCCGACACCAAGGTCAGGGAAGACGCGGCCGCCGCCAAGGCCGCCGACAAGAAATAGCCATGTAGGGCGCCGTGACCGACCGCATCTGCGTTGCCCAGTTCGGCGCCGCGCATGGCCTGCGCGGCGAAGTCAGGCTGCGGTCGTTCACGCAGGACCCGACGGCGGTCACGGCCTATGGTCCGCTGGAAAGCGAGGACGGCACGCGGCGCTTCACGATCGAAGGCTTGAGGCCGGCGAAGGATGCCTTCGTGGCGCGGATCGCCGGCGTCGGCGACCGCGACGCGGCGGAGAAGCTGACCAATCTCAAGCTTTACGTTTCGCGCGACCGGTTGCCGCAGATCGAGGATGACGACACGTTCTACCACGCCGATCTGATCGGGCTCTCGGCGGTGACGCCGGACGGCGCGGAGCTTGGCCGGGTCACGGCGATCCTCAACTTCGGCGCCGGCGACCTGGTGGAAATCAGGCCGGAGGGCGGCGGCGAACCGCTGATGGTGCCGTTCACCGACGCCGCTGTGCCGGAGATCGACCTGGCCGCACGCCGCATCGTGGTGGTGCCGCTGATCGAGATCGAGTGAAACAGATTTGGATCGGGTGACTTCAGATGTGGCGCGCCACCATCCTCACGCTGTTTCCCGAGATGTTTCCGGGACCGCTGGCGCTGAGCCTCGCCGGCAAGGCGTTCGCGTCAGGACTCTGGTCGCTCGATGCGGTCGACATCCGGGCGCACGCAGCCGACCGGCACAATACCGTGGATGACACGCCGGCCGGCGGCGGCCCCGGCATGGTGATGAAGGCCGACGTGCTGGCCCGCGCCATCGACGCAGCCGCAGCTGACCACCGCCCTCGCCTCTTGATGAGCGCGCGCGGCACGCCGCTGACACAAGCGCGCGTGGCCGCGCTCGCCAAGGGCGACGGCGCGGTCATCGTCTGCGGCCGCTTCGAGGGTGTCGACGAGCGGATCATCGCTGCGCGGCAGCTCGAGGAGGTGTCGGTCGGCGATTACGTGCTGTCCGGCGGCGAGATCGCGGCGCTGGCGCTGATCGATGCCTGCGTGCGGCTCATCCCGGGCGTCATGGGCAAGGAGGCCTCCGGGACCGAGGAAAGCTTCGCCGACGGGCTCCTAGAGTATCCGCAATACACCCGCCCGGCGATTTTCGAGGGTCAGGGCATCCCGGAGGTGCTGACCGGGGGCGACCACGCCAAGGTCAAGACTTGGCGGCAGGCCGAGGCCGAGCGGCTGACCCAGGCGCGCCGCCCGGACCTCTGGACGGCCTACCAAACCCGTCCCAAGACCCCCAAATAACCCCGAATGCCGGACGGGGTGACAAGGCCCCTGCTTTGGCGTAGAAGCTCGCCCGAACCTGGACATCAAGCCTATGTGGCGCTGCCCCTGGGGCGCGCGGCCGACGGAGAATTTGCCATGAACCTCATTCAGACCCTCAACAAGGAGCAGGCCGAACGGCTTGCCGCCGGCAAGTCCATTCCCGACTTCGAGCCGGGCGACACCGTGATCGTCAACGTCAAGGTGGTCGAGGGCGAGCGCACCCGCATCCAGGCCTACGAGGGCGTATGCATCGGACGGTCCGGCCACGGACTGAACGAGAGCTTCACGGTCCGCAAGATTTCCTACGGCGAGGGCGTCGAGCGCGTGTTCCCGCTGCTCGCGCCGATGATCGACTCGATCAAGCTCGTCCGCCGCGGCAAGGTGCGCCGCGCCAAGCTCTATTACCTCCGCAATCTGCGCGGCAAGTCGGCGCGTATCGCCGAGGGCGCCCACCACGGCGGCCAGACCACGGACGTCGCCGACGCCGCCAAGTAAAGCCCTCGCATCCGTCAGGCGCGATGAAGGCCGGCATTGTCCGGCCTTTTTCATTGCGGGCATGCGGCATGCGCAGCGGAGACACCTTTTCCCGATCGCCAGGACCATCTAAAATCATTCCAACCTTGAAACCGGGTAACGGGTAATCGACATGTCCAAGCTGCGCACCTTCTACGACAAGATCTGGGCCGACCATCTGGTCGACGAGCAGCCGGACGGAACCTGCCTGCTCTACATCGACCGGCACATCGTCCATGAGGTGACGAGCCCACAGGCGTTCGAAGGCCTACGGCTCACCGGCCGCAAGATTCACGCCCCCGACAAGACGCTGCTGGTGGTCGATCACAACATCCCGACCACGGATCGCAGCAAGCCAAACCCCGACCCCGAGAGCGCGGCGCAGATCGCCTACCTCGCGGAGAACGCCAAGCTGTTCGGGCTCGAATATTACGACGAGTTCGACATCCGCCAGGGCATCTGCCACGTCATCGGCCCCGAGCAGGGCTTCACGCTGCCGGGCGTAACGCTGGTCTGCGGCGACAGCCACACCGCGACGCACGGCGCGTTCGGAGCGCTGGCCTACGGCATCGGCACGTCCGAGGTCGAGCACGTTCTCGCCACGCAGACACTGGTGCAGAGCAAGTCGAAGAACATGCGCGCAATCGTGGACGGCAAGCTGCCGCCGAACGTCACCGCGAAAGACATCATCCTCGCCATCATCGGCGAGATCGGCACCGCCGGCGGCACCGGCTATTCGCTCGAATACGCCGGCGAGGCTATCCGCGCGCTGTCAATGGAAGGCCGCATGACGGTCTGCAACATGTCGGTCGAGGCCGGCGCCAAGGCGGGCTTCATCGCGCCCGACGAGAAGACCTACGAATTCGTCAAAGGACGCCCTAAGGCGCCGAAGGGCAAGATGTGGGACGACGCGCGCCGCTACTGGGAGACGCTGCCGACCGACGACGGCGCGTTCTTCGACCGCGAGGTGAAGCTCGACGCCACGAAGCTGCCGCCGATCGTCACCTGGGGGACGAGTCCCGAGCAGGTCACCTCGATCACCGGCCGCGTGCCGGTGGCCTCCGAGATCGCCGACGAGCACAAGCGCCGCGCGGCCGAACGCTCACTGCAATACATGGGATTGAGTGGCGGCGAGAGGATGACCGACATTTCGATCAATCGCGTGTTCATCGGCTCCTGCACCAACTCGCGGATCGAGGATCTGCGCGAGGTGGCGCGCATCGCCGAGGGCAAGAAGGTCAGCGCCAGCGTCAACGCCATGATTGTGCCGGGCTCCGGCCTGGTGAAGGAGCAGGCCGAATCCGAAGGCCTGCACAAGATCTTCCTGGCCGCCGGTTTCGAATGGCGCGAGCCCGGCTGCTCGATGTGCCTAGCGATGAACCCCGACAAGCTCGAGCCCGGCGAGCGGTGCGCCTCGACCTCGAACCGCAACTTCGAGGGCCGCCAGGGCTTCAAGGGCCGCACGCATCTCGTCTCGCCGGCGATGGCGGCGGCGGCGGCGATCGCGGGTAAGTTCGTGGACGTGCGCGAGTGGCACTGAGCGCCCGGCATCGGCCAACAGCAAAAGGCCCGCCTCGCGGCGGGCCTTTTCGATTCAGAACTCAGTTGTAGCCGAAGCCATAAGCCCCGGTGCCGGCGCCAAACGGGCCCCGGCCGACAGGCGGGCCGCCCGGCACGAAATAGGGCCGCCTGTAGGCGTACAGATCGAACGGATGGACGATATAGGGCGCGTCGTAATAGCGCCGGCTGTAGGCGCGCCCGTGCGACTGCGGCCGCACGGTGACACGGACATGACGGCGGCTGTGACGGCGGGCGGCGCTGACTTCGATCGGGCCGGTCTGCTCGATGCCGGCAGCTTTTGCGGATTTCGGCGCCGCCACGGCGAAGGCCGGGAGTGCGATCAAGGCTGTGACGGCGAGCGCCGCACAGGTGATTGGCCATTTTTACATTGCGATGTTCTCCTGCGCGCCCCGCAGACAACAAACGCTTTCATTTGTCCGGCGGTTCCGTAGCGCGCTACGGCAAAAATATAGGGAGCTAGCCCCGCACCCACCAGCAGCGCATGCGCGGGACGATCACGGTGCCGCTCGGGCGATGCTCCTGGACGTAGCGGGCGACGCATTCGCGCCGCGCGTTCGGGCCGGGATATCGGACGTCATAGGCCGGCGGAAACAGCGAGTGGTAGGGCTGGCGCGAATAGAACGGGCGGACCCGAACCTTGGTCCGCGCCCGGCGCGGCTGGCTCTGCGCCAGGGCTTCGGACCCGGCGCCGACGCCCGCGCTCGCGGCTTGCGCGCCGGCCGGCGCCGTGCCGAGCAAGCCTGTCAGCGATGCCATGACAATTGTGGCAACCAGTTTCATGGCCCGACGCTCCCCCATCGGGGCGGCGGCGTCAACCGCGGCCGCCCTCGGCACATGGATCGAAGTTAATCGACCGCTTATGCTGTCGCGATGACCGACGACACTCTCCCCGATCCGCTGTCCTGGCGGCCGCTCAAGGCGCCCTCGCTGATCGAATTCGAGGTAATCGCGACGGAGGCGTTTCGCCGTCTGCCGGCGCGCTTCCGCGCCAAGTGTGAGGGCGTGGTGATCCATGTCGAGGACTACCCGACCGACGAGGTGCTGGACACGATGGGCATCCCGAGCGAACTCGACCTGCTGGGGCTGTTCCAGGGCGTCGGCCTGCCGTTCCAGTCGGAAAGCGCGCCGGTGCAGATGCCCAACATGGTCTGGCTCTATCGCGTGCCGATCCTGCTCTACTGGGCCGAGCACGAGGAAACGTTGGGGCACATCATCAAGCACGTGCTGGTTCACGAGATCGGGCATCATTTCGGTTTGTCCGACGACGATATGTACGGGATAGAACAGGCGGCAGAATAACAGAGGAGACATCCATGAAGGTCAGCGGCGCGTGCCACTGCGGCACCATCACCATCGAAGGCGAGGCCGATCCGGAGAAGGTTACGGTCTGCCATTGCACCGATTGCCAGACCGGCACGGGCTCGGCGTTCCGCGTCTCGGTGCCGATCCCAGGCAGCGCCTTCAGGATGAAGGGCACGCCTGCCAACTACGTGAAGATGACGGCGGACAGCGGCAATCCGCGCGTGCAGGCGTTCTGCCCCAAGTGCGGCTCGCCGATCTATTCGACCTCGCCGGGCGAAGGCCAGCAGCCGTCCTACATGGTCAGGGTCGGAATCCTGGCGCAGCGCGACCAGCTCGCGCCGAAGAAGCAGAATTGGTTCCGCTCAGCGCGGAATTGGGTGACGGGCCTCGATGCGGTTCACAAGAACCAGAAGCAGGGGTGAGGCCAGCGGGAGTCATCGCGTGCGATGATGGCTGCCATCGATTTTCTGCGTTGGATCGAATCCGGCCGACGGCGCCACAATGACGGCGGACACGCCAGGAGCACGCCATGATCGTCACGGTCTTCCGTTCGCGCCTCATGCCCGGGCTGTAGGAGTAATACGTCGCCCTGGTCGACCGCATGCAGCAGATCGCCCGCACCATCCCAGGCTACATCTCGCACAAGGGCTTCTGGGCCGAGGATGGCGAGCGGGTGACCATCATCGAGTTCGAGCATGAGGAAAGCCAGAATGCCTAGCGGACCCATCCGGAGCATATCGCGGCGCAGCGCCAGGGCCGGCTGAAGTATTACGAGGCCTACGACATTCAGGTCAGCAACGTGATGCATGAGGCCCATTTCAATCGGAA
>SHVN01000081.1 GCA_009694215.1 Xanthobacteraceae bacterium
CGGACGTGGCCGAACGACAATCCAAGCTGCAGGAGCAGCGCGAACAACGTGGCCCAGCCCCCGAGCCGCCTATGTGAACGAAAACAGTGCATCGACCGAAACCCCAGCCGCAATCGGCTTTCGCTGAAGAAAGTAACATTATTACATTTGGGTCCGTCAAGGGGCCGGGTTCCCGTAACCTGTTAACCCTCCGCGCGTTTAGCGGGCCGCCCTTAAGCCCGCGGGTCGGTTGTCGTCGAAACCTTAAGCCTGCCGTGCTAAAGCCCAGCCCAAACGCGGGAAAATCCGCGGCGGGACGGCGGTTATGGTCACTGGGACAACGGCATCACAGCCCGATGCGAGGGCCGAGGCGCTGGTCGGCGCCTATGAGCGCGCCGGCTACCGCCGCGTTGCGCCGCCGATTCTGCAGCCGGCCGAGCCGTTTCTCGACCTGTCCGGCGAGGACATCCGCAAACGCATGTACCTCACCTCGGACACGGAGGGCCGCGAACTGTGCTTGCGGCCGGACCTCACCATCCCGGTGTCGTGCGGCTATCTCGCCTCGCAAGCCGCTGGCTCGTCTCAGGGATTCTGCTACCTCGGCCCGGTCTACCGCGACCGCGGCGCGCTGCCCGCCGAGATCGTCCAGGCCGGCATCGAGTCGTTCGGGCGGCCGGACAAGGCAGCGGCGGACGCGGAAATGCTGGCGCTGGGCCTCGATGCGACGGCGCGCTACGGAATTGCCAAGCCGGAAATCCGGATCGGCGACGTCGGGCTGTTTTCCACGCTGGTTGCAGCCCTCGAACTGGCGCCGGCCTGGAAGCGGCGGCTGGTGAAGGACTTCAACAGAAAGTCCTCGCTCGCCCATGACCTGGACGTGCTCACGCTCAGTTCAGCCCAGAACAAGCCCGAATATCAGGGTGTACTGGCTGCGCTGGAACGTTCAGATCCGAAGGCTGCGCACGCGCTGGTCACCGACCTTTTGTCCATCGCCGGCATCAGCACGGTGGGCGGAAGGACCGTCGGCGAGATCGCCGAGCGCTTCCTCGAGCAGGCGGCGCTGGGAGCGGCGACCACCTTGCCGCGCGAGACGCGCACGCTAATCGAAAAATTTCTCGCCATCGCTGGCGACCCCGACGAGGCGGCGGCAGAGCTGCGCTCGCTCGCGGCTTCCGCCAACGTTGCGCTGGCCCCCGCGCTCGACCTGTTCGAAAGCCGCACCGGATTTCTTGCCGCGCGCGGCGTCGACGTCGGCCGCATCCGCTTCTCGACCGCGTTCGGCCGCGGCCTCGACTACTACACCGGCTTCGTGTTCGAGTTGCACGATCCTTCCGCGCCGCCGAACGGGCCGTTGGTCGCCGGCGGACGCTACGACGAACTGCTCGGCCGTCTCGGCGCGAAGGCACAAATTCCCGCGGTCGGCTTCGCGGTGTGGATCGAGCGTGTCGCTCAAGGCGGAGGCGCGGCATGAGCGCCCCCCTCGTCATCGCCGTGCCGGCCAAGGGCCGGCTGCAGGAAAACACCGAGGCGTTCTTCGCCCGCGCAGGTCTGCCGCTGGTCAAGCCGCGCGGCGCGCGGGACTATCGCGGCGCGATTGCCGGTCTTGCAGGCGTCGAGATCGCCTATCTCTCGGCCTCAGAGATTGCCAGCGCGCTTGCGCAGGGCACCATTCATCTCGGCATCACCGGCGAGGACCTGCTGCGCGAGACCATTGCCGACATGGACAAGCGGGTCGTCATCGTCGACGGGCTGGGCTTCGGCTTGGCCAATGTCGTGGTCGCGGTGCCGCAGGCCTGGATCGACGTGCGCAACATGGCCGATCTCGACGACGTCGCGACCGCGTTCCGGCTGCGCCACGACCGCAAGATGCGGGTTGCGACCAAATACGTGAACCTCACCCGCGACTTCTTCTCAGGCTTGGGCATCGTCGACTACCGCATCGTCGAAAGCTCTGGCGCGACCGAGGGCGCGCCCGCGGCCGGCTCCGCCGAGCTGATTGTCGACATCACCACCACCGGCACGACGCTCGCCGCCAACGGGCTGAAGATCGTCGAGGACGGCACCATCCTGCGCTCGCAGGCCAATCTCGTCGCCGCGCGCGGCGCCTCATGGGGCGAGGCCGAGCGCGAGATCGCGCGCCGCATCCTCGATCGCATCGCGGCGCAGGCCCGCGCCCGTGCCTACCGTGAGGTGCGCACGCGCTTTCCCGGCTGCGACGACGCGCTTCTCACGGAGGCTAAGGAGCTGTTCGGCGTCGTCGCGCCGTTCGGCGGCCCGTCCTCGTCCGGCATGCTCACGCTGCACTGCCCGCCGGCGACGGTCTACGATCTCGCAAGCTTCATGCGTGAGCACGGCGCGCAGAGCATTATCGTCGCCGAGATCGAATACGTGTTCGCGCCCGACAATCCGCTCTATTCCAGGCTGATCGGCGGCCTCTAGGGCCGGTCCACGGCGCTCCCGCCTGACGCCGCCAGGTCCGCTTTTGCCCCGTTTTGGAGGGCCGGAGCGGCGGCGATACACGTGATACCAATTCGCGCTTACGCGACATTCGCCCAATACAACGCGCATCTAGGGTGCCTCATCGGCGAACGGCGATGGGCCAGCGCCACCCTGGAGAGCAACATGAACAAGTCTTTGAAATGGATGGTCAGTGTCGGTCTTTCGGTCGGCGGCGCATTCGCAATGGGCAGCGACCGCCAGAGCAGCGAGCGCGTGACCATCATCGACCTGCCGGATGGCAACCGGACCGCCGTCGTCACCGACCAAAACGGCACCCGCGTCATCAACAAGTCGGGCGATTCCTCGGCATCCGGCGGAAATCACCATGACGAACGGGTGCGCCACTTCACGATGCTCGCCCGCGCCGGCGCGCGATAGCGATAATCGCCAGCACACTGCAGCGGACCCAAGGGTCCGCTAGTCCTTCACGACGATGTTGTTGTCCTTGACCACCTTGGCCCAGCGCTTGATCTCGTTTTCGACAAAACGGCCGAACTCGTCCGGCGCGGACAATCGATAATCGACTCCTTGTTCGGACAGGTTCTGTTTGACCAGAGGGTCGTTCAGGGCTTCGGCCAGGGCCGCGTTCATCCGCCCGACGATCTCGGGCGGTGTCTTGGCCGGCGCCAGCAAACCCCACCACGAAACGGCATCGAAGCCCGGCACGCCGAGCTCGCCGACGGTCGGCGTGTCCGGCAACTGCGCGATGCGCTTGCCGGAGGTCGCGGCCAGCGGCCGCAATGCGCCGGATTTGATGTGCGGCGAGAACAGCGCGGTCGAGGCGATGGCCACCGGAACGTGACCGGCGATCGCGTCGTTGGCCAGCGGACCGCCGCCCTTGTAGGGGACGTGCGTCATCGTCACATCCAGCGCATTGCCGATCTGGCTCATGGCGAGGTGCGCGAGGCTGCCCGCGCCGATCGTGCCATAGGAGACTTTGCCGGACTTGGCCGCGGCGATCACGTCCTTGAAGCTTTTGTATGCGGTGGATTGATGCACGGTGATGACCATCGGCGAGGTGCCGATCAGCATGACCGGGGCGAGGTCCTTCATCGTGTCGAACGGCATGTTGGGCAGCAGGCTCGGATTGGCGCCGTGGGTGTCGAACACCAGCACGAACGTGGCGCCGTCCGGCGCCGACGCGACCGCGGCCTGCGTGCCGATCGAGCCCGATGCGCCGCCGCGGTTCTCGATCAGGATCGAGACTTTCAGGTTTCGCTCAAGCAATGGCTGCGCGCGCCGCGCAATCAGATCGGTGGTGCCTCCCGGCGGGAACGGCACGATGATGCGGATGGTCTTCGGCGGCCAGGCCTGTGCCGCGGCGGGCAGGGCAAGCCAGAGTGTCCCGCACAATCCAGCAGCAAGAATCGCAAGCACGCGCCATGATCTGTTCATCGTCGCCTCCCAAAGATTTTCGTTGTGTCTGTGTTTTGTCGAATCCCGCCGCTCACTCGGCCGCCCGCCGCCGGTCGATCTCGATCGCGCCTGCCTTGATCCGCGGAATGAGATCGCGGCCGAACTCGACCGTGTCGTTGAAGGGGTCGAAGCCGCGGATGAGAAACGAGCCCACCCCGAGCCCATAGTATTTGAGGATTGACTCGGCGACCTGCTCCGGCGTGCCGACGAGACATGAGGTGTTGCCGAGCGCGCCGGTGACGCGCGCGATCGGCATCCACAGGCGTTCGTCATGGATGTCCTGGTCGGCAAAACTCATCAGCCGCTTGCCGGCGTTGTCGACCGGCCCCGCGGCGCCCTCCTGGCGGCTCCAGCCCTTCTTGCCGGTCATCTGCGCCAGAATCCGGTGAGCCTTGTCCCAGGCGTCGCCTTCGCGCTCGGCGATGATAGGGCGGAGCGAAACGTTAAAGCCCGGCACCCGCCCGAAGGCCGCGGCCTGGGCCCGGAAGCCGGCGATGCGTTCGCGCGTGGATTTGAGCGGCTCGGCGTAGATGGCGTACACGTCGCAAAGCCTGGCGCCCATCGTGAGCGCGCCATCGGAGGCGCCGCCGAAGAACAAGAGCGGGTGCGGCTGCTGCAGCGGACGCACATCCGAAGATGCGCCCTTGACCCGGTAGAACCGGCCGGAGAAATCGAACGGCTTCTCGCTCGCCCAGGTGAGCTTCATCAGCTCGAGATATTCCGCGGCCCGTTCGTACCGTTCGGTCTTCGGGCTGAAGTCACCATCGCCTTGCTGCTCGTCGTCGGTCTTGCCGGTGATGATGTGCACCGCGAGCCGACCATTGGTCAGATGGTCGAACGTCGCGATCTTGCGGGCCATCAGGGTCGGCGCGACGAATCCCGGCCGATGCGCCACGAGATAGCCGAGCTGTTTGGTGTGATTGGCGGCGTGAAGCGCAACGAGGAAGCCTTCCGCGGACGACGAGGAGTAACCGACCAGTGCGAGGTCAAAGCCGGCTTCGTCGTGGGCGCGGGCATACTGCGTCAGGTAATTCGTGGACAGGCCGCCTTCGATGACATGCAGCGCAGCGTCGCTGCTCGGCGGCGTCACGCCGATCATTCCAACGATTCTGACCGGCATGATCGATCCCTACGCTGGCGCGCGCCAAGTTTGCGCGCCCGGAAAAGAAGGAGTCAAGCGACAGGCCGGTGCGGCCTACCTTCGCTGGAGGCTCAGAATGTAAGCCACGATGTCGTTGGCTTCCTCGGGCTGCAGGATGAAATTCAGCATGCTGCGGTGGCTAGTCTGCAGAAACACCTTCAGCGAGAGGGCGGTCGTCGAGGGCAGCTTTGCGAATCCGCGAAGTCAGCCGCAAAAACTCCCACGGTGTTGGGCACGACCGAATGGCATCCGCTGCACCAACTGATCGCATAGCGGCGTCCCGACTCCACGTTCCCCCGCGAACCCTGCGCGGAAAGCGGCTGGAGCGCCGCCAGGGTCAAGCCCAGGACGATGCCGAGCGAGATCGCTGGGCGCAGGGCGGTCATGTTTTTCATGCGATCGGCTGGCTTTCCAACGCCGGACCATATCAAGCGCCGCGACTATGCGCCGAATATTGTCTTTATGCGAATTTCAATATCGCATCGGCCCATCGGCCATTTGCGGCTCGCGCGATCCGCAAGCCGCTGCTAGCCTTGCACCAGCGAACAAAACCGAAGGCAGGGAGAGAACGCATGGCTCGCATCGCAACGCTGGACCGCGCCGACATGGACGCCGAACAGGGCCGTGTCTATGACGCAGCCAAGGGGGCCGGCGGCCCTGTGGGCGGGCCCTATACCGCTTACATCCAGCTGCCGAAACTGTTCGAAGCGGCACAGAACCAGCGGGCCTGCCTGGCGGCAGGGCCGCTGTCCCGCCGCGAACAGCAGATCGTCAACCTCGTCGTTGCCCGGCACTGGAACGCGCGTTATCCGTGGTTCGCGCAGGTGCGCGGCTCGCTCGCCGTCGGCATCGAGCAAGCGGTCATCGACGCGATTAACGCGCGCAAGACTCCGGTCCTGGCGGACGCGCGCGAGAAAACCTGTTTCGTCGTGGCGAGTGAACTGCTCGCCAACAAGGGCCTCAGCGACGCGACCTATGCCGCCGCCGAAAAGACGATGGGGCTGAGGGACCTGGTGGCGCTGGTCGCGACGACCGGCAGCTTCTCGATGACCTGCCTGACCGCCGGCACGTTCCAGATCGACCCGCCCGCCGCCAACCCAACCCCGCTCGCGGAGTAGCGCAGGACATGATCCGGACAACGGTCTGCGACCTGTTCGACATCGAGCATCCGATCGCCCTCGGCGGCATGGGGTCGGCGTCGTCGCCGGCGCTCACCGCCGCGGTGTCGCGGGCGGGCGGGCTTGGCGCGATGGGCTGTCACTACCTGACGCCGGAGCAGATCCGCGAGCGCACGGCGGCGACCCGGAAGGAAACCAACAAGCCGTTCGGATTGAATTTCCTGCTGTTCGACACCCGCGAGGACAGCTTTGCCGCGGCGCTCGATCTGCGCCCCGCGGTCATGCAGTTCGCCTGGGCGCGGGCCGACCAGGATCTCAAATCCTATTTCGACCGGGCGCATGAGGCGGGCTGCAAGATCACCTACATGGCCGGCGCGGTGCCGGAGACGGTGCGCGCGGCCAAGGCCGGCGCCGACGTCATCATCGCCCAGGGCAGCGAGGGCGGCGGCCACGTCGGCTGGATGGGCAGCCTGCCGCTTATCCCGATGGTGGTCGATGCGGTCGGACCGATCCCGGTGCTGGCGGCCGGCGGCTTTGCCGACGGGCGCGGTTTGGCCGCAGCGCTTGCTCTCGGCGCGCAAGGCATCCTGCTCGGCACGCGGTTTCTCGCAAGCGTGGAGTCGCCGCTGCATCAAAACTTCAAGCGGGCGATCGTCGACAGCGACGGCCACGACACCCAATTGTCGGAAATCCCTGACATTGCCGCGGGCCTGGTCTGGCCGGGCGCGATGACGCGCTCGCGCAGAAACAAGTTCGTCGAGCGCTGGTCGGGACGGGAATGGGCGCTGCGGCAGAACCGGGCCGAGGCTAATGCCCGGTTGCGCGCGGCGCGGGAGGCGGGCGACATCGACGAAGGGCCGCTGTCGATGGGGCAGGACGCCGGCCTCATCCGCGACATTCCGCCCGCGGCGGAACTGGTGCGCCGCATCGCCCGGGAGGCCGAGGATATCCTGGCGCGGAAACTGCCTAGCCTGCTGGCGTCCTAGCGGCCTTGCTTGCGGAACACGATGAAGTGCGAGAGCGAGAAGTTGACCAGGAAGCTCGCGCCGATGGCGAGCACCTTGCCGACCAGCACCGGCATGAAATAGGACGCGATGAACACCGTGGCGGTGTTGGCGACGAGGCCCGCGACCTGCGACAGGGCGAAGCCCGCGTAGGCCTTCAGGCGAAGCTCGCGGCCGGATTCGCGCGCGAACGTCGTCAGCGAGTTCATGATGTAGGAGCCGGTGACGGCAACGGCCCAGGCCAGCACATTCGCCGTCACGATCGGAAGCTCGAACTGGTAGTAGGCGATCGAGAAAACGCCGAGGTCGACCATGGCATTCACCACCCCGACGGCCGCGAAGCTCGCCGCCTTGAGAACGATGGCGCGCTCGTGCCAAACGGCGATCAGGCGGTCGGAGAGAGAGGACAGGGAGATCATCGGCACCGCTTAGCCCTTTTCCGCAGCGCGGCAAAGTGCAAAGGCCAGCGGTTGGCAGGCAAAGTCCGTGCCGCGCCGCCGCTGAACGGGACGCGGGCGCGACAGATGCCGGCGGTTGCGGTATAGATCGCCCGGCATAGATACGGCGCGGTATGGCCACGACAATTTCACCACTGGCAGGCAAGGACGGCGGGCCGGCGCGGGCGGCAGCCCAGGCCGAGGCCGGGCTGTCGATCGTCGTGCCGGTGTTCAACGAGGGCTCAGGCCTCGCGCGCTTTCATGCGCAGCTCGCCGAGGCCGCACGGCAACTGCGCCAGACCCGCGGGCTTGCCGCTGAGGTGGTCTATATCGACGACGGCAGCCGGGACGACAGCCTAGCGGTCGCCAGCGCGCTTCCGGCCGAGGCGCTGGACGTGCAGGTGGTGTCGCTGTCGCGCAACTTCGGCAAGGAAGCGGCGCTGATGGCGGGTCTCGATCATGCGCGGTTCGGCGCCGTCCTGTTCATGGATGGCGACGGCCAGCACCCGCCCGCGCTTATCCCGACGCTGGTCGGCCACTGGCTCGACGGCGGCAACGACGTGGTGTTCACCGCCAAGGCGCATCGCGAGAACGAGCCGCGGCTGCGGCGCTTCGGCGTGCGGATGTTCTACCGGCTGATCAACTACAGCACCCACGCGCCCATTCCCGAGGACGCCGGCGACTTCCGGCTCTTGTCGCCGCGCGCGGCGCGGGCGCTGCGGCAACTGCCGGAGCGCAACCGCTTCTTCAAAGGGCTGGCGAGCTGGATCGGGTTCCGCCAGCATCGGGTGGACTACGAGCCGACCCAGCGCTCGCACGGCCGCACCAGCTGGAACCTGTATGGCCTGATCGGCCTGTCGATCGAGGGGCTAACCTCGTTCTCGGTGGCGCCGTTGCGGATGGCGAGCCTGCTCGGCCTGCTGCTCGCCATGATAGCGCTGTTGTTCGGCGCGTCGATCCTGTGGGAGACGATTTTCCTGGGCAAATCCGTGCCAGGCTATCCGTCGCTCGTGGTCGGCCTGATGGTGCTGGGTGGCGTGCAACTCGTCATGATCGGAATCATGGGCGAATACATCGGTAAGATCCTGTCCGAGATCAAAGCCCGGCCGGTCTATTTCGTCGCCGAGCAAAGCCTGCGTACAGCGCAAGGTCACGCTGAAGCGCCGCCGGCCCGCACCGCCGCGGAATGAGCGCCGCGGCCGAAAGTGCGGACGCCTCGCCGCGGCCGATCTGGCTGTGCGCCGACGACTACGGCATCTCCCCCGCCGTCAGCAAAGGCATCCGCGAGCTCGTGGTGCGCGGGCGGCTCAATGCCACGTCGGTCATGGTGGCGGCGCCGAGCTTCGATCGCGCCGAGGCGGGCGCGCTCAAGATGCTCAACACCGGCGCGCGCCGGGTCGCGATCGGATTGCATGTGACGCTCACCGGCGCGTTCCCGCCGATGAGCGCGGGCTATCGCCCGACGCGCGGCGGTACGTTTCCATCGATCCCGGAGAAGATGGTGCGCGGAACGCTGCGGTTGCTCGATCGCGACCGGCTCGCCGCCGAGATCGCGGCCCAGCTCGCGGCGTTCGCCGGCCATTTCGGGCAGTCGCCGGACTTCATCGACGGCCATCAGCACGCGCATCTGTTCCCGCAGGTGCGCGAGGCGCTGCTGGATGTGGTGAAGGAGGCGGCGCCGCAGGCCTGGGTGCGCCAGTGCGGCCGCGTCCCGGCGCTGCCGCCGCAAGCCTGGGATTACAAGACGCGGATTCTCAACGGGCTGAGCGGCAGGTTCCGCGAGCTTGCAGCCGCGCGCGGTATCAGGACCAATCCGGCATTTGCCGGCGCCTACGATTTTGCCTCAAAAAAAAACGCGGATTTCGGCCGGCTGTTCCCGGGCTTTCTCCAGCACTTGCCGGCGCAGAGCGTCGTGATGTGCCATCCGGGATTTGTCGATGCCGAACTCGAACGGCTTGATCCGCTGACCGCCCAGCGCGAGCGCGAATTCGCCTACCTCGCTGGCGACGATTTCCTGCATGTGCTGCGGGCCCACGGCGTCACGCTGGCCTGAGAAACTTTATCGTCTGCCAAGGGTTACCGGGGGGATGAATATTTTGGCCGCAGCCATACCGCCGCCACGGCGTGGTCCTTACATAAGGACCGGAGTTTGCCAGGGGTCCCAGGGAGGAAAGCCATGACGCCGCAGGAACGCAAGCTGATCGACGAGTTATTCGACCGCCTCGCGTCGCTCGAAAACACGCAGCGCGACCCCGAGGCCGTGCGCGCGATCAACGAGGGACTGCAGCGTGCGCCGAATGGGCTCTATCCGCTGGTGCAGACCACGCTGGTGCAGGACGAGGCGCTGAAGCGCGCCGACGCGCGCATCCGCGAGCTTGAGGACGAACTCGGCATCGAGCCGGGCCAGCCGGCGCGGGAGACGGGATTCCTCGACAACATGCGCGACGCGCTGTTCGGCAACCGCGAAGGGCGCGGCTCGGTGCCGACCGTGCGGCCCGGCTCGCCGGCGAGTCCCTGGCGCAACACCACGGCGCAGCCGCCCGGCTATGCCACCACCCCGCAGGCGCCCGGCTATGGCGCGGCTCCGCAAGCGCCCGGATCGGCGGGCGGGTCGAGCGGCGGCTCCTTCCTTGGCACCGCGGCCGCGACCGTCGCCGGTGTGGTCGGCGGCGCGCTGCTGATGAACAGCTTTCGCGGCATGTTCGGCGGTCACAACCAAGGCCAAAGCGCATTCGACTCCAATGGCGGCGGTTCGGGTCCGCCGTGGGGTGGCGGCTCGAGCGGTGGCGATCTCGCCCGTGATGCAGGCTTGAACGATATCGGCGGCGGTGGCGGGCGTAGCGCAGACACGGGCGACAGCTCGCAGCGCGCCGGCCTGTTCGACCAGCCGGAGAGCGGCGACGGCGATTTCGCCAGCAACGATCTCGACGCCGGCGGAGACTTCGGCGGCGATGGCGGCAGCGACACCGCCTGAGCCTTGCGCGCGCATGGAAATAAAAAGGCCGCCGGGGACGGTGGCCTTTTGCGTTTCGTGGACGGAGCGCGGCCTAGATCACCACCACCTTGGTGCCGACCTTGACCTTCTCGTAGAGGTCGATGACGTCCTCGTTGCGCATGCGGATGCAGCCCGACGAAACCGCCTGGCCGATGGTCCAGGGCTCGTTCGAGCCGTGGATGCGGTAGAGCGAGGAGCCGAGATACATCGCGCGCGCGCCCAGCGGATTCTCCGGGCCGCCGGCCATGAAGTGCGGCAGGTCCGGACGCCGCTGCAGCATCTCCGGCGGCGGGGTCCAGTCCGGCCATTCCTTCTTGGCCGAGACCTTCTTTGCGCCGGCCCAGGTAAAGCCCGGCTTGCCGACGCCGATGCCGTAGCGCACCGCGGTGCCGTTGTCCTGCACCAGGAATAGGAAGCGCTGCGGCGTGTCGATGACGACGGTGCCGGGAGGCTCCGAGCCGGTGTAGGGGACGACCTGCTTGAAATATTTCGGGTCGATCGCCCGCGGATCGGCGGCGATTTCCTCGACCGGCTCGCCACGGGCCAGAACGTCGGTCTGCGGACGGGGCGGCGCCACCGTTCGGCCGCCGCTGAACAGAAATTCGATGAAGCCGCCGCCGAGATTGACGTCAGAATTGTTGGCGGCGTATCGAGCCGACGCGCGTTCGGCCGCGATCGGTGTAGGCGCGGTCTGCGGGGCGATATAGGCCGGCACCGGCGGACGCGCGGTGGCTTGAGCGTAGCGGCCGGGCTGAAGTGACATCGGTTCAGCCTGCGCCGAAACGATACCTATGGCGCTCATGACGAGCGCCCAGAACATATGACGTTGCATCGACGTACTCTGCACGTGTTTCGTCGTGCGGGATCGCCCCCGCGGTCCTGCACTACATGGTGAAAAATGTACTGATCGGTAAAAACCGCGGCTCGTGGCGAGCGGATGCGATGAATGCTGCGTGGTTCGTCAGATCACGGTTTATTTTGAATGAAGCGCGCCGCGTCATGGTTAACCGCGGGTTTCGGATTGGACGTCGCTATCCGGTATTGCACCGTGGGTGAAACCGATTTTAAGCCGCGCCGCGGTACATATGCACCGGGGAACAGGGACGTCGATGCCGGTTCAACGCAAGGTGTTTCGGATCGAGGAGCGTGCGCCTCTGCGTGCGCCGCAAGGCGCTGCTTCGGGCGACGCCGAAAGCGCGCTGCGGCATCGCGAATTCATGACCGAATTGCAGGCTCTGCGCGAGCTGATCGGGCCGCGCGGCAATGCCGATCGCGCCATGCCCGGCCGCGACGCGGTGGAGCGGGCGCGGGCGCAGATCGCGGAAGCGCAGGCCTACAAGCACGAGCTCGGCCTGATCCACGCCGCGGTCGAGCGCACCAGGGCCGAAATGACCGGGCTCGGCGACGACGCGGAACGCAGCGAGCAGATCGCGCGTGCGTGCCGCGAGCTTGACGCCATCGTCGGCGGCACCGAGCGGGCGACGCAGTCCATCCTTCGGGCGGCCGAGGACATCGGCCAGTCCGCCAACAAGCTGTCGGCATCGGTCATGTGCGACCACGAGCAGGGGCTGACCCACGACATCCAGAATCGCGTGGTGCAGATTTTCGAGGCGTGCAACTTCCAGGATCTCACCGGCCAGCGTGTCGCCTATGTGCTCGCAACGCTGAAGTTCGTGGAGCAGCGTGTGGCGCGGCTGAAGGCGATCTGGCACGGCATCGAGCAGTTCACGCCGGTTGCGTTCGGCGACGACCGCGAAGGCGACCAGCGCTTCCTCAACGGCCCGAAATTGCCGGACGACCGCGGCCATTCGAGCCAGGACGACATCGACGTAATGTTCCGCTGCGGTTGAGCTACGCGGCCGGCTGGCCGCCCGGCCGGGGCCGCCGGATCGCGGCGAAGCAGACGAGCGCGAAGACGGCAAAGACAGCCGCGAACACCAGCGCCAACGCATCCGAGGTCCGCTCCGCCACGAAGGCCATGACCAGCGGCGCCGCTGACTGCATCACCAGCCAGAATCCGCTGATGCGGCCGATCGTCCGGCCGTAGCCGTCGGCCCCGAACAAGGCCAGCGGCAGCGCGCCGCGCGTGATGGTGATGAGGCCGTTGGCGGCGCCGAACATCAGCGCGAAGGCGGCGGCGAGCGGCACGGAAATCCCGAACAGGGCGAGCAGCGCGAACGCGCAGACCAGAAGCGCCACCGCCGCGCGCGCCACCGCGATCGGGTGCACGTTGCGGCCAAACGCAAGCTCGGTCACCCGCGCGACGACCTGGGCCGGGCCAAACAGCGCGCCGATCAGGACCACGGTCGCCGCGTCGATGCCGGTGCGACCGAAGATAGCGAGCAGGTGCGCCGACAGCGCCGAGGGCACGAAGGCGTAAGCGGTGAAGGCCGCTGTGACCAGCACGAATGCGAGACCCCGCGCCGGCAGCAGCGCGGCCGGTTGCGCGGTTGCGCCGCCCGCGGCCGCGCCGGGCGCGGCGCGGCTTCGCGGCAGCGCGAAGGCGTGCAGAGGGGCGCAGACCGCGGCCATCAGCACGGCATAGACAATGTAGGTGCCGCGCCAGCCGACCGACTGGATGAGCAGATGCGTCGCCGGCCAGCCCACGGTTGAGGCAAAGCCGCCGGCGAGGGTGAGAAACGTGATCGGCCGGCGCGCAGCGGCGCCGAAGATGCGCCCGAGCGTCGCGAAGGCCGGATCGTAGAGCGAAGCGCCGAGCCCCGCGCCGAGCACCACCCAGACCGCGAGGTAAGCCGCCGGCGTGCGCGCGTAAGCGAGGCCAAGCAGGCCCAGCGCGCTGACGAGCGAACCCGCCGTCATCACCACATGGCCGCCGTGACTGTCGATGGAGCGCCCGACGAACGGCGAGACGAGGCCCGCGATCAAGAGACCGAGCGAGAAGCCGCCCATGGTGAAGGACAGCGACCAGCCGGTTTCGGCCACGATCAGCGGCGCGGTCAGCACCGGGGAATAGAAGATGGTGCCCCAGGCAATGATCTGCGTCACGCCGAGCACGGAGACCGCGCGCCAGGGGCCAATAAACATGTCGCGAAGGGTTGGCATTCAGCGAAAGAACTCAGCCTGTCATGCCCCGCGAATGCGGGGCATCCAGTATTCACCGATCCTCCGATGATTGCGAGGCCGCGCCCAATCATTTGGCCCGGCGATGACTGGATCATCCGCTCCCCGCCTGCGCGGGGACATGTTTCGCGGATGATGACAGCCGAGAATGTTGCGCGCTTCGGCGGTGCGAGTTCGCTTACGCCGCCACCTTGGTCGCGGCGAAGGCCGGGACTTTCGCCGCGAAGCGGTCGAGCCAGGCCACGAGCTTGGGATGCGCGGCCCGCCAGTCGCCGGCGAAGCGGAAATCGCGGTGGCCGAGGAAGCAGGCGAGCGCGATCTGGCCGACGTTCGGGATCGGATCGAGCGAAGGCGGATCGGCCTCCAGCGCATCGAAGCCGCGCCTGATCTTGTCGGCCTGGTAGTCGGTCCATTTCTTGACGTGATGTTCCGGCGGGCGGAAGCGGCCTTCGTACACCAGCAGGATCTGCGCATCGGTCATGCCGTCGGCCAGGGCCTGCAGGCGGAGCGCGGCGAAGCGCGCGGCGGGCTCCTGCGGAATGATTTTCCCGCCGCCGGCGCGATGATCGAGGTATTCCAGGATCACGCGCGAATCGAACAGCGTCGAGCCGTCCTCCAGCACCAGCACCGGGATTTTTCCCAGCGCGTTCTGCCGGCGCAGCGGCTCGCTCACGTCGTTAGTGTCGGCCGGCTCGATGCGGATATCGCCGGAGAAGCCGAGTACGCTGGCGGCGAGGTTGACCTTGCGGCCAAAGGGCGAGGGCGGCGTCGAGCGCAGGATCATCATGACATGTTTCGCTTGATGTGAGTTTCACCGGCGCGGCCGCGAGCGGCCGCGATTGATTACGGTAAGTCATCGTCGCGCGCGTTGAAAGCGAAGAAGTCCCGCGCGCCAGGCGGAGCCGATCGTCAGCCGGTGATGACCAGATTGACGGCCTTCGGCCCCTTGCCCTTCTTGTCGGGCTCGACTTCGAACTGAATCCGCTGCCCTTCGGCCAGCGCCTTCAATCCGGCTTGCTCGACGGCGGTGATGTGCACGAACACATCGCGCCCGCCGTCATCCGGCTTGATGAAGCCGTATCCGCGCTCGCCGTTGAAGAACTTGACCGTACCACTCATGGCCATCGGGAACTCCTCCCCCCGAACAATGCTCCGCCACCGACCCCCACGGCACGGTGGCTCGGCCCAACATTCGCAATCGGAGAAAGTGCAAGCCCCCAGAGGCCTCAGTCACTCCGCCGACCCCCCCAGTTGGAGGCAGAACGTCTAAGCCAGCACGCCTAGGCTAGACCCAACGCCGGTCGGGTGGAAGGAGGCGAACGGCCTCAGGACGCGGATTCGCGGGCGAGCCATTCGAGTGTGACGGCGCCGGTCGGCCCGCGGGACATGACCTCGGCCAGCACCGGCAGCAGGGTCTTGAGTTCGTCGTGCAGGGTCCAGGGCGGATTGACGGCGATCAGCCCGCTGCCGCGCAATCCCGTGTCGGCGCCGGCATTTGCCAGGGTCAGTTCCACGCGCAACATCTTCGCGATGCGAAGGCGGGCGAGCCTGCGCGCAAAGGCCGCGACCTCGGCCTGGTCCTTGACCGGATACCACAGCAGATAGATGCCGGTCGGCCACTTGCGGTGCGCGGCGGTAAGCCCCTCCGCCAGGCGGTCGAATTCGCCCGGCTGCTCGAACGGCGGATCGATCAGCACCACGCCGCGCCGCTCGGTCGGCGGCACGTAGGCCTGCAGCGCGGTCCAGCCGTCGATCGCGATCGCCTTGGCGCGCGGGTTGGAGGCGATCTCGCCTTTGAGCGCCGCGGCCGCCCGCGGCTCGAGCTCGCAGGCGATCAGCCGGTCCTGCCGCCGCAGCAGCGAGAGCGCGAGCGCCGGCGAACCCGGATAGGCGGTGAGCCGCCCGTCAGGGTTCCGCGCCGCGACCGCGTCGAGATAGGGTGCGAGCAGCGCGCGGATCGGATCCGCCAGCTTCGCGCGAACCAGCCGCTCGATGCCGTCGCGCCACTCCTGCGTCTTGCCGGCCTCGGGACCGGCGAGGTCGTAGCGGCCGGCGCCGGCGTGGGTGTCGATGACCCGGAAGGCCGCGGGCTTCTCGCGCAGATTCACCAGCACACGGCACAGCACGGTGTGCTTGACGACGTCGGCGAAGTTGCCGGCGTGATAGGCGTGACGGTAGTTCATGCGCGCCCGTTAACGATGCGACCGGTTCTCTGTAATCAGCAGCAGCGGGTTTGGATAGACTTTGTAGAGCTGGTCGGGGCCGGCGAGGGGATGCGTTAAGCCGGACATCTTCAACACCGATCAGGGCTCGCAGTTCACCGGGGCGGCCTTCACCGGGGTGCTCGCCAACAACGGCATCGCCATCAGCATGGACGGCAAGGGTGCCTGGCGCGACAACGTGTTCGTCGAGCGGCTATGGCGCAGCGTCAAATACGAGGAGGTCTATCTGCGGGCCTACGACAGCGTCAGCGAGGCCCGCGCTTCGATCGGCCGCTATCTCGACTTCTACAACCGCCGCCGGTCGCATTCGAGCCGTGACGATGCCACGCCCGATCA
>SHVN01000082.1 GCA_009694215.1 Xanthobacteraceae bacterium
GGTCGCGGTCATGCGCCCATCACTACAATATTTCTGGCGCGCATATGACGGCGGATGCGCTACAATTTTAGGCGCACAGGGAAAGCACGGGACAATGGCCAACGCACGCGGATTGATCGCGGTCGACAAGATGGGCACCAAGGTGCTGTTCCTAAACCCGGTCACCTACGAGACCGAGGTCGTGCTCGACAGCTTTCCGCGCACAGTGCACGAACTGCTGGTGGTGCCGGAAACCGGCCTCGCCTATGTGCCGATCTTCGGCGACGGCATCCACGGCCGCAATCCGAACCCGCACCACCTGCTCTGCATCTTCGACCTGAACAAGCGCGCCCATGTCGGCGACATCGATCTGCGCCCTTACATCGCGCCGCATACGCTCAAGCTCGGGCCCGACGGGCTGATCTACATCACCTGCGAGAACAGCGCCGCGGTCGTGGTGATCGACCGCGTCACGCATCAGGTGGTGGGCGCGATCGATTCCGGCTCGAGCAACGGCCACCGCCTGATCATCGCGCCGGACGGCCAGCGGCTCTACACCGAGAACGAGGAGGACGCGACGGTTTCGATCATCGACCTCCCCAAGCGGCAACTGCTCGGCAAGATCAAGACCCCGCACCCGCTCGCCGGCATCGCCATCTCCGCCGACGGCCGCACCGTGGTCGCTGTCGACGACGCGGAGCCGGCGCTGTTCCTGATCGACACCGAGGCCGGCCGCGTCCGCGACGAGGTCCGGCTCAAGGACGTGCCGAAGGCCGCGCAGATCGCCCGCTACGCGCCCGACAACAGCCTGATCGGCGTCACCAGCCTCAACAGCAATACGGTCAGCCTGATCGACCCGTCGTTCCGCGAGCAGACCGCGATCGCGGTCGGCAGCCAGCCGATGGACATGGCGTTTCACGGCGACGAATTGTTCGTGCCCTGCCAGGGCGACGGTTCGGTGCATGTGATCGACATTCCGAACCGGCGGCACAAGATGAGCTTCGCGGCCGGCAAGGGCTGCGAGTCGCTCGCGTTTTTTTGAGTCACCTCCGTGGCCGCCGACCTGCAAAAAATCGCCAGCCGGCTGATTGCGGCCCATGACGGCGCGACCACGCTGCCGCCCATCACCGCGGACACGCCGGATTTCAGCGTCGCGGACGCCTACACGGTGCTCCTCGACATCGAGGCGCGCCGGCGCGCGCAGGGCTGGCGTGCCGTGGGGCGCAAGATCGGCTTCACCAACCGCACGATCTGGCCGCGCTATGGCGTGTACCAGCCGATGTGGGCGCATATCTGGACCCACACCGTGCATTTCGCAGAGGGCGGCAGGGCGGCGCTGCCGCTGCAGGGCTTTGTGCAGCCGCGGATCGAGCCGGAGGTGGTGTTCAAGCTCAACGGGCCGCTGCCGGCGACGGACGATCCACTGGCCGTGCTGTCCTGCGTCGAATGGATGGCGCCGAGCTTCGAGATCGTACAGAGCCATTTCCCGGACTGGAAGTTCACCGCGGCCGACTGCACGGCGGCGTTCGGGCTGCACGGCGCGCTCATTGTCGGCGATCCGGTCGCGATGACCGGCGCAAACCGGGCGGCGCTGGCCACGGCCTTGCCGACGTTCAAGCTGAAGCTGTCGCGCGGCGACGCGGTCATCGACCGGGGCACCGGCTCCAACGTGCTGGGCAGCCCGGCGCTGGCGCTCGGTCATCTGGCGCGGCTGCTGGCGGATCAGCCGCGGTTCCCGCCCCTCGCCGCCGGCGAAATCGTCACCACCGGAACGATCACCGACGCCTGGCCGGTGGCGGCGGGCGAAGTCTGGTCATCGGATTACGGCGCACTCGGGCTGACGGGATTGACGCTGAATTTCAACTGACGATGCGGCCGTGCGGGCTCGCAAGCGCCGCGATGTCTTTCATCTCCGCCGGAGCGAGCTGAAAATCGAAAATCGCGGAGTTCTCCTTTAGCCGCTCGGAGCGGCTGGTCTTAGGGATGACGACGATGTCCTGCTGCACCAGATAGCGCAGGCAGACCTGTGCCGCGGTCTTGCCGTGCGCCTTGCCGATGCGCGACAGCAGCGCGTCGCCCGTCACGCGGCCCCGCGCGACCGGGCTGTAGGCGGTCACCGACATCCCGGCCTTGCGGGTCGCCGCGATGGTTTTCGTCTGATCGAGATAGGGGTGGAGCTCGAACTGGTTGTTGACCAGGGGCTCGGTGGAAAGCTTCACCGCCTCCTCGATCAAGGCCGGCGTGAAATTTGACACGCCGATGTGGCGCGCGACGCCCTCGCGCTTCATCTTGCACAGCGCGCCGACGGTTTCCTTCAGCGGGATGCCGGGATTGGACCAATGGATCAGCAGCAGGTCGACATGGTCGAGCTTGAGGTTTTTCAGGCTATCATGCGCCGAGCGCTCGAAGTCGCGGGCGCGCAGATCACTCGACCAAACCTTGGTGGTGATGAAGACCTCGCCGCGCGGCACGCCCGAGGCGCGAAGGCCCGCGCCCACGTCGTCCTCGTTGCGGTACATCGCGGCGGTGTCGATGTGGCGGTAGCCGGAGCGAAGCGCCTCCTCGACCATGCGCGCGCAGGACTTTCCCCGCAGGTCCCAGGTGCCGAGACCGATCAGCGGGATTTTTGCGCCGTTTGCTTCAATCGTATGCACGCCGCGACAATGCCGGATGAACCGGGCGGTGCCAACCCGTCAAGCAGACTTGGGCCCCAGCACCGAAAACGCCACATCCGGCGCCAGGTCGAGCAGCTTGAGCAGCGCCCGGGCAGGCCCGCGCGGATGGCGCTTGCCCTGCTCCCAGTTGCGCACCGTCTCGATCGGCACACCGATACGGGCGGCAAACTCAGCTTGCGTCAGCCGCGTCTGCGAGCGCACCCGTCGGGCGTAGCCGGCATCGACCTGCGGCGGCCGGTCCGGCTGGATCGATGGCGCCAGGATGCGCGCGTCGGCCTCGGGCGGCGCAGGCGGCATCGCCCGCTCGCTGCCATCGGCGAGGATTTCGACCAGACGCCCGTCGGCCTTCAACCGCACCCGCATCATCGCTGCCTCCTGTGGTTCAGGGGCCGAGCGATGGACTGATTTGGTTAATGAAAAGTTAAACGCGGGTCCGCTAGGCATCGGCGCCCGGCCTAGTGTCCCGTTGCACGATTGTGCCAACGGCTGATGGGCCATTGAACTAGCTCGTCTTGTCGAAAATCTCCCGGCCGATCAGCATGCGGCGAATTTCGCTGGTCCCCGCGCCGATCTCGTAGAGCTTGGCATCGCGGAGCAGCCTTCCGGTCGGGTAGTCGTTTATATAGCCGTTGCCGCCGAGGCACTGGATCGCGTCGAGCGCGATCTTGGTGGCGTTCTCCGCGGCGTAGAGGATGGCGCCTGCGGAATCCTCGCGGGTGGTCTTGCCTTCGTCGCAGGCGCGCGCCACCGCATAGACGTAGGCCTTGGTGGCGTTCATCGTCACATACATGTCGGCGAGCTTGCCCTGCATGAGCTGGAACGAGCCGATCGGCTGGCCGAACTGCTTTCGCTCGTGGACATAGGGGATCACCACGTCGAGCGCCGCCTGCATGATGCCGAGCGGCCCCGCCGCCAGCACCACGCGCTCGTAGTCGAGGCCGGACATCAGCACGTTGACGCCGCCGCCGACCGTGCCCAGCACGTTCTCGGCCGGCACCTCGCAGTCTTCGAATACAAGCTCGGACGTGTCGGAGCCGCGCATGCCGAGCTTGTCGAGCTTTTGCGCGGTGGAAAAACCCTTCATCCCCTTCTCGATCAGGAAGGCGGTGATGCCGCGGGCGCCGGCGTCCGGGTCGGTCTTAGCATAGACCACCAGGGTCTCGGCTACCGGACCGTTGGTGATCCAGAATTTCGAGCCGTTGAGGACATAGCGGTCGCCCTTCTTGTCGGCGCGGGTCCGCATCGAAACCACGTCGGAGCCTGAGCCGGGCTCGGACATGGCGAGCGCCCCGACATGCTCGCCGGAGATGAGCTTCGGCAGGTACTTTCGGCGCTGGGCGTCGCTGCCGTTCCGCCTGATCTGGTTGACGCAGAGGTTGGAGTGGGCGCCGTAGGACAGGCCAACCGAAGCCGAGCCCCGCGAGATCTCCTCCATCGCCACGCAATGGGCGAGGTAGCCCAGGCCCGCGCCGCCGTATTCCTCCTCGACGGTAATGCCGTGCAGGCCCAAAGCGCCCATCTGCGGCCACAGATCGCGCGGGAAGGTGTTGGTCTTGTCGATCTCGTCCGCGCGCGGCGCAATTTTATCTTGAGCGAAGCCGCGCGTGGTGTCGCGCAACATCTCGATGTCGGAGCCAAGCCCGAAATCGAAGCCCTGCCAAGCGTTGGGGATCATGCGCGCTCCTGAACTGCCACCCCCATCAATATACGCAGAAAGTCAGGCCACAGCAGCGCGGATCGATAGAGCCGCCCCGGCCAGCAACCGGTCGAGCGCCTCGCGGGGACCCGGCCGGGCGAACAGATAGCCCTGCATTTCCTCGCAGCCCGCCAGCCGCAGCAGCACCCGCTGCTCCTCGGTCTCTACCCCTTCGGCCAGCAGCGTGAGGTCGAGCGCGCGGCCGAGCCCGACGATCGCCTGCACCAGCGCCTTGCTGCCGGCGTCGCTGCCGAGCGGCGCGACGAAGCCGCGGTCGATCTTGAGCTTGTCGAAGTTGAACCGCTGCAGATAAGTGAGGCTCGAATAGCCGGTGCCGAAATCGTCCAGCGCCAGACGGACGCCGAGCGCCTTGAGCGCATCGAGCTGCGCCTTGGCCTCGCCGGGATTGTCGATCAGCACGCCCTCGGTGACCTCGAGCATGAGCCGGGCGGCGGGAATGCCGTTCTTGGCCAGGATATCGGAAACGAGCTCGACCAGGGCCGGGTCGCGCACCTGCACCGGGGAGAGATTGACGGCGATATAGATGCCGGGCCAGCGCCTGGCGTCGGACAGGGCGCGGCGCAGCACGAAGGTGCCGAGCCGCCCCATCAGGCCGGATTGCTCAGCCACCGCGACGAACTTCGCAGGCGGGATCGCGCCGCGCAGCGGGTGGGTCCAGCGCAGCAGCGCCTCGGCGCCGACGATGCGGGAGCCGTCGGAGGAGACGATCGGCTGGTAATGCACGTCGAGCGCCTTTTCATCGAGCGCGCGGCGGAGCTCCTTTTCCAGGAAGCGGCGGTCGTCGAATTCGATATCCATCGCCGGCTCGAAATGGCCAAGCCCGCCGCGCTGCGTCTTCTTGGCGGCACGCAGCGCCAGATCGGCGCGGCGCATCAATTCATCCCGGCCCTGCGCATCGCGCGGCGCATGAGCGAGACCCGCCGTCACGCCGACCTGCACCACCTGGCCGTTGATCCAGAACGGCCGCGACAGCGCGCCCGCGAGCGAACTCATCACTCCCTCGGCCGCAGCCCTGTCCGGAGCGGTCATCACCACCGCGAATTCGTCGCCGTCGAAGCGCCCGCCGAATGCGCGCTCCGGCAGGATATCCTTGATGCGCGCGGCGAGCACGATCAGCAGGTCGTCGCCGGTGCGATGACCGAGCGCGTCGTTGATGTCCTTCAGGCCGTCGAGGTCGAGGATGGCGAGCATCGCCACCTCGTCCTGCGCCCGGGCGGCCAGCACGCCGTCGATCAGCTCGATCATCTTGCGGTGGTTGGGCAGGCCGGTGAGCAGGTCCTCGTGGGCGAGCTTCCAGGCGAGTTGCTCGCTGGCCCCCAGATCGCGCACCGCGCGGCGCACCTGCCAGAGCGCGATGCCGGCAAAGCCCACGAGGAATATCCCGGTCAGCGCGAGCAGCGGCCGCAACTGGCTGAGCGCGTTGCTCATGGACTGTTCCGGCTCCCAGGAGAACCAGCCGATGATGCGGCCGTGGCCGTTGAGCACGGACTGGACCTCGCGGTCGCCCGCGACCGGCTCGGTCTCGAACCGGAGATCCTTGAGCCCCGCGGTGCGCTCCATGCCCTTGATGTGGCGGGGGTCGAGGGCCGCGAAGTCGGCCCCGGCGTTACGGATATCCTCGATGGCGCCGAGCAGCGCGGTCCGCCGCTCCAGCCCCTGGCGGTCGTCGGCCTGGCGCACCAGGGCATAGCCGACGATGGCGCAGAAGAAGGTCGCGCTCAGCACGAACAGGGCGAGCGTCGCCACCAGACGGGGCGTCCATAGCCGGCGCGCGGGCGGCCGCTGAATGGCTATCTCAACACTCATCACCAACGCCCGTCCGGCTGACCCACAAAGTCCCAGAATAGAACTTATAACCAGACGGTTAACGAGCCGTCAGCGACGACACCTTCCGATAGAGATTGGCGACGATGTTCCAGATGGCGTTCCTGGCTTGCAAGATAGCCGGGCTCGGCAGTATCGCGGGCGGCCCGGCGCGCTTGTTGCATTGCTCGACGAGCCGAAAAATCCAGACGCTGCCGTCGGTGAAATAAGAATCGCCGCCGCCGTTTCTCCCGCGCAGCGTCGGACCGACACCCATGACCTCATATCGGGCGCTGACCATGCCCGCGGCCTGCAGGTCCTTTCGATCAGCTCGCGCTCAAGATCGATATCGGCTGCGATGTGGTGCGTGATTTCACCGGTGTAGCGGCTGAAACCCACGCTTCGATCGAAGGTCGCAGCGCCGAGCCAGACCGGCCTGTTCTCCTCCCCCTCGTTCAGCACCATCCAGAGCCGGACATGATGGCGCCGATCGGCGCTCGATCCGACCGGCTTTTCAAACGCCATGTCCTGGGATCGGCCTGCATAAAAAAGCGGGCTCACCGGCGCGCGCGGATAGGGCCGATCCAGCAGCACGCTGCCTGAAATTTCCAGGCTCGACTTCCAGGTGACCGGGTCCGCCGCGTACCACCCGGCCTCGCGCATCGCGCAAAGAATGTCCCTGGAACCGCCGACGAGCCCCACGTTGATGGGATCGCCCGGAATGCCATTCGCGGTGGCGGTCACCATCGGCAGGCCGCCGAACCTCCTCTACTGCTCGTGGTGCCGCCAGGCCGCCGGCAGAACGACGTAGGCGAGCAGCAGATAGCCGGCCAGGAGCGGCACGAGCGTCAGAAGCAGCAGCCTGGCTTTCGACATGGCAGCGATCTTTTGCGTCCGCGCCAGCCTCGTTCATGCCCGCGCCTACTTCAAGCCGAACCAGAGCGTCGCGATGGCCAGGAACGAGAAGAACCCGACCACGTCGGTCACCGTGGTGACGAACGGGCTCGATGCCACCGCAGGATCCACCCGCAGCCGGTTGAGGCCGAGCGGAATGAGGATGCCGCCCAGCGCCGCCGCCACCATGTTGCACATCATGGCGAGGGCGATGACGACGCCAAGGCCGGGGACCTTGAACCAGGCCCATGCCGCCACGCCGGTGATGACGGCGAAGGCGAGCCCGTTGACCATCCCGACCAGCAGCTCGCGCAGGATCACCCGCCGGGCGTTGGCGTCGGTCAGTTCGCGGGTGGCGAGCGCGCGCACCGCCACGGTCATGGTCTGCGTCGTTGCGTTGCCGCCCTGGCTCGCCACGATCGGCGCCAGCACCGCCAGCGCCACCATCTTTTCCAGCGAGCCCTCGAAGAACCCCAGGACCGACGAGGCGAGGAACGCGGTCGCGAGATTGACCAAGAGCCAGTTGAAGCGGCCGCGCGCGACCTTCCAGACCGAGTCCGCCAGCTCCTCATCGCGGATCACGCCGCCGAGGGCACGGATGTCCTCCTCGGCCTCCTCCTCGATGACGTCGACGATGTCGTCGAAGGTCAGCACGCCGACCAGCCGCTCGCCGTCGTCCACCACCGGCGCCGCAACCAGGTTGTAGCGTTCGAACATGCGCGCGACCGCCTCCTGGTCTTCATTGGCGCGGACCCGGCGGCGGTCGGGGTCCATCAGATCAGCGACCGGAACCGGCCGCTTGGTGCGCAGGAGCCGGTCGAGCGCGACCGCGCCCAGGAGCTTGCGGCCCTCGTCCACCACGTAGAGCTCGAAGAACCGCTCAGGCAGATCGGCGGTCTCGCGCATGTGGTCGATGGCGTCGCCGACGGTCCAGGATGGCGGCACGGCGATGAACTCGGTCTGCATCCGCCGGCCGGCGGATTCTTCCGGATAACGCAGAATGCGTTCGACCGCGCTCCGCTCGGGCGGCGGCATCTGCTCGAGAATTTCCGCCTGTTCCCGCCGCGGCAGGTCTTCGAGGATGTGCGCCGCATCGTCGGAATCGAGGTCACGCACGCCATCGGCGACGGTCTTCGGCAGCAGTTCCTCGAGGATATCCTCGCGGATCGCGTCCTCGACCTCGGTGAGCGCGGTGAAGTCGAACTTGCCGCCCAGCAGTTCGATGAGGCGCGGGCGGGATTCCGCGTCGAGCGCCTCGATCAGGTCGCCGGTGTCGGCCTCGTGCAGATCGCCCACCAGCGCCTGCAGGGCGGCCGCGTCGCCGCGATCGATCGCCTCGCGCACCCGGTCGATGAATTCAGAGCGGACCGCGCCGTCGGCGTCGCGGAAGGCCGCATCCGCCCGCGTCCCGGTCATGTCCGCCTGATCGACCATGCCGGCCTCGCCGCCGCGGGCGTTGGATGAATTGATCGCGCGCTTGTACGCCGGGCCTGTCGTTAAGCACAAGCGTTAAACATCCGCGCGCCGCGGGCAGCGTTAATCATCCGCGCGCGTATTAAATATGACTGCCGATAATTGATGCCGCGTCCGCGTATCGTCCGCGCGAGGCGGTAAGGTGCGCCGCATGATCTGTCGCATGCTCTTGCTCATCGGATTGATCCTCAGCGCGATGGCCGCCGCGAAGGCGCGCGCAGCCGATTGCCCAGGCAATCCCAACGCGCTCGGCACCAGCCGGGTGATGACGATCGACCCGCAGAAACTCCCGCGCATCGGCACGGTGCAATACACGCGCTCGCTGCCGCTCGAGGACAAGGAGGTCGTGCTGACCTTCGCCGACGGCCCGATGCCGCCCTACACCAACCGCGTGCTGGACGTGCTAGCCGAGCATTGCGTGAAGGCCAACTATTTCATCATCGGCCGCATGGCTCGCGGCTATCCGGAGCTGCTGGAGACAATCCACGCCGGCGGCCACATCATCGGCAGCCACAGCCAGAACCATCCGCTGGCGTTCGAGCGCATGCCGCTCGGTGCGGTGCAGGAGGAGATCGAGTAGGGTTTTGCCGCGCTCGGCGACCGCAAGGCGGTCGCGCCGTTCTTCCGCATTCCGCGCCTGCTTCGCGCCAAGGAGGTCGAGGGCTATCTGCAATCGCGGGGGCTTACGACCTGGAGCACCGACGTCGTCGCCGACGACTGGAAGCACATCACCGCGTCGGAGGTGGTCCGCCGCGCCATCAGCCGGCTCGACGAAAAGGACAAGGGCATCCTGCTCCTGCACGACATCCAGCCGGCCACCGCGCTGGCGCTGCCGGAGCTGCTGCGCGAATTGAAGGCGAAGGGCTACCGCATCGTCCTGGTCGCGCCGGGCAAGGGTCCCGCCCCGGTTGCCGCGAAGCCGGTTGCTCCCGCGGCCGCGCCTGCTGCGCCCGAGGCGCCCGCCGTTCTGCCTGCCGCCGCGGCCGTTGCGGCATCCGCCCCGCCTGCAGCCGCGGCCCCGCCTGCGCCGCGCGGTGACGTGGCCGAAGCATCGCCAAAGCCGAAGGTGCCCGCTGCCGCTGCCGACAGCATGGCGCGCGGCGAGGACATTCCTCAGGACCCCGCGCGGCCATTCACGGCAGGTTCCCGGCCCGCGCGCAACATGCCGACGCCGGACAAATTCGTCACCACCGAGCCGGGCGGATGGCCGCCCACCGTCAGCGTGCCGGTGCCGCGCGCCGGCGGCATCGGGGTCTCGTCGTCGTCGCGTACCAGCCAGACGCCGGACGGACGCTTCCAGCAGCGATGAGCTATTTAAGCTCTACCGTCAGGGGATTGTAGGAATAGAGCCAGCGGTTGCGGTCCTCGCCTTCATCCTTCTCGGAGAAGCGTGCCCTGATTTCCGCGACCGACGGCAGGTGAAACAGCTCGCGGTTGGCGCTCGACTGCAGCACGATCTTCGCGGCCCGGTCGACGCGGTTGCGCTGGTAGATCTGCAGCGCCTCGGAAATGTCGCCGGTCATGCCGAGCGTCCGCATGAGCACCGCGCCGTCTTCGATCGACATCGCCGCGCCCTGCGCGAGATACGGCAACGTGGGATGCGCGGCATCGCCAAGCAGCGTGACCCGCCCGGTGCTCCAGTCGTAGCTCGGCGGCCGGTTGAACAACGACCAGCGATAGCACTGGTCCTTGTCGGCTGCATCGATGATGGTCTGGATCGCAGGATGCCAGCCGCGGTACTGCGCCTTCAGTTCTTCCCACGGCAGCTTGACCGTCCAGGACTCCTCGGCGACGTCGTCGGTCTCGACGATGCCGACGAAGTTCATCAGCGCGCCGCCGCGCAGGTAGTAGCAGACGACGTGGCCTTCCGGCCCCATGAACACCGACATGACCTGCTCAAGAAACTCCTTCGGCAGCCGCTCGGCCGGCACCACGGCGCGCCACGCCGCATCGCCGGTGTAGGTCGCGGGGGCCGCGCCGAACATCTGCGCCCGCACCACCGATTTCAGCCCGTCGGCGCCGATCAGGATGTCGCCGCGCGCCGAGGTGCCGTCGGCGAAGCGCAGCTCGACGCCATCGGCGCTTTCGGTGAAGCAGGTCGCCCGGTGATTGAGCCGCACCACGTTGGGATCGAGCTGGCGCGCGCGGGCCGCCAGCAGATCGTGCAGGTCGGCGCGATGGAGCTGGGTGTAAGGCGCGCCATGCAGCTGCTCGTGCTCCTCCGACAGCGAGAAGCGCTGGATCACCTCGCCGGTGTCGTGCAGGCGGAAGACATAGGCGCCCGGACTGACGCCCACCGCCGTGATGGCGTCCTCCAGGCCGAGATGCCGCAGCACATGCATGGCATTGGCGCTGACCTGGATGCCCGCACCGACCTCGCCGAGCTGCGGCGTCTGCTCGTGGATTTCGACGTGATGCCCCGCCTTCATCAGGCATGAGGCCGCCGTAAGACCGCCGATTCCTGCGCCGGCAATGAGAATTCGGTACTTTTGCATTTCGAAAGGCTCGTGGAATCGCTTCGTTTCAGTCCCGGCGGCTTTTCCTAGCACCGATCAAACGCCGGGCGGCAGGGGTTGGCCCTGTCGCGCCCCTAAATCAGTGAAACGGAGCGGTATTTGAGTTTGGTGCGGCCAAGAGGACTCGAACCTCCACGGGTTGCCCCGCTAGCACCTCAAGCTAGTGCGTCTACCAATTCCGCCATGGCCGCATTTGGAGTGGACGCCGGCCGAGCAGAACGGCGCCGAAGCGACGGCGATGTAACAAATCGCCCGCTGCCGTACAAGGGCGAGGATTTTGGGCGTTTTTGGCGTTTTGCCTGAAGACGGCTGTGAACGGCCTTTTGGGGGCGAGGCTAGCGGGCGTCGGCCGCCCGCGACAGCAGTTCCTTGAGCTCGACCGCGATCCGGTTGCCCTGCACCACCACGGTGCCCCGGGCGACGGGGAAGTTGTTGGCGTGGGTAGTGACCGCGTCGTCCTCGGTGGCGTCGAGCTCGATGATGGCGCCGCGGCCGAGCCGGAGCACCTGGTGGACCGGCATGTCGGTGACGCCGAGCACGACTTGAATATCGAGGGAGACCTTGTCGATCGTGGCCATTCGAATCCTTGGATTGCAGCGGTATCCGCTGGAACCCAAGTCCACATGGTATGGTGAACGAGTGATTAACAGCCGATCCCTCCCGCTGGAACTGACGCTGGCGCCGGCCGAAGGCGCCTCGCCGGTGCAATGGCGCGTCAGCGACCGGCCCGTGCCTTACGCGGAAGCCCTCGCCGCGATGGACGAGCGCGTGGCGGCGATCGTCGGCGGCGCAGAGCCCGAGCAAGTGTGGCTGCTGGAGCATCCGCCGCTCTACACCGCCGGAACCAGCGCCAAGCCCGAAGAGCTGATCGAAGCGCGCTTTGCCGTGCACCAGACCGGCCGCGGCGGGCAGTTCACCTATCACGGCCCCGGCCAGCGGGTGGCCTATGTGATGCTCGACCTCAACCGGCGGAAACCGGATGTGCGCGCCTTCGTCGCCACGCTGGAAGAATGGATCATCCGCACGCTGGCCAATTTCAACGTGCGCGGCGAGCGGCGCGACGACCGCATCGGGGTCTGGGTGCGGAGGCCCGACAAGGGCGACGGTTTCGAGGACAAGATCGCCGCGATCGGCATCCGCGTCCGCAAGTGGGTGACGCTGCACGGCATCTCGCTCAACGTCGAGCCTGAGCTGTCGCATTTCTCCGGCATCGTGCCCTGCGGCGTGTCGGAGCAGCGCTACGGCGTGACCAGCCTCGCCGATCTCGGCCTGCCGGTCGGCATGGCCGAGGTCGACATGATGCTGCGGCAGGAATTCGAGGCGCTGTTCGGGCCGCGGTAGCGTCGATCAGATCGTCGGCAACACCACGAACCTGCCTTCGACCTTGCCTTGGCCGCGCAGCGCCAGCTCCTCGGCGCGGCCGTCGCGCAGGTCCATGCCGTCGACACGGGCCGCATAGGAGCCCTTGCGGCAGGCGGCGATCGTGTCTTCGACCGCCTTCGCGTCACCCGCGAACAAAGCTTCGACCGTGCCATCGACGCGGTTACGCACCCAGCCTTCGACGCCGGTTCGCGCCGCCTCGTCCTCGACATAGGCGCGGAAGCCCACGCCCTGGACCCGGCCGCGGAACACGGCATGCCGGATCGCGCTCACCGGAATTCCCCGATCTTACGCACGTCCGCGCCGAGCGGGCGCGTCGGCGTCCAGTCCTCCAGCGAGCGGATGTAAGGCTCCGGCAAATTCCACTCCCGCGCCGCGGCCAGCACAAGCTCGATGTAGCCCGGCTTCGGCCTCCCCTCGCCGCCCGGCCGCGCAAAATAAACCAGCGCCGGCGCGAGGCATCGTTTCCGGCGCACTGCCAGCGTCTCGGCGCGGTAGAGCCTGCCGCCGACGTTCTCCCAGCCGTCGAGCGTAACGCGGTCGCGCGGCGTGATCCGCCACAGCACGCCATGCACGATCTCCGCCCGCGCGGACTCGACCGAGGCATAGCCGTCAGCGGTGATGACGAACCGATGATCGGCCAGCTCGGCGACGCCCAGCGCGCGGGCCTGCGGCGCGTGGCGGCGCATCACCGCGCGGCTCATGTTGGCGCCATAGGAAAAATACAGCGTCATGGCGGAGAAGTTGCACTCGGCCGGGTCGCGGCCCACAGCGAGAAGCCGATCGCGATCGCGAACGGCAGGACCATCACGACGGCAAAGCCGATCAGCCACATCTGCAGGCCGATGAGATTGGGGTGGCCGCTCATCATGCCCAGCAGATAGAGAAGGGTGAACAGGCGGAAGATGCTGGCCTCCTCGCGGACGCCGCCGCCCGCCGTTTCAGGCGAGACGAAAATCAGCCAGATCAGCAAAACCAGCAGCACGAGCTCCAGCACGCAGATCATGGCGATCCCGATGACGATGCCGGTGGAGCGCCCGGCGTCGAGCAGCCGCCGCCGGTGCAGCACAATCCAGAGCCAGATCAGGACGGCCTGCACGACGATGAACGGCGGCACGCTCATGCGTCCGGTTACCGGCGCGGACAGCAGCATCTGCGAGACGAAGCTCGCCAGATAGACGGCGATCACCGCGAGCACGAACGGGCCGCGCGCAAGGCGGTTCCCCGACGAGAGTTGCAAGCGCAGACTCATGCCGCCATCGTCACACGCCGCTCAGCCGAACTCCATGATCACCGCGTCGACCGCGAGGCTGTCGCCGGGCTTCACCTTGATCGCCTTGACTGTGGCGTTGCGCTCGGCGCGCAGCACGTTTTCCATCTTCATCGCCTCGACCACAGCGAGCGTCTCCCCGACCTTGACCTCCTGGCCCTCCTTCACCTCGATCGAGCGGACGAGGCCCGGCATCGGGCACAGCAGAACCTTGCCGGTGTCGGGCGGCTTCTTCACCGGCATCAGGCGGGCGGCGGCGGCCTCGGTCTCGGTGTAGACGAAAGCCCGGGCCTCGACGCCGCGATGCGCCAGCATGAAGCCGTTGGCGATGGGCCGCACCTGCACCGCGACCGGCTGGCCGTGGACGAACCCGCTCCACACCGGATCGCCGGGCTTCCAGGCCGACAGCAGCACCCGGGCCGGCCCGACCGTGCCGTCCGCGCCGACGAACTGCACGCCGATGCCCTGCGCCTCGCGGGCCACTTCGAGCGTCAGCCACAGGTCGCCGAGCCGGACCGCGCGGCGGCGGTCGCGGGTCACCTCCCGGCCGGTCATCTGGCCGGAGATGCGGCGCTTCCGCTCGCCGTGGACGTGGTCGATCGCGGCGGCGACGGCGGCAATCGTTTCGGCCATCGCGCCCGCGGCCGTCACCGGATGAAAGCCTTCGGGATATTCCTCGGCGATGAAGCCGGTGGAAAGCCTTCCCGCCTGCCAGCGTTCATGGGCCATCAGCGCCGAAAGGAACGGGATGTTGTGGCGGATGCCGTCGATGACGAAGGCGTCGAGCGCGTTCGACTGCGCCGCGATCGCGGCGGCGCGCGTCGGCGCGTGGGTGACGAGCTTGGCGATCATCGGATCGTAGTGGATCGAGATTTCGCCGCCTTCCGTCACGCCGGTGTCGTTGCGCACGGTGACGCCATCGAGGCTCGTCTCCGCCGGCGGGCGATAGCGGGAAAGCCGTCCGATCGACGGCAGGAAGTTGCGGTACGGATCCTCGGCATAGACCCGGCTCTCGACCGCCCAGCCGTTGAGCTTCACGTCCTTCTGCGCCAGCGTGAGCTTCTCGCCCGCGGCGACCCGGATCATCTGCTCGACTAGATCGATGCCGGTGATCAGCTCCGTCACCGGATGCTCGACCTGCAGCCGCGTGTTCATTTCGAGGAAGAAGAAGCTCCGGTCCTGGCCTGCCACGAACTCGACGGTGCCGGCGGAGTCGTAGCCAACGGCCTTCGCAAGCGCGACCGCCTGCTCGCCCATTTTCTTGCGCGTGGCTTCGTCGAGCAGCGGCGACGGCGCCTCCTCGACCACCTTCTGATTGCGGCGCTGGATCGAGCATTCGCGCTCGCCGAGATAGATGACATTGCCGTACTTGTCGCCCAGCACCTGGATCTCGATGTGGCGCGGATTGACGATGAATTTCTCGATGAACATCCGGTCGTCGCCGAACGAGGATTTCGCCTCGGACTTCGAACGCGCGAAACCCTCGGCGACCTCGCTGGCGGAGTACGCAATGCGCATGCCCTTGCCGCCGCCGCCGGCCGAGGCCTTGATCATCACCGGGAAGCCTATTTCTTCCGCGATCCTGACGGCGTGAACGTCATCCTCGATCACGCCGAGATGGCCCGGCACGGTCGAGACATTGGCCCGGGCGGCGGCCTTCTTGGATTCGATCTTGTCGCCCATAGCGGCGATGGCTTTGGGATTGGGGCCGATGAAGACGATCCCGGCCTTGGCAAGCTCGACCGGAAACGCCTCGCGCTCGGAGAGGAAGCCGTAGCCCGGATGCACCGCCTCCGCCCCGGTCTTGCGGCAGGCCTCGACGATCTTCTCGATCAGCAGATAGCTCTGGGACGCGGCCGGCGGCCCGATCAGGACGCCCGTATCCGCCATCTCAACGTGCAGCGCGTCGCAGTCGGCCTCGGAATAGACCGCGACCGTCTCGATGCCCATCCGGCGAGCGGACTTGATGATCCGGCAGGCTATTTCGCCGCGGTTGGCGATGAGGATGCGCTTGAACATACCGGCTCTGTGTTGCGCGGGCGCGGAGACCCTTGGTCTAGCAGCGTCGCAAATCCCATGCTACCGCGCACGGCTTTCCGACCAAGTCCTTCCAGCCGGCGTCATATCTTTGGAATATCAGAGCCTTAACCTCCGCCCGCGGGTGACCTATATCCGCAGTCCTTTCGCGGCCCGGCCGGGATTGGATATTAGAGCTTATCTTCAGTTGAGGAGGATGATAGCGAAAGCCAGTTGGACCCCGGCGAGAAAATTTCTGGCGAGTTTGTCGTATCGTGTTGCGATGGCGCGAAAGTGCTTGAGTTTATTGAAGAATCGCTCGACGCGGTTGCGTTCGCAGTAGAGCGCGAAGTCGCAATTGCGCTGGACCTTGCGATTGGCTTTTGACGGAATCACCGGGGTGATCTGCCGTTGGTTGAGAATGTCGATCAACGAATCAGCGTCGTAGGCCTTATCGCCAAGCAAGGCATCTGGC
>SHVN01000083.1 GCA_009694215.1 Xanthobacteraceae bacterium
GCACTTCCATCTTGGGCATTTCGAACTTCGGCATTTCGAAACGGGGAACTTCGAATTTCGGCATCTCGGTTGCGAAGGTCGCGGGCGCGACCTTCGCCTTCGACTTGCTGGTGACGTCAGACATGATGGTGATCCTCTGTGTGCGCTTCAGTGTAGTTTTGGCGCTCCCTGTTTCCTGGATCCGCCGCCGCGTCGTCGATCCGGGGGAGACTTCATGGGACGCGCCAAACATCTTAGTCCTTTGCGACCCTGCTACAGCCCATATAGCATCGATTATGTTGCAGCGCAACATAATTTTTGCGTCGCACAAAAAGGTCTTGGAATTGCCGCAGCTTGGCCTCGCGCGAACCTAGCGGTCTTTCGACGGGGCCGTGGCCACCTTGGCAGCGTGCTGGGCGATGTCCTGGGTCTGCTGGGTCAGCGTCTGCATCTGCGCCTTCACGTAATCGGCGTGAAGCTTCATGACCTCTTCGGGGTTCTTCGCCCGCAGCAGGCTCTGCGCGAACTCCAGGGATACGCCGACATTCAGCTCGGAATAGCCGACCACCTTGCGCTGAAGCTCGAGCGCGGTGCTCTACGCCGACGACGCATGGCCCTCGAGGTCGAAACCGCACGCCGGGTTGCGGTCATCAATTCGTCGAACGCCTGCTTCGCCTGCTGCACGCTCTGCTCGGCGAACTTGCGCATTTCCGGTGGAACGAAATCGTTGAACGGTTGATCGGCCATTTTAGCCTCTTTCCCATCGCATTCGGGCGTTAATCATGCGACCCGCATCGGCCCGCGACACGCCCGCGGTTAAGGTTAGGGACATTCGGCCGGTGCGCAAGCCCCGGTCGGCGTGGACGTTGCAGGTCGCAGGGATTATGACCGTTTCAATTAAATTCGACAGACCGATCAATCGGCTTGCGGGGGCAGGGCGTGAATGAGTGAGCAAGGGTCTCTCCTTGTCTTTCTAGGCGACCCGCGCCTGGCGCCCTATGCCACGGGCGACATCCCGGCATGGCTGTGGAGCGCGGACGCGACGCGGATTCTCTGGGGCAATGCGGCCGCCGCGGCGATCTTCAACGCCGAATCGTCCGCCGCGCTGACCGGGCACACCATCGATCCCAAGGGCTCTGCCGCGCTGCAGATTGCGCGCCTCGCCGGCACGCTGCCGCACGGCGCGGCGCCGCGTCTCGAGCGGCTGCGCGGTTTCGGCGGGCGCATAGGCGGCGCGTTGCTGTGCGGCTGCTCGCGGATCGTGCTGGCAGACCGCACGCCCGCCATCCTGGTGGTCGCGGTTGAAAAAGCCGGATCGCGCCTGTCGTTGAAGGACCAAGCGCAGCGTCTGCTCGCCGGTTGCGGCGAGCCGGCCGCGCTGTTTTCCGCCGACGGCCTGCTGCTGCATGCAACGCCAGCGGCGCGAGCCCACCTCGGCCGCGCCGAAAGCCTCGCCCTCCTCGGCGCAGCGCCGCTTGCCGCCACCGCGCTGGCCGCGGGACGCGCCGAAGGCCCGCAGGGCGCGGGCAGGATTTCGCTTGAGCGCATCGGTGCCGAGGCATCGACCGTGCTGCTGGCAACCTTTGCGCCGGCCGGCGAAGCCACCGCGCCGATCGAGCCGAAAACCGCCGCAACGGCAAAGCCGATCGAAGCGGCGAAACCAATTGAGTTGCAGAGGCCGATCGCTCCCCCCGTGCCGCCTCCGGCTGCGCAGGACAAGCCCGCGACGGCCGCTCCGGGCGAGCCGCCGCGACCGGAAGCTCAGGCTCCGTCCGAGCGCCGCCAGCCGCTCCGCTTTATCTGGCAGATGGACGACGACAGCCGTTTCACGCTCGGCTCCGACGAATTCAAGGCGCTGATCGGGCCGCGCACCGCCTCCGCTCTCGGCAAGACATGGAACGAGATCGCAGCGACGCTGGCGCTCGATCCCGAGGGCCAGGTCGCGCGCGCCTTCGCCTCGCGCGACACCTGGAGCGGCATCACCGTGGCCTTCCCGGTCGACGACACCGGCACGCGACTGACGGTCGAGCTCTCCGGGCTTCCGATGTTCGACCGCGACCGCAACTTCCGCGGCTACCGCGGATTCGGCGTCTGCCGTGAGGTTGCCCGCATCAACGAACTGGCGCAAGCGCGCCGCACCGGCGCAGCCCCCGTTCCACGCGTCGAGCCCCCGGTGTTCCGTGAAGAGCGCCCGGTGCTTACAGCCGTGCCGGCATCGGAGAATGTCCTGCCGTTCCCCTCGACTGCGCCGGAATCCGTGCCAGCACTGACGCCGGTCGAGCGCAGCGCATTCAGCGAACTGGCGAATCGTCTCACCGCGCGGCTGCGCGGCCGCGACAAGGACAAGCCGGAGCGGCAGGACGACGTCGCGGCAGCGCCCACGGCACCATCGCTTGCGGAGCCACCGGCGGCGGAGAAGACCGCCGAGCCAAAAGAGCGAGCCGCCGAGCGCACGCCTGGGCGGACCGCCCGCACGCCCGCGGCCGACCAGCGCCCGATCCTCGACCGGCTGCCGGTCGGCGTGCTGGTCTACCGGCTCGACAAGCTGATCTACGCCAACCGCGCCTTCCTCGACTGGACCGGCTACGATCAATTGCATGCGCTGGAAGAAGCCGGCGGGCTCGACGCACTGTTCGTCGAGCCGAAGGACGCCGAGCTCGGCACCAACAACGGCGCGCAATCGCTCACCATTGCCACCAATCACGGCGACCAGGTACCGGTGGAAGCGCGGCTGTTCACCTCACCCTGGGAAGGCGAATCCGCGCTAGTGCTGATGCTCACCGGTGTCGGCTCCGCGGGCGCCGGCGGCGACGAACGCCAGAAGACATTCGAGACGGCGCTGCGCAACGCCAAGGCCGAGGCCAGTGAAGTCCGCGAGATTCTCGATGCCGCCGCCGACGGCGTGGTGGTGCTCGGCCACGAGGCCCACATCCATTCGATCAATCGCGGTGCGGGCAAGCTGTTCGGCTACGAGAGCCGGGACCTGACCGGCCTGCCTTTCGCCAGCCTGTTCGCGCCGGAAAGCCAGCGCGGCGTGCTCGAATCCCTGAGCGCGGCCAACAAGCCCGGCATGCCGGGCCCGCGCCAAGGCCGCGACGTCATCGGCCGCCGGCGCGAAGGCGGCCTGATCCCGTTGTTCATGACGATGGCCAAGATCGACGACGGCAGCGACAAGCTTTGCGCCATCTTCCGCGACATCACGTTCTGGAAGAAGACCGAGGGCGAGCTTGTCAACGCCAAGCGCCAGGCGGAAAAGGCGTCATTGGCGAAATCCGATTTCCTCGCCAAGATCAGCCACGAGATCCGCACGCCGCTCAACGCCATCATCGGTTTCTCCGAGGTGATGATGCAGGAGCGATTCGGCCCGATCGGCAACGAGCGCTACCGGCAATATCTCAAGGACATCCATGCGTCGGGCGGCCACCTGGTCTCGCTGCTCAACGACCTGCTCGATCTGTCCAAGATCGAGGCGGGCAAGCTCGAGCTCAACTTCGCCGACGTCGATCTCAACGAGCTGACCCAGCAGAGCGTCGCACTGATGCAGCCGCAGGCCAACCGCGAGCGCATCATCATCCGCACGTCGCTGGGGTCCACGCTGCCGTCGGTCACGGCCGACGCGCGCTCGGTGCGCCAGATCCTGCTCAACCTTCTGTCCAATTCGATCAAGTTCACCGGCGTGGGCGGACAGGTGATCGTCTCGACCGCGCGCAGCGACGACGGGGAGATTGTGCTGCGCGTGCGCGACACCGGCGTCGGCATGAGCGAGGAAGACCTTGCCGTGGCGCTGGAGCCGTTCCGCCAGTTGGCTACCTCCGCCCGGTGGGGCTCGGGCGGCACTGGCTTGGGCCTCCCCCTGACCAAGGCGCTGGCGGAAGCCAACCGCGCCCGCTTCAAGATCAGGAGCGCGGTCAACACCGGCACCCTGGTCGAGGTGGCGTTCCCCGGCGCCCGGGTGGCGGCGGAATAGTCCTTCCCAAGAGCGCCGCCCCCGGCAAATCCCATCTGGAATGCCCGCGGCATTGGATTATGATGCTGGCCAAGCCGCGCGGCAGATTGTCGGCCGCGCGGACATCACGGGGAAACGCCATGCCGGTCGCATCAGTACGCGGAGTGAATATCTTCTACCAAATCGTCGGAGATCGTGGCCCCTGGGTGGCGCTGATCACCGGCGGCCGGCGCGGGCACGACGAGTTCGTGCCGCTGGCCCAGAAGCTCGCCAAGGACGGCTATCGCGTCGTGCTGCACGACCGCCGCAACACCGGCCGCTCCGACGTGCTGATCGAGGGCGATGTCGCCGAGGAAATCCTGTGGCTCGACGACCTGCACGAACTGCTCAAGCAGCGCGGCGCAACACCCACCATCGTCGGCGGCTCGTCGGCGGGCGCGCGCACCGCGATGCGCTACTACATCCGCTTCCGCAACGACACGCGCGGCCTGCTGCTGATGCGGGTGACCGGCGGCGCCTTCGCGGCGAACCGTCTGCCGGAAATGTACTACGGCATGTTCATCACGGCCGCCCAGCAGGGCGGCATGGCGGCGGTCTGCGCCACCGAGCAGTATCAGGAGCGGATCGCGGTCAATCCGCAGACCCGCGACCGCCTGATGGCGATGGACCCTAAGAAATACATCGCGGTGATGTCGAACTGGCGCGACCAGTTCATCGAAAGCGCCAAGACGCCCGTGTTCGGCATGACCGACGCCGATCTCGCTTCGATCTCGGTGCCGACCGTCGTCATCCCGGGCAACGACCAGACCCATGCATCCGTCAACGGCCGCCTCGCGGCGTCGAAAATTCCCGGCGCGGTGCTGCATCAGTTGCCGATCGCCGATCAGGAGGTTCCGCTCATCAACTACACCGAATGGGCGCCCTACGAAGCCGAGATCGCGCAGACCTTCCTGGATCTGATGCGAAAAGTGGATTCGCAGCGGCCCCGGACCGGCCAGGCGGCGGCTTCGTAAGCCTTACAATCCGGCTGACGGCGCCGCTGGAAATCCGCCAGGCTCGTCCCAGCTGTGCTGTGGAGGTGCACCCATGCTGCGTGCCCTGCGATCGTTGCTCGTGCTGCTGGCGCTGTTCCAGGCACCGCCGTTCGCGCAGGCCGACGAACCGGTCGATCTGCTGCTAGTGCTCGCCTCGGACGTTTCCCGCAGCGTCGATCACGCCAAGTTCAAGCTGCAGCGCGAGGGCTACGCCGCCGCGATCGCCGACCAGCGGGTGCTCGAAGCCATCACCGCCGGGCGCAACAAGCGCATCGCCGTTGCCTTCGTGGAATGGTCGGGCGTCAGTTCGCAGAAGGTCGTGATCGACTGGACCTTGATCGACGGGGCCGACGCCGCGCGGAAGTTCGGCGACCAGCTCGTCGAATTGCCGCGCTCGTTCGCCGAGCGCACCTCGATCGGCGGCGGCATCGATTTCTCTATGAGCCTGTTGGCGCGAGCGCCGTATCAGGCCCCGCGCCGCACCATCGATGTGTCGGGCGACGGCACCCACAATTCCGGCCGCGACGTCACGCTGGCGCGCGACGAGGCCGTCGCCGCTGGCGTGACGATCAACGGACTGGTGATCCTGAGCGACCGCCCGATGGCGTGGAATCCCGAGCACACCAACCCGCCCGGCGGACTCGCCAACTATTACCGCGCCAACGTCATCGGCGGGCCGGGCGCGTTCGTCGTCGTCGCCGAAAATTTCGACTCGTTCGGCCAGGCCATCGTCAAGAAGCTGATCGCGGAGATCGCCGACGCCGGTCCCTACATGGGCCTCAAGCCCGGCGGCTGAGCCCCCGCGCCCGCTGTGGCGCTGTGACGCAATTGGCCGCGCCGGATACGCATAGCCGCCCCACGCCTATTCCGTGAGCAGCTTCAAGACGCAAGGCGCTAGTTTCGATTCATTCCAGAACAGGCTTGTTTGGAATATTTCCAAGCTATTGATTTTCCGAATGAAAACCTCTTGACCCGCCGGCGTGGAGCCGTAGCTAGTTCCTCTTAGCCGCGCGGGGCGACACCTGCCGACGGCACTTAAGTCCACGCGACAGGAGAATCTTCAATGCGACGCCTTCTCAGCCTGACAGCTTTAGCCCTGGCCGGCACGCTCACGGTGGCGAACGCCAACGAGGTGAACGTCTACACCTATCGCGAAGCCAAGCTGATCCAGCCACTGCTCGACGCCTTCACCAAGGACACCGGCGTCAAGGTGAACGTGATCTCTGCGAGTTCCGGCCTGGAGCAACGCATCAAGACCGAGGGCGACAACAGCCCCGCCGACGTGCTGCTGACCGTGGACATCAGCCGGCTCGAGGACGCCGTGCAGAACGGCATCACCCAGGCCATCAATTCCAAGGCGATCGACACCGCCGTGCCGGCGCAATACCGCGACCCAGAGGGCCATTGGGCCGCCGTCGCGCTGCGCGCGCGCATCGTCTACGCGTCGAAACAGCGTGTCCAGCAAACCGCCATAACTTACGAGAAACTGGCCGACCCGAAGTGGAAGGGCAAGATCTGCATCCGCTCCGGCCAGCACATGTACAACAACGCGCTGTTCGCGGCGATGATCGTCAAGCACGGCGAGGCCAAGGCGGAAGAGTGGCTCAAGGGCCTCAAGGCCAACCTGGCGCAGAAGCCGTCGGGCGGCGACCGCGAAACCGCGCGCGACATCGCGGCCGGCAAGTGCGACCTCGGCATCGCCAACACCTACTACTGGGCGCTGATGAACGACATGGAGACCGACAAGAAGCCCTGGGCCGAGGCGACCAAGGTCGTGCTGCCGACCTTCCAGGGCGGCGGCACCCATGTGAACCTGTCGGGCGTGGCCCTGATGAAGAATTCGCCCAACAAAGCGAACGCAATGAAGTTCATCGAATGGATGGTCAGCGCGCCGGCGCAGCAGATGCACGCCAACCTCACCTACGAGTATCCGATGCTTGCGGGTGTGCCGATCAACAAGACCATCGCCGGCTACGGCGAACTCAAGCGCGAGCCGATGCCGCTCGCGCAGATCGCCGCGAACCGCAAGAAGGCGTCCGCGCTGGTCGACAAGGTCGGATTCGACAACTGACGGGCGCCTTCGTGCCTAACACTCCGGTCATCGTCCCCGCCGGCCGGTGGGGACGATTGCATTTGCGGTCATGAACGCCGCGGCGCTGCCGCGCCCGCCCGAACCGGCGATTCGAACCCGGCTGGCACTGCTGCTGCGTTTGCCTCACCCGCTTGCCACCGCGTTCCTCCTCGTCGTCGCGGCCCTGGTCGCGGCACCGCTCGTCAATCTCGTCCTGATCGCGCTCCGCGGTGACGCCGAGTTGTGGCCGCACCTCATGGCCCATGTGATTCCGCCCGCGGCGGTCAACACCGTCCTGCTGCTGGCGGGCGTCGCCCTCCTCAGCATGGCCGCGGGCGTCGGCACCGCCTGGACCGTCACCGCCTATGACTTCCCGGCCCGCAACATCGTGCTCTGGCTCCTGCCGCTGCCGCTTGCGTTTCCGACCTACATCGTCGCCTACGTCTACGCGGACCTGCTCGGCGGATTGGGCCCGGTGCAGAAATCGCTCCGCGCGCTGTTCGGCTGGACGTCCGCCGCCGACTACTGGTTCCCAAGCATCCGGTCACTCGGCGGTGCCGTGCTGATCATGAGCTTCGTGCTCTACCCGTATGTCTATCTCGCCGCACGCGCGATGTTCCAGACGCAGAGCGTGGCCTTGCTCGAGACCGCGCGCGGCCTCGGCGCAACGCCGTGGCGGCTTGCCCGCGACATCGCACTGCCGCTCGCCCGGCCAGCGATCGCGGCGGGCGTCGCGCTGGCACTGCTGGAAACTCTCAACGACATCGGCGCCAGCGAATACCTCGGCGTGCAGACGCTGACGCTCTCGATCTTCAGCACCTGGCTCAACCGCTCAAGCCTGCCCGGTGCGGCGCAGATCGCCTGCTTCATGCTGCTTGCGGTCGCCGCGCTGATCGCACTCGAGCGCTATGGACGGAGGCGGCAGGGCTTTGCCGGGCTCGACACTCGCCTCGGCCACGCGCGGCGCATCGTGCTGACCGGGGGGATGCGATGGCTCGCGCTGGCGGGCTGCCTGCTGCCGGTCTGCCTGGGCTTCCTGATCCCGCTGTTCCACCTCACATACGAGGTGGCCGTCCGCGGCCTGCTGATCGGCTTCGATCCCCATCTCGTCCGGCACACCTTCAACACGGTGCTGCTCGCCGGCTGCGCCACCGTTCTGATACTGGTGCTCGGCTTTGGCGCGGCCTTCGCGCTCCGCCTCGTGCGCCGGCCGCTGGCCAGGGCGTGCTTCTTCATCGCTGGATTGGGCTATGCGGTGCCTGGCACGGTCCTGGCGCTCGGCCTCCTGTCGCCGCTGGTCGCGATCGACGAGGCGATCAACGCGGTCACCCCGCATGTCGGGCTGCTGCTCGCCGGATCGAGCGCCGCGGTTGTCTGCGCCTACGTCGTGCGCTTCCTCGCCATCTCGACTGGCTTCGCCCAGGCCGGCCTCGCCCGCATCTCGACCGAGCTGGACGACGCCGCCCGCACCGTCGGCACCCACCCCTCGGGCCTGATCTGGGCGATCCATCTGCCGCTGTTGCGGCCCGCACTGTGGGGCACCGCGCTGCTGGTCTTCGTCGACTGCCTCAAGGAGCTGCCGGCAACGCTCCTGCTGCGCCCACTCAATGTCGAGACGCTTTCGACCTACATCTATCAGTTCGCCACCCGGGGCAATTTCGAGGAAGGCTCGCTCGCCGCCCTGCTGATCGTCCTGGTCGGCATCGTCCCGGTGATCTGGATGGTCCGCCACGCCGAGGACATCCTGCCGACGGCCCCTGACCGGCCGTAAATCGGCCGCCCTCCGGCGCTTGATCGCGGTTCGTTGCGTCGGGTACAGAATTTGCATAGTTATTGGCTTTGAAGGTGTGAGGGCGGAACGCATGAAGAAAGTCTATCCGGATGCCAAGGCGGCCCTGGCCGGTTTGCTCAAGGACGGCATGCTGATCTGTGCCGGAGGTTTCGGCCTGTGCGGCATCCCCGAGACGCTGATCCAGGCGATCCGCGATTCCGGGGTCAAGAACCTCACCATCGTCTCCAATAACGCCGGCGTGGACGGCGCAGGCCTCGGCCTCCTGCTGGAATCCCGGCAGATCAAGAAGATGATTTCGTCCTACGTCGGCGAGAACAAGCTGTTCGCCCAGCAGTTCCTGGCCGGCGAGCTGGAGATCGAATTCAACCCGCAGGGCACGCTCGCCGAGCGCATCCGCGCGGGCGGCGCGGGCATCCCCGCCTTCTTCACCCGCACCGGCGCCGGCACGCTGATCGCCGAGGGAAAGGAGTCCCGCGAGTTCGACGGTGAGAGCTACATCATGGAGCGCGGCATCGTCGCCGACCTTTCGATCGTGCACGCCTGGAAGGGCGACACCGAAGGCAACCTCGTCTACCGGAAGACCGCGCGCAATTTCAATCCGATGATGGCAACCGCGTCCAAGTCGACGGTGGCCGAAGTCGAGAACCTGGTCGAGCCGGGACAGATCAATCCCGACCACATCATCACGGCGGGAGTCTTCGTCAAGCGGATGATCCACGTCCCCAACGCCGTCAAGCACATCGAGCAGCGCACCGTGCGCAAACGAGTTATCGCCTAAGGAGAGCCCCATGCCCTGGACCCGTGAACAAATGGCGGACCGCGCGGCGCAGGAGCTGCGCGACGGCTTCTACGTCAATCTCGGCATCGGCATCCCGACACTGGTGTCGAACTACATTCCCAATGGCATGAGCGTGCAGCTGCAAAGCGAGAACGGCATGCTCGGCTTCGGCCCGTTCCCCTACGAGGGCGACGAGGATCCCGACCTCATCAACGCCGGCAAGCAGACCGTCACCGAGATTCCGACCACCAGCTATTTCTCCTCGGCCGACAGCTTCGCGATGATCCGCGGCGGCCATATCGACATCGCGCTGCTCGGCGCCATGCAGGTCGCCGAGAACGGCGATCTCGCCAACTGGATGATCCCCGGCAAGATGGTGAAGGGCATGGGCGGCGCCATGGACCTCGTCGCCGGCGTGAAGAAGGTCGTGGTGATCATGGAGCACTCGGCCAAGAACGAGGCCAAGCTGCTCAAGCGCTGCACCCTGCCGCTCACCGGCGCCGGCGTCGTCGACATGGTGATCACCGACCTCGGGGTCTTCACGATCGACCGGAAGGGGGGCGGCGGAATGACGCTGGTCGAGGTTGACCCCGACACCAGCCTCGACGAGATTAAGTCCAAGACCGAGGCCAATTACAGGGTGGCGCTGAAAAACAGATGATCCGCGTAGCCCGGCGCGCGGCCCCTCTGTCCCCGGCCACGAAAGGGTCACAGGGGCCCGCCACGTTGCGCCCTTCAAACCGCCCGCTATAGTTCCCCCGGCCTCAAGCGTCGACCGATTGGAGCGATCCGTGACCGCGGCCACCGGTTTCAAGCGCCTGGGAATCGCCGTCGCCGCCGTCGTGGTGGCGTGCTTCGCCGCGCTTGGCGCGATGGCGCTGCTCATTTCCGTCGATACCGTGCGCGACGCCACCAAGGCCGAGATCCGCAACGTCACCGGGCTCGATCTGGTGCTGCGCGGCGACGTCGCGGTGTCGCTGTTTCCGACCGGCTCAATCAGCTTCGCCAATGTCACGCTCGGCTCCGACCTGAAGCCGGTGCTGGCGGTCGACCGGCTGACGGCGCGGCTGCGCTTCTTCCCGCTGCTCGCGGGACGGGTCGAGATCGCCGACGTATCGCTGGTGCGCCCGCGCATCAACGTCACCTTCGATCGCGACGGTCATTCGAACTGGGCCGCGCTGATCGACACGCTGGCGCGCGCGCGCGGCCCGAAGGCCAACTGGCCGGTCGACGCCACCTCGTTCAACGAAATCCGCATCACCGAGGGCGCCATCACGATCGACGATGCCGCGCGCGGAATCACCGAAACCCTGCGGAACGTCGAACTGGCGCTTGCCTGGCCCTCGATTTCCAAGAGCTTCGCCGCCACCGGCCGTTTCGTGTGGCACAACGAGCCAATCGACAGCACGATCACGATGACGGATTTCGCGGCCGCGCTCGCCGGCGACCGCTCGGGCCTGAAGGTTCGCCTCACCGGCGCCCCGGTCAAGCTCACATTCGAAGGCAACTGGAGCACGCGGCCGACGCTCAGGGTCGAAGGCACGCTCGCGGCCGACGCGGCCTCGCTGCGCGACACCTTGCGCTGGGCCGGGCTCAAACCGCTCAGCGGCAGCGGATTTGGCCGCTTTGCGCTCAAGGCCAGGACCAACGTCTCCAGCGGAACCATCGCCCTCTCCACGGTCAACGTCGAGCTCGATGGCAATGTCGCGGAGGGCGTGCTCACCTTCGCCACCGACGGCCGGCAGACATTGCAGGGCACGCTGGCGGCGGATGAGCTCAATCTCACGCCCTATATTTCCACCGTCCGCCTGCTCACCAGCGACGAGCGCGACTGGAACCGGGTGCCGCTTGTGATCGACAGCCTGACCGGCTTCGATCTCGATCTGCGGCTGTCGGCGGCGCGCATCACGCTTGCGCGCGCCAAACTCGGCCGCACCGCCATCGCCGCCAATCTGCGCGGCGGAAGGCTCAACGTGACGATCGGCGAGTCGCAGGCGTTCGGCGGCATCCTCAAAGGCTCGATGGCGCTGGCTGCGTCCGACGCCGGCGCCGAGTTCAAGTCGCAACTGCAATTCACCGACGTCGATCTGGAAAATTGTCTCGGCGAGATGTTCCAGTTCCGCAAAATCGAGGGACGCGGCGACATCGCGGTGGCGATCGATGCCACCGGCAACAGCGTGCTCGGCCTGACCCGCACCCTGAACGGCACGACAACCCTGTCCGGCCGGGACGGCTCGCTGGTCGGCTGGAACGTGGAGCAGTTGCTGCGCCGGCTGGAGCGGCGGCCGCTGTCGGGCACCGGGAATTTCCGCAACGGCCGCACGCCGTTCGAGAAGTTCACCGTCGACCTGAAGATCACGGAGGGCGTCGCCAACGTCGAGACCGCCAGCCTGGAAGGATCGAAGGTGCGGCTCGGGCTTACCGGCTCGGCCTCCATACCGGCGCGGGACTTCGATCTGCGCGGCGTCGCCGCGCTCGCCGCCTCCACGTCGGCCGATGCGCCCGCGGCGTTCGAACTGCCCTTCGTGGTGCAGGGCCCGTGGGATGACCCGATCCTGCTGCCGGACACCCAGGCCTTGATTTCGCGCTCGCCGGTGGCAAGCCCGCTGCTCAACGCGGTGCGCAACCGCAACACCCGCGACACCGTTCGCTCGGCCATCGAGCGATTGACCGGCGGGGCGATCAGTCCCCCGGCCGGCGCGCCGACCCCGGCGCCCAAACCCTAGGCTTCAGGCAATGTTTGCCCGGCCGCGAACGTCCGCGCGGGAGAAAGCGCACCGTTTCGATTATAATCCGCCGACGAACCAGTCTGCCGGCTGCACGCCGGCGGCGAGGCCTTTGATGCTCAATCCCCTGATCCGAACACTGGTCAAGGTCGTGGTCGCCTCGCTGATCGTCGGAACGATCCTGAGCCATTTCAGCATCACCGCCGAGCAGATGATCAAGGAATCCGGGCTGTCCTACGAACGGGTCGAGGATATGGCCCGCCGCGGCCTGTCCTAGGCCGCGCCGAACCTGCTGGTCGGCGCGATGGTGATCCTGCCGGTGTGGTTCCTGCTCTATCTGTTCCGGCCGCCCGGCTGCAGAAGCCTGACTGGGACGCGAAATTCACGGCCTCAGTACTTCTGCGCGGTCCAGTGGCCGAAGCACCGGTCGGCGCCGGAGCGGCCGGTCCAGCGCCCGCGGCCGGCATCCCGCGTCAGCTTCCCCGAGCCGGATGCATGCTTGTCCATGACCGAGACGGACAAGCGAGCAAAGCCGCGGGATGAGACGCGGCCCCTGAACCTGACCAGGTTGGGATGGCTCACGATCCCATTGGCGACCTGGACCTGAAAATAATAGGTGCGGTCACAGGAGCCGCGTTCCGTGACGATGGAAAGATTCCACGTGCCATCGTAGGCGGTGCCTGCGGCCGCGATGCCGGAGCCGGCCACAGCGACGACGAATCCAAGGATACCCGAGCGGGCAATCTTAGCGATCATGATCGAAGCTCCCCAGCCCTGATCGTCAATTGAAGCAACTTACCTGATATTAGTCCAGCCGATCCGGCTTCCGGCGCGGCGCTTGCTCGCCAGCGACGCGACGATCACGCCTGCCGCCACCACCGCTATCATGATGGTGCAGATCGCGTTGATTTCCGGCTTTACGCCGAGCCGCACCTCAGAGTAGATCCGCATCGGCAAGGTCGTGGCGCCCGGCCCGGTCGCGAAGCTCGCGATCACCAGGTCGTCGAACGACAACGTGAAGGCAAGCATCCAACCGGCGGCGATGGCCGGGAAGATCAACGGCAGCGTGATGGTGCGGAAGGTCCTGAGCGGCGGGCAGCCGAGGTCCATCGCCGCCTCCTCTAGGCTCCGGTCGAACGTGAGCAGCCGCGACTGCACCACCACCGTGACGAAGCTCAGCGTGACCGTGGTGTGCGCGATGGTCACCGTCCAGAAGCCGCGATCGGCGTCGAGCGCGACGAACAAGAGCAGCAGCGACAGCCCGAGGATGACCTCGGGCATCACCAGCGGCGCATAGACCATGCCGGAGAACATCGTGCGGCCGCGGAATCGCCCGGCGCGGACCAGCACCACCGCGGCCAGTGTGCCGAGCACGCTCGCCGCCGTTGCCGAGATCGCGGCGATCCGCAGGCTCGTCCAGGCCGCCTCCAGCATGGCCTGGTCGTGCAGGAGCGCCACGTACCAGCGCGTCGACCAGCCGCCCCAGACCGTGACCAGCCGTGAGGCGTTGAACGAGTAGATCACAAGGATTGCGATCGGCAGATAGAGAAAGGCGAGGCCCAGCGCCACCGACGTGACGTTGAAGATCGACATATCCTTGATCGATTTTCGCCGGCGCATCAGCGGTCCCCCAGCGCGCGCATCTGCACATGCTGATAGATCAGGATCGGCGCGAGCAGGACGATCAGCAGCGCGATGGCGACGGCCGACGCCACCGGCCAGTCCTTGTTCTGAAAGAACTCCGTCCACAGCGTCTGGCCTATCATCAGCGCGTCCGAGCCGCCGAGCAGATCGGGGATGACGAACTCTCCGGCGATGGGGATGAAGCACAGCAGGGAGCCGGCGAAGATGCCGGGCGCCGACAGCGGCACGGTGACCGACCAGAACGCCTTCCACCGCGGCGCGCCGAGATCGGCCGCGGCCTCGAGCAGCGCCTCGTCCATTTTCTCCAGGCTGGCGTAGAGCGGCAGCACCATGAACGGCAGATAGGAATAGACGATGCCGATGATGATCGCGGTGTCGGTCGCAAGCCACACCACGGGCTCGCGGACGATGCCGAGCGCGATCAGCATGTCGTTAAGCAACCCCTCGCGCTGCAGGATGTTGATCCAGGCATAGATGCGGATTAGGAACGCGGTAAGGAACGGCAGGAACACCGCCATGACCAGGACCGGCTGCAGTGGCCGGGGCGCGCGCGCGATGCCATAGGCGAGCGGATAGCCGATCAGCAACAGGATGGACGTGGACAGCGCGGCGATCGCAAGGCTGCGCAGATAGGACGTGAGGTAAAGCCAGTCGGAGCCGAGCAACCTGTAGCTGTCGAGCGACAGGCCAGCGGCGAAATCCCGCAGTCCCGGCCATCCGGCAGCGAGATCGAGCACCGGCACATAGGGCGGCTGCGCAATCGCCGTCTGCGACAGGCTGATCTTGAGCACAATCAGGCACGGCGTCACAAAGAACAGCGCCAGCCAGAACGCCGAGATTAGAATCACCAGCCGCCGCCCCCAATCCCGGCGGCTCCTCTCGCGGCGCGATGCGGTTTCGGCGGCACTGGTCATCGCAGCAGCACCATGCCGGCCTCGGGCGCAAAGCTCAGCCACACGCGGTCGCCGGCGTCGATCGGGCCGCCGACCGGCCGCGCGCGGTTGGCGGCGGTTGCCATCATGTCGTGGCCGTTGTCGAGCTTGACCTTGTAGACCGACACACCGCCGAGATAGGCGATATTCACCACCCGCCCGGCGAAGCAATTCTCGTCGCTCAGGCGCGAGGTCGAGTTGTCGACACGGACCTTCTCCGGCCGCACCGCCACCGTCACGTCGCTGCCGGTAGCAACATCCGTCGGATGCGTGACCAGCAGGCGCCCGCCTGCCACGCACTCGATCATGGTATGGCCGAGGCCCGACGAGACGACCCGCCCCTCGAACAGGTTGACGTCGCCGATAAAGCCCGCCACCCAGCGCGAATCCGGACGCTCGTAGATGTCGGACGGCGTCGCGACCTGCGCCAGCCGGCCGGCGTTCATGACGCCGATGCGGTCGGCAACCGTCATCGCCTCCTCCTGGTCATGGGTGACGATGATGAAGGTCAGCCCGAGTTGGTCCTGCAGCGCCATCAACTCGAAGCGGGTGTCCTCGCGGAGCTTGCGGTCGAGCGCCGACATCGGCTCGTCGAGCAACAGCACCCGCGGCCGCTTGGCGAGCGCGCGCGCGAGCGCGACGCGCTGACGCTGGCCGCCCGAAAGCTGATGCGGCCGGCGGGCACCGAGGCCATCGAGCCTGACCAGCGCCAGCATCTCCCGCACCCGCTTGGCGATCTCGGGCTTGGCCATTGCATCCTGCTTCAGGCCGAAGGCGATGTTGGCTTCGACCGTCAGGTGCGGAAACAGCGCGTAACTCTGAAACATCATGTTGAACGGCCGGCGGTGCGGCGGCACGTCCGAGATATCCGTCCCGTCGAACAGGATGCGGCCCTCGCTCGGCTGCTCGAAGCCGGCCAGCATCCGCAGCAGCGTGGTCTTGCCGCAACCCGAGGGGCCGAGCAGCGCGAAGAACTCGCGTTCGCGGATGTCCAAGGACAGCCGCTCGACGGCGACGAAATTGCCGAAGCGCTTGCTGACCGCCTCAAACCGCACCAGCGGCGGGCGGGCGACCAGTTCGTCCCAGGAGCCGGGCAGCGCCGCCGCGCCCGGCGGTTCGCCGGCCGAACCCTTATTGCCTGGATTGCGCTCCGCCATGCCGCACACGCTAAACGCGCCGGGCAAACGGCTCAACAAGCGAGTTTCAATTCGGGAGGAGCGGCGCCTTCAATTCACAAGCACGG
>SHVN01000084.1 GCA_009694215.1 Xanthobacteraceae bacterium
GAGAATCGGAATGGTGGCGCGAATCCGGCAGTGAAAGCGGATCGGGACCAAAAATACAAGCACGCCAAGGGCCTGGCACCGCCGCCAAGGATGCGTCCCCACGATCATGTTGCGGTGAAAGAATAGCAGCGGCAATAGGATCGACTAGGGTCGATTCACCGTGCGGGGCAGTGTCCCAATTACGGCCCACGTCTCGGGAGGAAAAGCCAAAACGCGTAACAGCGCGACCTCGAAAAATAGTACGTATAGAGGCTAAGATTAGACTTTAGGTTTTTTAAGTATGGAATTGTTTCTGCTATTTTTTTGTCTATTGCTGCAGCTTCGGTAGCCCCATCCAAGAAGCCAGGCTATCGAGGGTGATGTATCCCCCGGTGTAGGCCCAGGCGCACAGGCCCCACACCACGGTGGTGACCACCGTGGTCCAGACCACCTTGGCCAGAAGCTTCGGCAGCGTCGGCGCGCCGGGATCGGTGCCCCGCGGGCTTTCCGCACCCTGAGCGCGCACACCCCACGGCAGCACGGCGAACAGCACGATCCACCAGATCAGGAAATAGATCGCGATGGCCGTCGTGGTCGCCATCAGGCCTGCTCGAGTTCGACCAGGGTGCCGCAGAAGTCCTTGGGATGCAGGAACAGCACCGGCTTGTCGTGGGCGCCGATCTTGGGCGTGCCGTCGCCCAGCACGCGGGCACCTGCCGCCTTGAGCTGGTCGCGCGCCGCCAGGATGTCGTCCACCTCGTAGCAGACGTGGTGGATGCCGCCGTCGGGGTTTCGCTCCAGAAACTTCGCGATCGGCGAATCCGCCCCGATCGGCTCCAGCAGCTCGATCTTGGTGTTGGGTAGCGTGATGAACACAGTATTCACGCCGTGCGCGGGCTGCGGCACGACGGCGGACACGGCGGCGCCGAGCGTGCTGCGATAGACCTCGGCGGCCTTGGCGATGTCGCGGACTGCGATGGCGACGTGGTTGAGACGTCCAATCATGGCATTCTCTCGTAGTTCTCTTGCGGCCCGGCGGCCCTATTCCTACCGGGCTTGCGCCCGCGCCGCCAGCCGGGGCCGCGGCCTCAAACGATCAGGACGTGCACCGTGACGTTTGGCTTCTTGCGCCAGTGCTGCGCCACCGCGGCGCGCACGCCCCGGCTGATCGCTTCGCCGACCGAGTCCGGATCGCGCCGGCGGGGCTTCGGCAGCGTATCGAAGGTCTCGACCACCGCGTTGTAGGCCACGTTCTCCATCGGCTCGCCTTCGGCGGTCTTGTCCGGGATGCCGATCATCTCGATCTCCGGATCGGCGAGCAGCACCCCCTTGTCGTTGATCGCGATGGCGACGCTGATGACGCCCGCGAAACTCAGGCGCTTGCGGTCGGCGACGGTGCGCGCCGCGGCGTCGATCAAGAGCGCGCCGTCCTTGTAGATGCGTCCCGCCGGCACCTCATCGACGATCTCCGGCGCGCCGGGCGCCAGCCGGACCAGATCGCCGTTGCGGATCATCAGCGTCTTGGCGCCGAGACGCCGCGCGAGGCTTGCGTGCTCGGACAGATGCAGCGCCTCGCCGTGCACCGGAATGACGGTGTGCGGCTTGACCCAGCCGATCATCTCTTCCAGCTCCGCCTGGCGCGGATGGCCGGAGACGTGGACCAGATGGGTGCGGTCGGTGATGACCTCGACGCCCTGGTCGATCAGCCCGTTGACGACCCGGCCGATCGCCTTCTCGTTGCCGGGGATGGGCCGCGAGGAGAAGATCACCCGGTCGCCCTTCGACAGCGCCACCTCGGGATGCTCGTCGGCCGCCATCCGCGCCAGCGCCGCGCGCGGCTCGCCCTGGCTGCCGGTGCAGAGCGCCACCACCTTGTCGGGCGGCAGGTGGCCGTAGATGTCCATGCCGTGGAACGGCTGCACGCCCTCAAGATAGCCGGTCTCGCGCGCCACATGGATGACGCGCTCCATGGCGCGGCCGACCACGACCACCTCGCGCTCGGCCCGGCGCGCGGCGTCGGCCACCGCCTTGAGGCGCGCGACGTTGGACGCAAATGTCGTGACCGCGACGCGCCGGGGGGCGCCGACGATCAGTTCGGTCAGGGTCTTGGCCACGTCGGATTCCGACGGCGAGCGCCCCTCCCTGACCGCATTGGTGGAATCGCCGATGAGCGCGATGCAGCCCTCGGCGCCGAGCGCGCGGAGCTTGGCCTCGTCGGTCGGCGGCCCCAGAACCGGCGTCGGGTCGAGCTTCCAGTCGCCGGTGTGCAACACGTTGCCGAACGGCGTGCGCAGAATGAGCGCGTTCGATTCCGGGATCGAATGGGCGACCGAGACAAGCTCGATGTCGAACGGCCCGACGTTGAAGCGCGAGCCGAGCGCAATCTCGGTCACGGGAATGTCCGGAGCGCCATATTCGCCCTGACGCTTGGCGGCGAGCAGCGCCGCGGTGAAGGGCGTCGCATAGACCGGCACCTGCAGCTTGGGCCACAGGTCGAGCATTGCGCCGTAATGGTCCTCGTGGGCATGGGTGAGCACGATGCCGGCGATGTTGCGCCGCTCCGCCACGAGATAGCGGATGTCGGGAAACACCAGGTCAATGCCCGGAAGGTTGTCCTCGCTCGCAAAAGATACCCCGACGTCGATGATGAGCCAGCTGCGCCGCCGCGCGTCGCCGAGGCCGTAGATCGACAAGTTCATGCCGATCTCGCCGACGCCGCCGAGCGGCGCGAACACGAGTTCGCCCTGCGGACCGGCCATTCGCCTATTGCCTCGCCAAAGAAACGTAAGGGAATACATCGCCCGCCGTCACCGTCTGCATTGTCCCATCCGCGCGGCGGAGAACCAAGCGGCCGGTGTCATCGATGGTTTCAAACTGGCCCGAAACCTCCCCATCGCCCGACTTAACCCGGATCGGTTTGCCAAGCCCCGCGGCGCGCGAGAGCCAGCCGGCCCGGATCGTGGCAAAGCCCGAACCCCGGTTCCATTGCGCGAGACGCGCGGTCATCGCCGCGGTGAGCGGGCCGAACAGGCTCTCGGGGGTGGCCCGCACGCCCGCCACCGCTAGATCGGTCGCGGGATACTCGGTTCCGGCCGGATGATGCACGCAATTGACGCCGATGCCGATCGCGACACTCGCGCCCTCGCCCTCGACCAGGATGCCCGCGAACTTGTTGCGGTCGATCAGAAGATCGTTGGGCCATTTCAGCACCACGCGCGAGGCCAATCCCGGAATGCGTCCGCCGATGGCGTCGTGCAGCGCCAGCGCCGCGACGAACGACAGTTCTGGGTATCGCTCCGGCGGCGCCGGATCGGTCAGCAGCAGGCTCGCATAGAGATTGCCCGGTTCGGATACCCAGGCCCGCCCCCGCCGGCCGCGGCCGGCGGTCTGGCTCCTGGCGCTGACCCACAACGGCCCGCGGTCGCCCTCGCGCGCGAGCGCCAGCGCCTCCGCGTTGGTCGAGCCGATCGTGTCGCGAGCGATGAGACGCACCCCGGCCGCCTGAGCCGTGGGGTCAAGTTGCATCAGAATAGCGATTTCGCAGCGATGCCGGCCGCGACGATCAGCGGCGCGGGATAGACGAAGTAGAGAAGATTGAACAGGCCGGCGATGCCAAGCATGGCTTTCAACTCGAATGGCACCGGGCTGAATGCCTCCGCCGGCTCGTCGAAGTACATGGTCTTGATGATCAGCAGGTAGTAATAGGCGCCCACCACGCTCGCCAGCACGCCGATCACCGCGAGCCCGTAGAGGCCCGCCTTGATCGCGCCGAGGAACACATAGTATTTCGCGAAGAAGCCCGCGAGCGGCGGAATGCCGGCAAGCGAGAACAACAGCAGCGCCAGGAAGAACGCGAGCGGCGGGTTGGTGCGGGCAAGCCCCGCCAAATCGCGGATCTCCTCGACCATGCCGTCGCTGCGGCGCATCGACAGGATCACGGCGAAGGTGCCGACCGTCATGGCGAGATAGATCGCCATATAGACCAGTACACCCTGGATGCCTTCGGCGGTGCCGGCGGCAAGTCCGACCAGGGCGAAACCCATGTGGCCGATCGACGAATAGGCCATCAGCCGCTTGATGTTGTGCTGGCCTATTGCCGCGAACGCGCCGAGCGCCATCGAGGCGATGGAGACGAACACCACGATCTGCTGCCATTGCAGGGTGATAGCGGGGAACGCGCTGATGGTGGCGCGGGCGAAGATCGCCATGGCGGCGATCTTGGGGGCTGCTGCGAAAAACGCCGTCACCGGCGTCGGCGCGCCTTCATACACGTCCGGCGTCCACATGTGGAACGGCACCGCGGACACCTTGAAGCAGAAGCCCGCGAACAGGAACACCAGCCCGAAGATGAGCCCGATGCCGCCCTGCCCCGACGCCTTGGCGATGCCCACGAAAGACACGTTGCCGGTGAAGCCGTAGATCAGCGAGCAGCCGTAGAGGAGCATTCCCGACGACAGTGCGCCGAGCACGAAATACTTCAGGCCCGCCTCGGTCGATTGCACGGAATCGCGGTTCGAGGCGGCCACCACGTAAAGCGCCAGGCTCATCAGCTCGAGCCCGAGATAGAGTGCGATCAGGTCGCCGGCCGAGATCAGCATCCCCATGCCGACGGTCGAAAGCAGGATCAGAATGGAATATTCGAATTTTTCCTGCTTCTCGGCCGCGAGATAGGTGAGCGACAGGATGATCGCGGCGCCCGAGCCGATATAAACCAGGATCTTCAGATAGCGCGCGAAGTCATCGACGATGAAGCTGCCGCCGAAAATCCTGCCGTTCGGGATGCTGGCCGCGATCACGGCCGCGGCAACCAGCAGCATGATCGCGCCGAGGTTGACGGCCTGGGTGCTGCGCTCCCGGTAGGCGCCAAGCATCAACAGTCCCATGGCGCCGGCCGCCAGCACGATCTCCGGCAGGGCCTGCGTCATCGACGAAAGGGCAACGGCGTTCACGGTTAGGGCCTCACTTCGCCAGGGCGGCGGATTTCGCCGCGCCCAGCGCTTTCTGGTAGTTGTCGAGCAGCGCCGTCACGGAAGCGGCCGACATGTCGAGCACGGGCTTTGGATAGAAGCCGAACAGCAGCGTCAGCACGATCAGCGGCGCGAAAATCGCGGTCTCGCGCCAGCCCAAATCGGTGATGCTGGCAAGGCTTGGCTTTTCGAGCTTGCCGAAGATCACCTTGCGGTAGAGCCACAGCGCATAGCAGGCCGACAGGATCACGCCGAAGGTGGCGAGCGTCGCGACCGTGACGTTGACCTTGAAGGTGCCGAGCAGCGCCAGGAACTCGCCGACGAAGCCGGAGGTGCCCGGCAGCCCGACGTTGGCCAGTGTGAACACCATGAAGACCGCGGCATAGATCGGCATGCGGTTGACCAGCCCGCCGTAGCTTGAGATTTCGCGGCTGTGTATGCGGTCATAGACCACGCCGACGCAGAGGAACAGCGCGGCCGAGACAATGCCGTGCGACACCATCTGGAAGATGCCGCCGGCCACGCCCTGCGAGGTCGCGGCGAAGATGCCCATGGTGACGAAGCCCATGTGCGCCACCGACGAATAGGCGATCAGCTTCTTCATATCCTCCTGCACCATCGCGACCAGCGAGGTGTAGATGATCGCGATCACCGACAGCGCGAACACGAAGGGCGCGAAGTCGTTGGAGGCGAACGGGAACATCGGCAGCGAGAAGCGCAGGAACCCGTAGCCGCCCATCTTCAGCAGGATGGCGGCGAGGACGACCGAGCCCGCGGTCGGTGCCTCGACATGCGCGTCCGGCAGCCAGGTGTGCACCGGCCACATCGGCATTTTCACGGCAAACGAGGCGAAGAAGGCGATCCACAGCCAGGGCTGCATCTCGCGCGGGAAGGCATGGCGCAGCAGCACCGTGATGTCGGTGGTGCCGGATTGCCAGTACATCGCCATGATGGCGAGAAGCATCAGCACCGAGCCCGCCAGCGTGTAGAGGAAGAACTTGAAGCTGGCATAGACCCGCCGGGGCCCGCCCCACACGCCGATGATGAGGAACATCGGAATGAGGCCGCCCTCGAAGAACAGGTAGAACAGCACGAGATCGAGCGCGGAGAACGTGCCGATCATCAGCGTTTCGAGCGCCAGGAACGCGATCATGTATTCGCGGACCCGGACCTGGATGGCGCGCCAGCTCGCCGCGATGCAGAGCGGCATGATCGCGGTGGTGAGGATGACGAGCGGCAGCGAAATGCCGTCCACGCCCATATGGTAGGTGCCGAAGCCCGCGAGCCACGGCCGCTTCTCGACGAACTGGAATTCCGGCGAGCTCGGATCGAAGCGCCAGACCAGCTGCAGTGAGACCAGGAAGGTGATCAGCGTGGTCCAGAAAGCAATCCAGCGGGCGTTGCGCGCGCCGGCCTCGTCGGCCTTCAGCATGACGAGGAACAGCACGCCAATGAGCGGCAGGAAGGTGGTGACGGAGAGCACCGGCCAGTTCGCCATCAGTGCGCTCCGCCGCCGGAGAACATGAACCAGGTGATGAGGGCCGCGGCCCCGATCAGCATGGCGAAGGCGTAATGGTAGAGGTAGCCGGTCTGCAGGCGCACGACATTGCGGGTGACGTCGAGAACGCGGGCCGAGATTCCGTCCGGCCCGAAGCCGTCGATCACATAGCCGTCGCCGCCCTTCCAGAACACCCGGCCAAGCCACAGCGCCGGCCGCACGAAGATCAGGTCATATAGCTCGTCGAAATACCACTTGTTGAGCAGGAATCGATAAAGCGCGTCGTGTTGGCGCGCGAGCCGCGGCGCGATCTCCGGATGCAGCAGATACATGTAGGCGGCGATGCCCCAGCCAAGCGCCAGCATGATCGTCGGCAGCCATGCCACCAGGAACGGAACGTGGTGCATGTCCTCGATGATGGCGCCCTGCTTGAGCGACTCACGGAAAAACTCCGCAACGTGGTGGCCGGCGAAGAACTCCTTGAAGGCAAAGCCCGCTCCGAGCGATCCCACCGCCAGCACGCCGAGCGGAATAAGGATTACCAGCGGGCTTTCGCGAGCCGCGTCGTAACGGTGGTGGTCGTGCGGCGCGCCGTGGAAGGTCTTGTAGATCAGCCGCCACGAGTAGAACGCGGTCATGCCGGCGGCGATCACCGTCATTACGAAGCCGTAGATCGCGAACGGGTTTTTGCCGGCGTAGGCCGCCTCGATGATGGCGTCCTTGGAGAAATAGCCGGCGGTGAGCGGGAAGCCGGTCAGCGCCAGGGTGCCGATCACCATGCACCAGTAGGTGATCGGTATCTTGTTCTTCAATCCGCCCATGTTGCGGATGTCCTGCTCGTGGTGCATCGCCATGATCACAGAGCCGGAGCCGAGGAACAAAAGCGCCTTGAAGAAGGCATGTGTGAACAGGTGGAACATGCCGACCGAATAGGCGCCCACCCCCATCGCCACGAACATGTAGCCGAGCTGCGAGCAGGTCGAATAGGCGACGATCCGTTTGATGTCGTTCTGGACGAGGCCAACGGTGGCGGCGAAGAACGCCGTGGTGGCGCCAACGAGCGTGACGAAGGCCAGGGCGTTGGGCGCCAGTTCGAACAGCGGCGACAGCCGCGCCACCATGAACACGCCTGCGGTGACCATGGTCGCGGCGTGGATCAGCGCGGAGACCGGCGTCGGCCCCTCCATCGCGTCCGGCAGCCATGTGTGGAGGAGGAACTGCGCCGACTTGCCCATCGCCCCCATGAACAGGAGCAGGCAAATGAGCGTCAGCGCGTCGGCGTTCCAGCCGAAGAAGTCGATGGTCTTGCCGGCGAGCGACGGCCCCTGCGCGAAGATGGTGTCGAAGTCGATCGACTTGGTCAGCATGAACACGGCGACGATTCCGAGCGCAAAACCGAAGTCGCCGACACGGTTGACGACGAAGGCCTTGATCGCGGCGGCGTTGGCCTCGGGCTTGTGGTACCAGAATCCGATCAGCAGATAGCTCGCAAGCCCCACCCCCTCCCAGCCGAAGAACAGCTGCGCGAGGTTGTCGGCGGTCACCAGCGCCAACATGGCGAAGGTGAAGAGCGAGAGATAGGCAAAGAACCGCGGCCGGTATGGATCCTCGTTCATGTAGCCAATGGAATAAAGGTGCACGAGCGCCGACACGGTGTTGACCACCACCAGCATCACGGCGGTGAGCGTATCAATGCGCAGCGCCCAGTCGAGCTTGAGGTCGGCCGAGATGATCCAGGTGAACAGCCGGATGCGCTCGTCGTGATGGCCGAAGCCGACGCGCCAGAGCGCGATCCAGGACAACACCGCGGCAATGATCAGGAACGAGGTGGTGATGATCTCGGCCGCCCGTGAGCCTGCGGCAGCGGGCTCGACCGGCCCGTGGTGGTCGTCGTGGCCGCCCTCGGGATGCGCATGCGCTGCGTGGCCCGCGTGCGCGGCATGATGGTCGTCCGACGGCTCCGCGCCCGGAAATCGCGCGCGCGCGCCGGCAAGCGCAATCACGCCCGCGAGAATGGCGCCCAGCAGCGGCAGGAGGACGATCGCCTGATACATTCTTAGTTCTCCGGACGCATGATCTGGTCCGACCTTCCTTCGCCCGCCGAAGCGGGCTTCGCGAAGGCGGGAAACCGGTTCCCACTTTCCGGGATCATACGTGTCAGCCCTTCATCAGGTTGATGTCCTCGACCGCGATCGAGCCGCGGTTGCGGAAATAGACGACGAGGATGGCAAGCCCGATCGCGGCTTCCGCCGCCGCTACCGTCAGAACCAGCAGCGCGAACACCTGGCCGACGAGGTCGCCAAGGTGGGCGGAGAACGCAACGAAGTTGATGTTGACCGCGAGCAGGATGAGCTCGATCGACATCAGGATGACGATCACGTTCTTCCGGTTGAGGAAGATGCCGAAAATGCCGAGCGTGAACAGGATCGCGCCGACCGAGAGATAATGGCCAATGCCGATGGTCATCTCACAATCCCTGCCCCGATTTGACCTGGCGGACGTCCATCGCGGTTTCCTTGGTGCGCGCAACCTGATCGGCGATATTCTGGCGCTTGACCTTGGGTTTGTGCCGCAGCGTCAGCACGATGGCGCCGATCATGGCCACCAGCAGAACGAGCCCCGCCGCCTGGAAGTAATAGACATATTGCGTGTAGAGCACGCGGCCGAGCGCCTCGGTGTTGCTGATGGTTGTGGGGGTCGGCGCCGAGATCGACTGCGGCATGCCGGGCGCGATCACCCAGGCCCCGACCACCATCAGCAGCTCGGCGAGGAATATGACGCCGACCAGAACGCCGACCGGAAGGTATTGCAGCACGCCCTGGCGCAGTTCGGCGAAATCGACGTCCAGCATCATCACTACGAACAGGAACAGCACGGCGACCGCGCCGACATAGACCACGATCAGTATCATCGCCAGGAACTCTGCCCCCAGCAGCACGAACAGGCCCGCGGCGTTGACGAAGGCGAGAATGAGATAGAGCACCGAATGCACCGTGTTCCTGCCTGCGATCACCATGAAGGCGCAGGCCACGCACATGCCCGCGAACAGGTAGAAGAACACAGCGGGTAGGAGCGTCGCGGGCAGGATCATCGGAAACTCATCCTCACCGGTACGGCGCGTCGAGCGCGATGTTCTTGGCGATCTCGCGCTCCCAGCGGTCGCCGTTCGCAAGAAGCTTTTCCTTATCGTAGTAGAGTTCCTCGCGGGTCTCGGCGGCGAACTCGAAGTTCGGCCCCTCGACGATGGCATCGACCGGGCAGGCCTCCTGGCACAGGCCGCAGTAGATGCACTTCACCATGTCGATGTCGTAGCGTGTGGTACGGCGGGTGCCGTCGTTCCTGCGCGGCCCGGCTTCGATGGTGATCGCCTGCGCCGGGCAGATCGCCTCGCAGAGCTTACAGGCGATGCAGCGCTCCTCGCCGTTGGGATAGCGGCGGAGCGCATGCTCGCCGCGAAAGCGGGGGGAAATCGGGCCCTTCTCGAACGGATAGTTCAAGGTCACCTTGGGTTTGAAGAAATAGCGCATCCCGAGGAAGAACGCCGAGACGAACTCCGTCAGGAATATGGATCGCGCCGCCTGATCTAGTTTCATCGCATCATCCCTTCGGCGCCAATCCGCCGAATTGCAGCACCGCCGCGACGATCACCACCATCGCCAGCGAAATCGGCAGGAACACCTTCCAGCCGAGCCGCATCAACTGGTCGTAGCGGTAGCGCGGTACGACCGCCTTGGCCATGGCGAACAGGAAGAACATGAACAGAGCCTTGAGCACGAACCAGATCACGCCCGGCACCCAGGTGAATGGCGCAACAGGGAACGGCGGCAGCCAGCCGCCGAGGAACAGGATCGTGCCCATGGCGCACATGGTGGCGATGGCCACGTACTCGCCGAGCATGAACATCATGTAAGGCGACGAGCCGTACTCCACCATGAAGCCGGCGACCAGCTCGGTCTCCGCCTCGACCAGATCGAACGGCGGGCGGTTGGTCTCGGCCAGCGCCGAGACGTAGAAGATGACGAACATCGGCAGCAGCGGCAGCCAGTACCAGCCGAACATGCCGAACCGCGTGTCTTGCGCCGCGACGATTCCAGAAAGCTTCAGCGTACCCGCGCACAGCAGCACGGTGATGATGACGAAGCCGATGGAGACCTCGTAGGACACCATCTGCGCGGCGGAGCGGACCGCGGAGAGGAAGGCGTATTTCGAATTTGACGCCCAGCCGGCCATGATGATGCCGTAGACCATGAGCGACGAGATGGCGAAGATGTAGAGCACGCCGACATTAATGTCGGCGATCATCCATCCGGCATTGACCGGGATCACCGCCCAGGCGCCGAGCGCCAGGGTGCAGGTGACGAGCGGAGCGAGCAGGAACACGCCCTTGTTGGAGCCTGCCGGAATGACCGGCTCCTTGAACACGAATTTCAGCAGGTCGGCGAACGATTGCAGGAGCCCCCACGGCCCGACCACGTTGGGCCCGCGCCGGAGCTGCACCGCAGCCCAGATTTTCCGGTCGGCCAGCAGCACATAGGCAATGGAGACGAGCAGGATCACGAGCAGCAGCAGCGACTGCGCCACGATCACGATCAGCGGCCAGAGATAGCTCGTCCAGAACTCCAGCATGGCCCCTACTCCGCCGCCGTTATGGCGACGCGGCCCTCGGCGAGCGCCGAGCATTCGGCCATCACCGCGGAGGCCCGCGCGATCGGATTGGTGAGGTAGAAGTCGTCGATGGCCCCGCGGAACGGCGCCTTGTCGATCTCGCCCTTGAGCGACGAGAGCTGGCGGATGTCGGCGGGGCCGGTCGGTACGATCTGGCCGATCCGCGCAAGCTGCGGGCGCTCCTTAAACAGCGCCTGCCGCAATGCCGAAAGCGAGTCATAGGGCAGCTTGTGGCCGAGCGTGTCGGAGAGTGCGCGCAGGATCGACCAGTCTTCGCGCGCGTCGCCCGGCGGGAAGCTCGCGCGGTTGCTCATCTGCACCCGGCCTTCGGTGTTGACGTAGAGCCCCGATTTCTCCGGATAGGCGGCGCCCGGCAGGATCACGTCCGCGCGGTGCGCGCCGCTGTCGCCGTGGGTGCCGATATAGACGACGAACGTGCCAGGCGGCACGTCCACCTCATCGGCGCCCAAAAGAAAGATCAGGTCGAGCGCGCTGGGCTTGGTCATCGCCGCTGCGTTCAGCGCGCCTTGGCCGGGCATGAAGCCAATTTCCAGCGCACCGACGCGCGACGCCGCAGTATGCAACACGCTGTAGCCGTTCCAGCCTTCCTTGACCGCGTGGAACTCGGTCGCGGCCTTGGCCGCCAGCGCCGCGATGGCCGCGCCGTCGGAACGCGCCAGTGCGCCCGCGCCGACAATAATCAGCGGCCGCTCGGCGCCTTTGAGGACTTCGGCGAAGCTATGCTTGCCGGCAACCAGATCGGACAGCGTGTCGGGGCCGGCGCCGAGATAGTCGTAAGGATAGGTCAGGTCGACCTTCTCGCCGATCAGCGCTACGGGAAATTTGCCGGCGCGCCAGCGCTTGCGGATTCGCGCGTTGAGCACGGCTGCTTCGCGGCGCGGGTTCGACCCGACGATCAGCAGCGCGTCGGCGCGCTCGATGCCGGCGATGGTGGCGTTGAACAGATACGTCGCCCGCCCCTGCTCCGGATTGAACGGGGCGTTGTCCTGGCTGGCGATATTCTTCACGCCCATCCGCATCAGCAAATCCTTGAGCGCGTACATCTCCTCGACCGCCGCGAGATCGCCTACGATAGCGCCGATGCGGCTGGGCGTTACCACTTTGGCCTTGGCGGCGATGGCGGCGAAAGCCTGCGGCCACGATGCCGGAACGAGCCTGCCGCCATGGCGGATATAGGGCTGGTCGAGCCGCTGGGTGCGAAGCCCATCGACGACATGGCGGGTCTTGTCGGAAATCCACTCTTCGTTCACGTCGTCGTTGACGCGGGGCAGGATGCGCATGACCTCGCGGCCGCGGGTGTCGACGCGGATAGCCGAGCCGAGCGCGTCCATCACGTCGATGGTCTCGGTCTTCGACAGCTCCCAGGGCCGTGCCGCGAAGGCATAGGGCTTGGAGGTCAGCGCGCCGACTGGGCAGAGATCGACCACATTGCCTTGCAGCTCCGACGACATCGCCTGCTCGAGATAGGTCGTGATCTCCATGTCCTCGCCGCGGCCGGTGGCGCCGAGCTCGGGCACGCCGGCCACTTCCGCGGAGAAACGGATGCACCGCGTGCAATGGATGCAGCGGTTCATGATGGTTTTGACCAGCGGCCCGATGTACTTGTCCTCGACCGCGCGCTTGTTCTCGTGATAGCGGCTGGAGTCGACGCCGTAGGCCATCGCCTGGTCCTGCAGGTCGCATTCGCCGCCCTGGTCGCAGATCGGGCAATCGAGCGGATGGTTGATCAGCAGGAACTCCATCACGCCTTCGCGGGCTTTTCGTACCATCGGCGACTTGGTGTTGACGACCGGCGGCTCACCGTTCGGACCGGGCCGGCAGTCGCGCACGCCCCAGGCGCAGCTTGCCACGGGCTTCGGCGAGCCCTTCAGCTCAACAAGGCACATCCGGCAGTTGCCTGCGATCGACAGCCGCTCGTGAAAGCAGAAACGCGGAATCTCCGCGCCCGCCGCTTCCGCCGCCTGCAGGAGCGTGAACTCCGGCGGGACGTCGACCTCAGTGCCGTCGATGATGATCTTGGCCATCGCGCCCTACTCCGCCGCGACCTGAACCGCGCCGCTGCGGTCCGCATTACGGGTGTATTCATCGATCCTTCGCTCGATCTCCGGCCGGAAGTGCCGTAAGAGGCCCTGCACCGGCCAGGCGGCGCCGTCGCCGAAGGCGCAAATCGTGTGACCCTCGATCTGCTTGGTCACGTCGAACAGCATGTCGATCTCGCGCTTCTGGGCCCGGCCGTCGGCCATGCGCGTCAGCACGCGCCACATCCAGCCCATGCCCTCGCGGCACGGTGTGCACTGGCCGCAGCTCTCGTGCTTGTAGAAATACGAGATCCGCGCCATGGCGCGGATGATGTCGGTGGACTTGTCCATGACGATCACGGCGGCGGTGCCGAGCGACGACTTCAAGGCCGCGCAGCCGTCGAAATCCATCTTCAGTTCATCGCATTGCGATGCTGGGATGAGCGGCATCGATGAGCCGCCGGGGATGATCGCCAGGAGATTGTCCCAACCGCCGCGAACGCCGCCGCAATGGGTGTCGATCAGCTCCCGCACCGGGATGCCCATCGCCTCTTCCACGGTGCAAGGCCGTTCGACATGACCGGAGATGCAAAACAGCTTGGTGCCGGTGTTGTTCGGCCGGCCGATGCCCGCGAACCAGGTGGCGCCGCGCCGCATGATGTCGGGCACGACAGCGATGCTCTCGACGTTGTTCACCGTGGTCGGGCAGCCGTAGAGGCCCATATTGGCTGGGAACGGCGGCTTCAGCCGCGGCTGGCCCTTCTTGCCTTCGAGGCTTTCCAGCAGCGCCATCTCCTCGCCGCAGATGTAGGCGCCGGCGCCGTGATGAACGTAGAGATCGAAGTCGTAGCCGTGAATGTTGTCCTTGCCGATCAGCTTGGCCTCATAGGCCTGGTCGATCGCGGCTTGCAGGCGCTGGCGTTCCCGGATGAACTCGCCGCGAACGTAAATGTAGCCCGAGCGGCAATCCATCGAGCGGCCGGCGATCAGGCAGCCCTCGACCAGCAGATGCGGGTCGTGCCGCATGATCTCGCGATCCTTGCAGGTGCCGGGCTCGGACTCGTCGGCGTTGACGACAAGATAGTGTGGCCGGTCGCCGATGGCCTTCGGCATGAACGACCATTTCACGCCGGTCGGGAAACCCGCGCCGCCGCGGCCGCGCAGGCCCGAGGCCTTGACCTCGGCGACGATGGCGTCGCGGCCCTTGTCCAGGATCGCCTTGGTGCCGTCCCAGGAGCCGCGCGATCGCGCGCCTTCAAGGCCCCAGTCGCCCTGGCCGTATAAGTTCTTGAAGATGCGGTCCTTGTCGTCGAGCATCTTAAGCCTTGACCGATTTCAGCGTGGTCTGTCCGCCGACTGGCGCCGACAGTTGCCGGTCGACCTGCGGGCCGGGCTTCACCGGCTGCCCCTTGGCGAAGCCGTCGAGCACCTTCTCGAAACTATCGGCGGTCAGGTCCTCGTAGGTGTCGTTCCAGATCAGTACCATCGGCGCGTTGACGCAGGCGCCAAGGCACTCGACCTCTTCCCATGAAAAGTCGCCGCCGGCGGAGACGTGGCCCGGATCGTGATGGATGCGCCGCTTGCAGACATCGAAGATCGCCTGTGCGCCGCGCAGCATGCAGGGGGTGGTGCCGCAGACCTGGACGTGCGCCTTCTTCCCGCACGGCTCCAGCAGGAACATGGTGTAGAAGGTCGCCACCTCCAGCGCGCGAATGTGCGCCATGCCGAGCATCTCGGAAACATGACGGATGGCAGCTTCCGGCAGCCAGCCGCCATTCTGCTCCTGCGCCCGCCACAACAGCGGAATGATCGCCGACTGTTGCCGTCCGGTCGGATACTTGGCGATCTGTTTCTCCGCCCAGGCAAGATTCTCCTTCGTGAAGGCAAAATCCTTCGGCTGCTTGTCCGCGGGCGCCAATCGTCTCACTGACATGGCCGCATCAAACCTCCAGATACGGATGAAGGGATCGCCTGCCCGGCACCGCGCGTCGATTCCAAGCGGAACAGGCGACTGACCGCATAGGCCGCGAAGACGATGAGGAACGGCTCCAGCGGCAGCCGATACCGGATCGTCGCCGGCATCACCAAGTGGATCGCCGTGTAGCCCAGCCCGAACAGCAGCAACGGCGATATGCGCCGCAGTTCATGCCGCGCCTGAAAGATTCCGACCGCCGCCAGCAGCAGCACCGGCGCCAAGGCCGCCACCGAGACGATCACGGTCGCCGGGTCCGCATACGCCGGATGCAGTGGCCAGAGGCGCCAAAAATGCAGGAACTTGATGCCCGCCAGTTCGACAAAACGTCCCGGATGCCCGGCAATATAGCCAACGGCTGCGTCGCGCATGGCGCGGTCGCGCTCGATGGGATTGCCGATCGATTGAAACGGCTTCGGATCGAAATCGACATGAATGTTGCTGCTGCCGCTCTGATTGAGCGGGTTATTCCCAGCGTAGAGTTGCGTGCCGAAGCCTGCCGTCAAATGCACGAAGGTGCCGTAGGCGCGATAATTGTGCAGCCACCACGGCCCCAGCAACGCGCCATAGATCAGCGCATAGACCGCGAGTTGCCGCGCCGCCTGCGCCAACGAACGGCGGTGAATGACCATTGCGAAAAACAGCACCAGCAGCGGCGCTGCAACATCGAACACCGGCCGTGTCATCACGGCAAGCACCGCGGCAAAGGCCGCCGGCACGAATTGGGCGCGATACCAAAACAAGAACGCAGCAAGCACGAGCGTGACGAACAGCGTCTCGGACAGCCCGGCCACGGCGTAAAAGATCAAAGGCGGATAGCACGCCGCGGCAACGCCGGCGATAATCGCGGCCGACCGGTCGTTGAACAGTTCCCGCGCCAGCGCATAGACCAGCCAGACGGTCAGGACCGACAGCGCAATGTCGAGCGCGGCCTGGCCATAGCCCGCGCCAGCCAGCGCGATCAGC
>SHVN01000085.1 GCA_009694215.1 Xanthobacteraceae bacterium
CGCTGCCGCCTGTGTTCGCCAACCGCGATCAGCTCGTGCAGCTGTTTCTCAACCTCGTGAAAAATGCCGCCGAGTCGTTCGGCGAAGGGGCGGCCGACAGCGAGATTCACCTTACCACCGCGTTCCGCCCCGGCGTTCGCCTGCAATTGCCAGGCTCCAAGACGCGCGTGTCGCTGCCGCTTGAATTCTGCGTCAAGGACAACGGGCCGGGCGTGCCCGAGGATCTGTTGCCGCATCTATTCGATCCGTTCGTGACCACCAAGCAGACGGGAAGCGGACTGGGCTTGGCGCTCGTCGCCAAGATCGTCGGCGATCACGGCGGTATCATCGAGTGCGAGTCGCAACTTCGGCACACCGTGTTCCGCGTGCTGATGCCCATGTTCACTGGTGACGGCGCCGGGCCGGCACCCGCTTAATGGATTTGAGGACCCAAGAGGAATCCATGCCATCGGGAAGCATTCTGGTCGCCGACGACGATGCGGCGATAAGAACCGTACTCAATCAGGCGCTGTCGCGCGCCGGATACGAAGTGCGATCGACCGGCAACGCCGCAACGCTGTGGCGTTGGATCAGCCAGGGCGAGGGCGATCTGGTCATCACCGACGTCGTGATGCCGGACGAGAACGCCTTCGATCTGTTGCCGCGGATCAAGAAGCTTCGGCCCAATCTGCCGGTTCTGATCATGAGCGCGCAGAACACGTTCATGACCGCGATCCGTGCCTCCGAGCGCGGCGCCTACGAATATCTGCCCAAGCCCTTCGACCTCAATGAGCTGATTGCCATCGTCGGCCGCGCGCTGTCGGAGCCGAAGGAGCGCCCGCGCGAAGCCGGCAAGCCTGAGGACTTCGACGCGATCCCGTTGATCGGCCGTTCGGCCGCTATGCAGGAAATCTACCGCCTGGTCGCGCGGCTGATGCAGACCGACCTGACGGTGATGATCTCGGGTGAGTCTGGCACCGGCAAGGAACTCGTTGCGCGCGCGCTGCACGACTACGGCAAGCGCCGGAGCGGTCAGTTCGTCGCGATCAACATGGCCGCGATCCCGCGCGACCTTGTCGAGTCCGAGCTTTTCGGTCACGAGAAGGGGGCATTCACCGGCGCCAACACGCGTAGCTCCGGCCGCTTCGAGCAGGCCGAGGGTGGCACGCTGTTCCTCGACGAGATCGGCGACATGCCGATGGAGGCCCAGACACGGCTGCTGCGCGTCCTGCAGCAGGGCGAATACACCACCGTCGGCGGCCGTGCTCCGATCAAGAGCGACGTCCGCATCATCGCCGCCACCAACAAGGACTTACGGATTCTGATCCAGCAGGGTCTGTTCCGCGAAGACCTATTCTTCCGGCTCAACGTGGTGCCGCTGCGTCTGCCGCCGCTGCGCGAGCGGATTGCGGACATTCCCGACCTGATCCGCCATTTTTTCGCGCTCGCCGAGCGCGAAGGCCTGCCGCAGAAGCAGATCGACCAGGCCGCGCTCGACCGGCTCAAGCGCTACCGCTGGCCCGGCAACGTCCGCGAACTGGAAAACCTGGCGCGCCGTCTCGCGGCGCTTTATCCGCAGGAAACCATCACTGCGGCGGTGATGGATGCCGAACTGGCCCAGCCCGCGACCGCGACCGCCGAAAAGGCCGTGATCGAGGACACGCTCTCGGCCGCCGTCGAGTGCAATCTTTCGCGCTATTTCAGCAGCTTCGACAATGGCTTGCCGCCGCCTGGCCTGTACCACCGAATCCTGCGCGAGGTGGAGTATCCGCTGCTGTCGGCAGCCTTGGCGGCGACCCGCGGCAACCAGATCCGGGCCGCCGACCTGCTGGGTCTAAACCGCAACACGTTGCGCAAGAAGATCCGCGACCTCGACATCCAAGTGATCCGGACCAGCGGCTAAGCCCCCAAGACTGACTTCTTGGGGGCAACTCGAACCCCGGAACTGTCTCAATTCGGCAACATTGTTGTATAAAACCATCAGTGGGCCGATTCAGGATGTTCCTGGCACGCCCGCGAGCGATAGCCCCGACCGGGGCTGTTCGGGATTTCTCGGGGCTTAATGACCAGCATCGCCAGCGTGGATCAGACGACGCCTGCCGAAATCGCCACGCCGGTGACGAACCGGGCCCTGCGAGCGCTGGGCCCGACCGCAGCGGTGTTGGCGATGCTTTCGGCCTTCGCCACCTTCGTGGTGCTGGCTGATCTCACGCCGGTCGTGCCGTCCCACTCCGTCGTCGTCACGCTCCTCTTCATCAACGCGCTGACCGTGTTTTTGCTGCTCGGCGTCATCGCCCACGAGGTGTGGCTGGTGGTGCAGGCCCGCCGGCGTGGCCGCGCGGCGGCGCGGCTGCATGTGCGGATCGTCGCCCTGTTCGCCGTGATCGCGGCGGTGCCCGCGATTCTGGTCGCCATCGTCGCGAGCGTTACGCTCGACCGCGGCCTCGACCGGCTGTTTTCCACGCGAACCCGCGCCATCATTGAAAACTCGCTGACCGTCGCGGACGCCTATCTGCAGGAACACGCGCAAATGATCCGCGGCGACATCATGGCGATGTCGTTCGACGTGACGCGCGCCAAGCCACTGTTTGATGCCGAGCGCGAGCGCTTCAAGCAGTTTCTCACCGCGCAGGCGAGGGTGCGGGGATTGTCCGCCGCGATGATCATCGGGCCCGCCGCCACGATCATCGAGCGCGCCGAGATCAATGCGGACCAACCAACCCCGTTACCGGACAGCGCAGGGCTCGCAACGGTCAATGAGAACGAGCCGCAGATCGGCATGCTGCTCAGCACGAATTCCGTCGTCGCGGTGGTCAAGCTGCGCGTCTACGACGATTCTTTTCTCAGCATCATTCGTCCGCTCGACCCGCGGGTGGTCGCGCATTTGCGAGAAACCCAGGCCACCGTCAGCGATTTCTCCAATCTGCAGTCGCGGCGGTCCGGCGTGCAGCTTGCCTTTGCGCTGATGTACGCAGTGATTGCGCTCGCGGTCCTGCTGTCGGCGGCGTGGCTCGGGCTGAACTTCGCCAACAAGCTGGTCGCGCCGATCCGGCGCCTGATCGGGGCCGCCAACATCGTGTCCACCGGCAACCTTTACATCCAGGTGCCGGTTGTGCGCTCGGAAGGCGATCTGGCCCAGCTCGGTGAGACCTTCAACCGGATGACCACCGAGCTTCGCACGCAGCGCGACGACATCGTGCGCGCCCGCGACGTCATCGACCAGCGGCGGCGATTCACCGAGGCCGTGCTGGCCGGCGCCAGCGCCGGCGTGATCGGCGTCGATGGCGATGGACGCATCAGCATCCTCAACCGCTCGGCGGAAAAGCTCGTCGACCGCCTGGAGGCCGACGTTATCGGCCATCCGTTGTCGGAAATTCTGCCGGAACTGAAGGATATCTTTTCCAACGCCCAACTTGGCATCCAGCGGCTGGTGCAGGGGCAGGTCACGATCAATCGCCAGAATCGCGAGCGCAATCTGTCGGTGCGTGTCACCACCGAGCAGTCGCCCGACTCCGAGCGCGGCTATGTCATCACGCTCGACGACATCACGGAACTGGTCACGGCACAGCGCACCTCGGCCTGGGCCGACATCGCACGGCGCATCGCGCACGAAATCAAGAACCCGCTCACGCCCATTCAGCTCTCAGCCGAACGGCTGCGGCGCAAATACGGCAAGACCATCACCGACGATCCAGCCGTGTTCTATCAGTGCACCGACACGATCGTGCGCCAGGTCGACGACATCAAGCGCATGGTCGACGAGTTCTCGAAATTCGCCCGCATGCCCAAGGCAGAGATCGCCGCCGAGGATGTCGCCGACACGGTGCGCCAGGTGGTGTTCCTTCAGCGCGTCGGCAACGACGACATCGATATCGAATTGGTACTGGCCGAGGATCCGATGCCGGCGCGCTTCGACCGCCGTCTGATATCGCAGGGGCTCACCAACATTATCAAGAACGCAACCGAGGCTATCGCCGCCGTTCCTCAGGCCGAGCGCGGCCGCATCCTCGTGGTCACGGCGCGCGAAGGCGAGGACGTGGTCATCGACGTGATCGACAACGGCATCGGTCTGCCTAAGGAAAACCGCAACAGGCTGCTCGAGCCCTATGTCACGACCCGCGAGAAGGGCACAGGCCTCGGCCTCGCCATCGTCGGCCGCATTCTCGAAGAGCATGGCGGCGGGATCGAGTTGCGCGATGCGTCGGAGAAGAATCCAGGCGAGCGCGGCGCATGGATGCGCCTGCGATTTGTTGACGAACGCGCGCCCCCGGCGTCGAGCTCCGATCAAAACCGAAACAAAGATCAAGTTGTCAGCGAGCGTTAAGACAGAGCGAGCAAGAAGATATGGCGTCCGATATTCTCATTGTTGATGACGAGTCCGACATCTGCGAGCTGGTCGCGGGCCTTCTCCAGGACGAGGGCTACGCCACCCGCACCGCTCGCGACAGCGACGGGGCCCTGAACGAGATCAGGTCCCGCCGGCCGAACCTGTTGTTCCTCGACATCTGGCTTCAGGGCAGCCGGCTCGACGGCCTGCAACTGCTTGATTCAGTCAAGGAGCAGCACCCGGACATGCCGGTGGTGATGATCTCCGGCCACGGCAACATCGAAACTGCGGTCGCGGCGATCAAGCGTGGTGCCTACGATTTCATTGAGAAGCCGTTCAAGGCCGACCGCCTGGTGCTGGTCGCCGATCGCGCGCTCGAAACCTCGCGGCTCAAGCGCGAGGTCAAGGAGCTGAAGGCGCTGACCCCAACGCCGATCAGTATGGTCGGACGCTCGCCATCGATCAATCAGCTGCGCCAGTCAGTCGAGAAGATCGCACCGACCAACAGCCGGATCATGATCGTCGGGCCATCGGGCGCGGGAAAGGAACTCGCCGCCCGCCACCTGCACGGGCTGTCCGCGCGCGCGGGCGGACCGTTCATCGTCATCAACGCCGCCGCCATCACGCCCGAACTCATGGAGGTCGAACTGTTCGGCGTCGAGCAAATCAACGGCACGCAGCAGCGCAAGGTCGGCGCGCTGGAGGAGGCCCACGGCGGCACGCTGTTCATCGACGAGATTGCCGACATGCCGCGCGAAACCCAGAACAAGATTCTGCGCGTGCTGGTCGATCAGACCTTCCAGCGGGTCGGCGGATCGACCAAGGTCGCCGTCGACGTGCGCATCGTGTCTTCCACCAGCCGCAACATCGAGGCGGAGATCGCCGCCGGCCGCTTCCGCGAGGATCTCTATCACCGGCTCTCGGTGGTGCCGATCCGGGTGCCGCCACTTGCCGAGCGGCGCGAGGATATTCCCGACCTTGTCACCTATTTCATGGAGCAGATTTCGCAATCAACCGGGCTGCCGCAGCGCCCGATCGGCGGCGACGCCATGGCCGTCCTGCAATCGCACGACTGGCCGGGCAATGTCCGCCAGCTTCGCAACAACGTCGAGCGCCTGATGATCCTCGCCGGCGGCGACGCCGACGCCGTGATCAGCGCCAGCATGCTGCCACAGGACGTCGGCTCCATGGTGCCGGCCATGCCCAACGGCAACGGCGGCGAGCAACTGATGGGCCTGCCGTTGCGGGAAGCTCGCGAACTGTTTGAGCGGGAATACCTGCTCGCCCAGATCAAGCGCTTTGGCGGCAACATCTCGCGCACCGCCGAGTTCGTTGGCATGGAGCGCTCGGCGCTGCACCGCAAGCTCAAGGCGCTGGGTATCGGCTAGTTCCCCAAAGGGGCCTCGATGTCGCGGATCGCTTACGTCAACGGCCGCTATCTCCCGCTCGCCGCGGCCAGCGTCAACGTCGAGGACCGCGGCTACCAATTCGCCGACGGTGTCTACGAAGTCTGCGAGGTGAGGGGAGGCCGCCTGGTCGACGAGCGCCGGCACATGGCGCGGCTCAAGTTCTCGCTCTCGGAGCTTCGCATCGCCGTGCCGATGTCGCCCGCCGCGCTCAGCGTCGTGCTGCACGAGGTCGTCCGAAGGAACCGCGTGCGCTGGGGCATCGTTTATCTGCAGATCACCCGCGGCGTGTCCCGCCGCGACCACGCCTTCCCGCCGGCGGGCATCACACCGAGCATCGTCGTCACCGCACGCAATCTCGATCTCGTCAATGCTGAAAAAATCGCGGAGAACGGCGTCGCCGTCATCTCGGTGCCGGAAAATCGCTGGGAGCGGGTCGACATCAAGTCGGTGTCGCTCCTGCCCAATGTGCTGGCCAAGCAGACCGCGCGCGAACAGGGCGCCAGCGAAGCCTGGTTCGTGGACCGGGACGGCCGCGTCACCGAGGGCTCGTCGTCGAATGCCTGGATCGTGACGCGCGACGGCAAGGTGGTCACCCGCCAGGCCGACCACGGCATCCTCAAGGGCATAACGCGCAAGGTCGTACTCGACGCGCTCGCGGCACAGGGGCTCAAGCTTGAAGAACGCGCCTTTACGCTGGAGGAGGCGCATGCCGCGCGGGAGGCCTTCATCACATCGGCAAGCCAGATCGTGCTTCCCGTGGTGAAGATCGATGGCCGTCCGGTCGGCAACGGCGCACCCGGACTGGTCGCCTCGGCACTGCGGCGAGACTTCCATCGCTACGCCGAAATATCCTGACACCACAAAACTTTGGCGCAAAAGCTACCGCTCAAAAACACACGATTTTGTGCAATCGCGCCGCGAACTTGGCTTGCACCTAAAAGAGGCGTGCCCTCTAATACCCATGCCCCAAGTCGAATGGCCCATGATCACATGGCCCGATGACTTGAGAAATAACGGTCTCGCGGTGGGGTCCGCGGGCAATAAATAATGGAAACAACGGCAATGGCAGCCGAACGAGCACAAAACCTTCAGGACACCTTTCTCAATCACGTTCGAAAAAGCAAAATTCCGCTGACTATTTTTCTGGTCAACGGCGTGAAACTGCAGGGGGTCGTGACCTGGTTCGACAATTTCTGCGTCTTGCTGCGGCGGGATGGCCACTCGCAATTGGTCTACAAGCACGCCATCTCTACGATCATGCCGGGTCATCCGATCCAGCTGTTCGAGGCTGGTGAAGAGCCCTCCGCCGGAGATAAATCCTAGTTGGAGCCACGAAGCCGGGACACACGTTCGGACGGCCTGAGCCCCACGCGCTCGGGCAGCGGCCGCGCCATCGTCATCGGTCCTTACCGGCGGCGCATTCCGGTCCGCGCTACAGCGCAACACACGCCACAAAACGAGCGCGCTCCGGCCTCGCGGCTGGAGGAGGCGGTGGGCCTCGCCCGTGCCATCGATCTCGACGTTGTTTCCTCGGGAATTGTGCCGATCAATCAGGTCCGGCCCGCAACCTACATGGGCACTGGCAAGGTCGACGAGATCGCTGGCCTGGTGAAAAGCCTCGAGGCCGGCGTCGTGATCGCCGATTGCGCGCTCTCGCCGGTGCAGCAGCGTAATTTGGAGAAGGCATGGAACGCGAAGGTGCTCGACCGCACCGGGTTGATCCTTGAGATCTTCGGACGCCGCGCCCACACCAAGGAGGGCTCGCTCCAGGTCGAGTTCGCGCATCTGACCTATCAGCGCAGCCGCCTGGTGAAAAGCTGGACACATCTGGAGCGCCAGCGCGGGGGCTTCGGCTTCCTCGGCGGGCCGGGCGAAAGCCAGCTCGAAATCGACCGCCGCCTGATCGAGGAGCGCATGGCGCGCATCGAGGTCGAGCTTGAGAAGGTCAAGAAGCGCCGCAAGCTCCACCGCGATAGCCGTGCGCGGGTGCCGTACCCGATCGCGGCGCTGGTCGGCTACACCAACGCCGGAAAATCGACGCTGTTCAACCGCCTGACGAAGGCGAGCGTGCTGGAAGCCGACATGCTGTTCGCAACGCTCGATCCGACCTTGCGCGCGGTGCAGTTGTCGGCCGGCCTGAAGATCATCCTGTCCGACACCGTGGGGTTCATCTCTGACCTGCCGACCATGCTGGTGGCAGCCTTCCGCGCCACGCTGGAGGAGGTGATCGAGGCCGACGTGATCCTGCATGTGCGCGATGTCTCACACGAGGACACCGAGGCACAGTCGCACGACGTCGAGGAGGTCTTGGGTGCACTCGGCATCGATCCGAACGAGGAACAGCGGCTCATCGAGGTGTGGAACAAGATCGATCGGCTCGATGCCGACGGTCGCACCCGGCTGGAAAACCTGGCTGAGCGGCGGCCCGCCGCGCAGCGCCCGGTGTTGGTGTCGGCGATTACCGGGGAGGGCGCCGACGCGCTGGTGCGGGCGATTCAGGCGCGGCTTGCCCTGAGCCGCATCGTGCTCGATCTCGTCGTCGATCCAGCGGATGGAGCCGGGATGAGTTGGCTGCACCGCAACACCGAGGTGATGGAGAAGTCGCTCGGCGAGGACGGCCAGATGGCCATGACGGTGCGGGTCGATCCGGCGAAGGCCGCGGTGGTGCGGGCGAAGTTCGTGGAGCTTTCGCCGTCGTAGGTCAGCCCGGGGGCGCTTTCTTCTCCTCCGCCTTGGCCTCGTCCCACAGCGAGTCCATCTCGGCCAGTGTCGCATCCTGCGGCCGCTTGCCCTGCGCGGCCAGCGCGCGCTCGATCGAGGAAAAGCGCCGCATGAATTTCTGGTTGGCCGCGCGCAGCGCAGCCTCAGGATCGGCATCGAGGTGCCGGGCGAGATTGACCACCGCAAACAGCAGATCGCCGGCTTCCGCCGCAGCCTTCGCGCGGTCGCCGGAGACGATCTCGACTTCGATCTCGTCGCATTCCTCGCGGATTTTCGACAGCACCGCCAGCGGATCGTTCCAGTCGAAGCCGACCTTGCCGGCCTTGTCCTGAAGCTTCAGGGCGCGGGTGAGGGCGGTCATCGCCACCGGCACGCCGGCCAGTGCACCCGTCTCCTCTCCCGCCCGTCCGTCGCGGACCGCGCGCTCGGCCTTTTCCTCAGCCTTGATGCGGTCCCAGAGGCCCTCGACCTGCTTGGGCGAAAGGTTCCGCGCATCGCCGAACACATGCGGATGGCGGCGGATCAGCTTTTCGGTGATGGCCTCGACCACGCCGCCGAAGTCGAAGGCCCCTTGCTCCTGCGCCATGCGGGCGTGGAATACGACCTGGAGCAGGAGGTCGCCCAACTCGTCGCGGAGATCGGCCAGGTCGCCCCGCGCGATGGCGTCCGCCACCTCGTAGGCCTCCTCCAGCGTGTAGGGCGCGATGGTCGAAAAGCTCTGCTCCAGGTCCCAGGGACATCCGGTCCCGGGGGTGCGCAGCGCCGCCATGATCTCCAGGAGCCGGGCGATGTCGCGGGAGGGTTTCATGCCCCGAAGCCTAACAGCCCCGTTTGGTGGCAGCGACAAAGGCAAAGCGCGCCCCACAGGAATGGGGCGCGCCCAAACGTTAACGCAGGTCCTAATGGCCGTTGTTGCTGGCGCCGCGCGCGGCCTCGAACAGGAACCAGGTCCGCTTCTCGGTCTGGTCGAGCTAGTTCTCGATTAGGCTCGCGGTCGCGGCATCCTCGTGCTCGTCGGCAGCCTAATGGGCGTCGCGGAGCGCCTTGGCCACCTTCTTGTTGTCGTTCATCAGCTCGCGCAGCATGTCCGCCGGCGGCACGAACTCCGCGTCGTTGTCCTCGATGACGGTCTGCAGCTTGGCGATCTGGCCGATCGAGCGGAGCGTGGTGCCCCCGATCTTGCGGACCCGCTCGGCCATGACGTCGGTGGCGCCCAGGATGTCGGCCGCCTGCTCATCGAACAACAGGTGGTAGTCGCGGAAGTGCGGCCCGCTGACATGCCAATGGCATTTCTTGGTTTTGAGGTAGAGGGTATAGCTGTCGGCGGGAATCCCGTTGAGCGCCTCGGAGATCGCCTGCACGGCGGCGGCGTCGAGATCGGTCGGGGTATCCAGGGCTGCTGCGGACTTGGAGCGCGTCTTGAGCTTCGTCACCTTGTTGTTGCTCACGGGGTCACCTCGGGTTTGTCGGCGTGGGCAGGAAAGGTCCGCGATGCCGGACCGTCGGCCCGACAACGGGGAAAGGAACTTTCCGTTCCGCGTGCCGGCTATGCATTTCGCGGAGTCGGGCTAAACATCTAATTCGCATAAGACATATTATGGAATATTATGTTGGCCGCGTAGTCCTGCAACAGCGGCGCCAGCATTACGCTGCGGCGGCGCAGCTCGGCATGGATATGGGCCCAGTCCGGCAGCGGCTTCGACTGCGGCGGGTTATAGCCCGCCGGCGCGAACAGCTTGCGCTCCAGCGCCGCATCGTCGAGCTCGTCCGGTACCGGCCAGGAGATGCCGATCGCCGCCGCGCGCCGGATGAGATCGGGGTGGCCGATATGAACTTGGGCTTCTAATCCCCTGAAGTTCCTAAATCATTCAGCAATTTGATTATGGCCCGCTTCTGCCTTGCACAAATGCAAAATCTTCAATATCGAAATGCACTTGCCTAGACTTCTAAGAGTTTACTTCAAGAGCTCGCCCGCCTCTGCCAGATCCACCGCGATGCCGTCGTAGGCCGGCTCGACATGCGGTGGCAGCTCCTTGCGAAGCGTCTCGTAGTCGAGGTCGGCGTGCAGGTTGGTCAGGATTGCCCGGCGGGGCGCGAGCCGCCCGATCCAGGCCAGGGCATCGGCCAGGTTGAAGTGGCTCGGATGCGGGGTATAGCGAAGCGCGTCCACCACCCAGACATCGAGGCCGGTTAGCGCTGCAACGCTCTCCGGCGGCATGCCGCTGAGATCGCAGGAATAGGCGAAGGAGCCGAATCGGAACCCCAGCGAGGGGATGTCGCCGTGCTGCTGCAGGATGGGGAGGGCCGTGATCGGACCCCCTTCCCCGTCGATGGTCACCGCCCGGCCCGGCGCCAGCCGGTGCTCGGTCACGATCGGCGGATATTCGCTCCCGGGCGGCGTCTCGAAGCAGTAGCCGAACCGCTGGTGGAGAACCCGGGCGTTTTCCTCGCTGAGGTACATATCCAGCCGCCGCCGCTTGCGGACGAACAGCCCGCGGAGGTCGTCGATACCGTGGCAGTGGTCGGCGTGCTCGTGGGTCATCAGCACCCCGTCAAGCCACTCGACGTTGGCGTCGAGGAGTTGCTCGCGCAGGTCCGGCGAGGTGTCCACCAGCACCCGGGTGGCGCCTTTCGGGCCCCGCCGCTCGACCAGAAGCGAGGTCCGGCGGCGGCGATTTTTTGGGTTGTTGGGGTCGCAGGCGCCCCAGCCCAGCGCCGGCCGCGGCACGCCCATGGATGAGCCGCAGCCGAGGATGGTGAAGCAAAACGTCATGCCGCCACCGCGGGCCGCGGCACCTTGCTGAACAGGCGAAAGAAGTTTTCGCTGGTCTGGCGGGCGATCTCGTTGGGCGAGACCCCGCGCGTCTCCGCCAGCACCATGGCGGTCTCGGCCACATAGGCCGGCTCGCAGCGCTTGCCACGGAAGTTTCCGGGCGCGAGATAGGGTGCGTCGGTCTCAACCAGAATGCGGTCGGCTGGCAGGTCGGCGGCGATGGCGCGAAGCGCGCTGGAGTTCTTGAACGTCAGGATGCCGGTGAACGACACGTAGAGCCCCAGTTCGATGCCGGTGAAGGCAAGGCCCCGGCCGCCGGTGAAACAATGCAGCACCGCCGGGAAGGGTCCCTTCCTGGTTTCCTCCCGCAGGATATTTGCCACGTCGTCGTCGGCCTCCCGTGCATGGATCACCAGCGGGAGACCGGTCTCGCGCGCCGCCGCGATATGGGCGCGGAAGCCCTGCTCCTGCGCGTCGCGCGGCGAGTTGTCGTAGTGGTAGTCAAGCCCGGCCTCCCCGATCGCCACGACCTTGGGATGCCTCGTGCGTTCGACCAGATCGGCCGTGCCAATGTCGAGTTCCTCGTGGGCGTGGTGCGGGTGCGTGCCGACCGAGCAGAAGACGTCCGGGAAGCGATCGGCGATCGCCAGCAGGTCGGGCTGCCGCCGCACCCGCGTGGAGATCGTCACCATGCGGCCGATGCCGGCCGCTCTGGCGCGCGCCACGACGCCCTCAAGCTCATCCTTGAAGTCGGGGAAATCGAGATGGCAGTGGCTGTCGACAAGCATGGCGGTCAAGCCTTCACGGCTTGCGGCTCGACATAGCGCGGAAACACCGGCGCGGGCGCGGGCAGCGCGGTGCCCGGGGTGATGCGCTTGTCGGCGCTGCCGAGCCTCTCGAATTGACGCTCGCCTTGCGGAACTCCGAGCAGGTCGAGCAGCTTGCCCGCCGACGCCGGCATGAACGGCTGGCACAGAATGCCAACCTGCCGGAGCACCTCGGCGGTCACATAGAGCACCGTGCCCTGCTTGGCCGGATCGGTCTTGGCCAAGGCCCAGGGCGCTTCGCCCGCGAAATAGCGGTTGGCGTCGGCTACCACCGCCCAGACCGTGTTGAGAATCTGGTGAAGCTGCTGAGTCTTCATGTGCTCGCGGGCTGCGCCGATCATGTCGTCGGCCGCGGCCAGGATGGCCTTGTCGTTGTCGCTGAACGCGCGGGGCTTCGGCAGCACGCCGCCGAGCTGCTTGTTGATCATGGTCAGCGAGCGCTGCGCCAGATTGCCGAGATCGTTGGCAAGGTCGGCGTTGATGCGATTGACGATCGCCTCGTGGCTGTAGTTGCCGTCCTGGCCGAACGGCACCTCGCGCAGGAAGAAATAGCGGAACTGATCGACGCCATAGGTGTCGGTCATCGTGAACGGATCGACCACGTTGCCGACCGATTTCGACATCTTCTCGCCACGGTTGAACAAGAAGCCGTGCGAGAAGATGCGGCGCGGCACCTCGATGCCCGCGGACATCAGGAACGCCGGCCAATAGACCGCGTGGAAGCGCACGATGTCCTTGCCGATCACATGCAGGTCGGCTGGCCAGTAGCGCTTGAATTTCGCGCTGTTGATGTCGGGAAAGCCCGCCGCGGTGATGTAGTTGGTCAGCGCATCGACCCACACATACATGATGTGCTTGTCGTTGCCGGGCACGCGGATGCCCCAGTCGAAGGTGGTGCGCGAGATCGAGAGGTCATGCAGGCCGCCCTTCACGAAGCTAGCGACTTCATTCAGCCGCTCGCGCGGCAGCACGTAGTCTGGAATCTTCGCGTAGAGGTCCAAAAGCTTCTGCTGGTACGCAGAGAGCTTGAAGAAATAGCTCTCCTCCTCCACCCACTCGACCGGCGTTCCGGTCTTGGAGGAGAGGCGCACCTTGTGCTCGTTCAGATGCGTCTCGTCCTCGGCGTAATAGGCCTCGTCGCGCACCGAGTACCAGCCGGCGTATTTGTCCGGATAGATGTCGCCGTTCTTCTCCATCAGCTCCCAGATCGCGGTGGAGGAGCGGTGATGGCGCTCCTCGGTGGTGCGGATGAAATCGTCGTTTGAGCAATTCATCCGCTCGACCATGGCGCGGAACTGCGGCACGTTTCGATCCACCAGTTCGCGCGCGGAAATGCCCTCGCGGGTCGCGGTCTGCTGAATTTTCTGGCCGTGCTCGTCGGTGCCGGTGAGAAAGAACACGTCATAGGCGTCGAGCCGCATGAAGCGGGCGATGGAATCGGTGGCAATTACCTCATAGGCATGCCCGATATGCGGGGGGCCGTTCGGATAGGAGATCGCGGTGGTGATATAATAACGGGGCTGTTCAGGCATGTGGCCCCGTTGGTATCAACCGGCCGCCAGATCGGCAAGCGCGGGATCGCGCGCTAGGCCTGCGCGGCCTCGGCCAATTGGCCGAACACGGAAAACACCAGCGGCTTGCGATCGAGATTGTAGGCCTCGGCCTCGCGCATCGCACGGTTCACGCTGGCCCATACTTCGGCGACGCGCGCGAGCCGTGCTCGCTCCTGCGGCCCGCTGCGGAGGAGCCCGCTGAGCCAGGCGTTGACGGCATCCATGAAGGCCGCGAGCGTTTCGGCCTGCGTCCCCGCGATCTCCTCGCCGAGCGCGTGCAAGGCGCGCGGATCGAGCGCCGGCAGGCGGTCGAGCAGCCCGTTCACCTGCTGGCGCAGTTCGAGCGCGTCGCCTTCGAGAAGCATCAGCGCGCGCCCGGCCGAGCCGTCGGCTGCGTCCGCCGCGGCGCGAATGTCGTCCGCGCTGGCGCCCTCGCCCGCCGCGGCGGTCATGGCGCGTGCGACGTCCGCGGCGGCGAGCGGGCGCAGGATCAGGGTCCGGCAGCGCGAACGGATGGTCGGCAGCACGCGGCCGGGCGCATGGCTGACGAGGAGCAGCAGCGCGCGCGGCGGCGGCTCCTCCAGCACCTTGAGCAGCGCGTTCTTGCCCGCCCGGTTCAGGTCTTCCAGGGGATCGACGATCGCCACCCGCCAGCCGCCTTCGCCCGCGGTCGAGCCGAAGAATGGCACGCTGCGCCGGACGTCCTCGACGCGCGTCACTGTGAACAGCTTGCCGGTCTTTTCGTTGATGACGCGGCGCAGCACCAGCAGATCGCTGTGCGCCTGCCCAACGATGCGCCGCGCCACCGGATTGTCCGGCGGGACGGCGAGCGATTTCGCCTTCTGCACGGCCGGCATGGCCGGATCGGGATAGGCCAGCACGAAGCGCGCCATGCGGTAGGCGAGCGTCGCCTTGCCGATGCCGCTCTCGCCACAGATCAGCCAGGCGTGCGGAATGCGCCCGCCGCGATAGGCGTTGAGCAGCGTCTGTTCGGCCTCGGCATGGCCAAAAAGCTCCTGCGTCAGGCGCGGACGCAGGATCGCGTTTTCTTCGGCTTCGGCGTTCGGAGTCAACCCGGCCTCGTCAGAGTCATGCGCTATACTGTTTCTTCCTCGAACTGGATCGGCGCGGTTGCGGGTTCGAGCTTCTTGAGCACCAGCCGCCAGATCTGCTCGGAGACCTTCTCCTTCGGCGAAGTGGCGTCAATCAGCATGCAGCGGTTGGGCTCGTTCGCCGCGAGTGTGAGGAATCCGTCGCGCAGCCTTTCATGGAACGCCAGCGCCTCGCCCTCGAATCGGTCGGCGCCGCTCTCGCCGCGGCGCTGGTCGGCGCGGCGCATGCCCTCCTTGGCAGGCACGTCGAGAATGAAGGTGAGATCGGGCTTGGTGTCGCCGACAATGATGCGCTCCATCGCCCGGATCGCCATCGAATCGACGTTGCCCGCGACGCCCTGGTAGATGCGGGTGGAGTCCGCAAAGCGGTCGCACACCACCCAGGTGCCGCGCTCCAGCGCGGGCCGGATCAGGGTGGTGAGGTGATCGTCACGCGCGGCCGCGAACAACACCGCCTCGGCGTCTCCCCCGAGCGGGCGCGCGGCGCCCGACAGCAGGATATAGCGCATGATCTCGGCGCCCGGCGATCCGCCCGGCTCGCGCGTGAGCTGGACGCGGATGCCGAACGCGCGCAACCGCACGCCCAGCATCGCCGCATGGGTCGACTTGCCGGTGCCCTCGCCGCCCTCGAATGTGATGAAGCGTCCGCGCATCTGTCAGCTGTTCGCTGCCTGTCTGGCTGCTTTCGGCCCCGCCCGTTTCAGGCTCGCCGGCGGCCCCGCGACTTATATCCGTTTGGCGGCGGAGCGAAACAGGTTGATCACAAGTTCCGACGCGGCATCGAAGGCGCGTTGCGGAACCGAGCCCGTGGCGACGTTTCCGGACGCCTGCACCGGAACATCGAGCACGTTGGCGTCGCCGCGCCAGACCTGCAGGCTGCCGATGTCCTGGCCCTGCCGCACCGGCGCCCGGACCGGCCCCTTGGCGGCCACGGCGACCCGGCCCTGCGCACCGCCATAAGCCTTGGCCTCGGCCACCGTCTGGCCCTCGGCGAACAGAATCCGGGAGTCGAAGTTCTTGAAGCCGTAGTCCACGAGCTTCTTGGCGTCGTCGGCACGGTCCTTGGCATTCTTCAATCCGGTCACCACGACGATTAGCCGGCCGCCGTGCTGCACCGCCGAGCCGACAAGATTGTAGCAGGCCTCGTTGGTGAAACCGGTCTTCATGCCGTCGGTGCCATCGACGAGGCCAAGCAGCGGATTGCGGTTCTGCTGGCGGATCTTGTTCAAGGTGAACTCGCGCTCGCCGAACCATTTGTAATAGTCGGGATAGTTGAGAATGGTATGGCGCGCGATCTGGGCCATGTCGCGCGGCGTCACCCACACCTTCGGATAGGGCAGCCCATCGACATTGGTGAAGTACGATCCGATCAGC
>SHVN01000086.1 GCA_009694215.1 Xanthobacteraceae bacterium
CCTCAAATACCTCGCGCCCGGAAACCTGATCCCGGCGCCGGACTGCGGCATGAAGTACCTGTCGCGCGAAGTTGCCTTCGGCAAGCTGAAAGCGCTCGCCGACGGCTCCGCGATCGTGCGGCAAGAGCTGTCCTGATCCGTCTTCAAGCCGCTTCAGGTGCCGAGGGTCTGGATGACCTCAACAAAATCTCGGCTGCGCGTCACCTTGTCGCCCCAAACGCGATCGAACTCCGCTATCAAGCGCTTGAGCGCCTCCGAGCCCTGAATGGCCTGGGCACGGGCCAGGTCGTCGAATTCGTAGAAAGCGTGGTGCACGCCCGCATCCACCGCGCTCCAGCCGCGCCACGCGCGCCGCGCATTGAAACTCTTTAGCGCATCCGGCAGGTGCTCGTCCCGGTACCAGCGGTCAAAGTCGTCCTTTACGGCCGCATCCAGGACGTTGGCGCGCACCATGAAATAGGCAGGCATCGTATATCGTAATGCAGGCGCGCTATGCTGCGCCGGCAAAGGAGGAAGATTTCATGGGGCAATACAGCCGCACCGAACGCGATGGGCACCTACTCGTGGTCACCATCAACCGGCCCGAGGTCTACAACGCCTGCCACCCGATGGCCAATGAGGAGCTCGCCGCGGAGTTCGACCGCTTAGCCGCGGACCCCGACCTGTGGGTGGCGATCATCACCGGCGCGGGAGACAAGGCGTTCTGCACCGGCAACGATTTGAAGTACCACGCCGAAATGCGCGCGCGCACCGGCGAGCGCCCAGTGCATCCGCCGAAGGGCTTCGGCGGGCTCACCGCGCGCTTCGATCTCGACAAGCCGGTGATCGCGGCGGTGAACGGCGTGGCGATGGGCGGCGGCTTCGAGATCGCGCTCGCCTGCGACTTGATCATCGCCTCCGATCAAGCCTTGTTCGCGCTGCCCGAACCGCGCGTCGGGCTGGCGGCCGGCGCGAGCGGACTGCAGCGCTTGCCGCGCACAGTGCCGCTCAAGCAGGCCATGGGCATGATGCTCACCGGCCGGCGCGTCGGCGCCGAGGAAGGCATGCGGCTCGGTTTCGTCACCGCCGTCGTGCCGCACGCGAAACTGATGGAAGAAGCGCGCCGCTGGGCAGGCATGATCCTGGAGTGCTCGCCGATGAGCGTGCGCGCGACCAAGCAGGCCGTGATGCGCTCCCTCGACGTGCCGGACCTCGCCACGGCGATGAACAACATGAACTATCCGGCCTACGCCGCGATGTCACGCAGCGAGGACACCATCGAGGGTCCGCTTGCATTTGCGCAGAAGCGCAAGCCGGTCTGGAAGGGGCGCTAGCCCACCTTCTCCAGCTTTTGCAGCGAGCGCATGCGCCACGGAATCTTGGTGTCAGGAAAGACCTTCGGAAACTCCGTGTAGCTGACTTCGCCGACGTAGATGTCGCCGCGCGAATCTACCGCCAGCCCGTGCGGCGCGATGAACTTGCCGGTCTCCAGTCCCGGACCCGCCTCACCGCCCAGGCGGGCGAGCGTCTTGCCTTTGCCGTCCACGATCGACAGGCGCGGCCCGATGTTGGGCATGTTGCGGTTCACCGGCATGCCGGGACCGAGTTCGCCGATGATGAATTTCAGCTGCGCGCCCCGGCAGCAGTAGAGGCCGCAGGGCCGCGACATGTTGACCCACTGCGTCTCGTAATTGCCGTTGCCGTCGAACACCTGCACACGGTGATTCTCGCGGTCGGCGACGTAGACCCAGCCCTCGGCGTCGGTGACGATGTTGTGCGCGATGTTGAATTGGCCCGGATCGGTGCCCGGCTCGCCCCAGGACAGGAGCAGCTTTCCGTCCGGCGAATACTTGTGCACCCGGGCGTTGCCGTAGCCGTCGCTGACGTAGATCTCGCCCTTGGGCGAGAGCGCGGTATGCGTGCAGCGGTGGAACGGCAGGCCGCTCATGTACGGCGAGGGCTTGCCCGGAACGCCCAGCTCCAGCAGCACCTTGCCCTCGGTGGTGCACTTGCGCACCACGTGGCCGGCGTCGTCCGTCAGGTACAGGATGTCGTTGGCGTCGATGTGCAGCCCGTGCGCGCGCGGATAGCTGCCCTCGCCCCAGGATTTGAGGAAGTTGCCGTCGCGGTCGAACACGATCATCGGGTGCTCGCCGCGGTTGAAGACGTAGACGCGGTCCTTCGAGTCGCAGGCCACCGCCGCGGCGTCCTTGAACTCCCAGCCCTCGGGCAGCTTGGCCCAGTCCTCCACCACGCGATAGCGATGCTCGCCGCTGCCAAGAATCACCGACATCTGTCGTCCTTTCGCAAAATCATCACGCGGTGCCGAGCCGCTTGCATTCGCCGAGGTACCAGTCGGCGATCTGGCGGCCGACCATGAACACGGTGTCGCCGCGGGCAAGCAGCATATCGAGGATGTCGCAGAAATAACCGATGCGGTGCGGCACGCCGGTCAGGTGGGGATGCAGCGGCAGCGTCAGCACCCGAGGCTGGCGCTCGCGCGCGATCTCGCGCTCGAAGGTCCGCACCGTCTGCTCGACGCGCAGCTTCATCTCCGCAGAGGAATGCTTCTCGATGGCATAGACCACACTGTCGTTCAGCTCCAGGCCGTAGGGCAGCGAGATCAAGCGGCCGTGCTTGGTCTCCAGCCAGGCCGGCAGGTCGTCGATCACCCACTGGTAGACGTATTCGATGCCCGCTTCCTTGAGCAGGTCCGGCGTGTCGAAGGTTTCCGACCAGCCCGGGCTCATCCAGCCGCGCGGCCGCTTGCCGGTGAAGGCTTCGAGCATGCCCAGCGAGCCTTGAATCAGCCCCCGCTCATCGCTCTCCGTGCCCAGCGAGCGTTGGTGGATGCCGTGGCCGACGAACTCCCAGCCCGCATCGCGCACCGCACGCGCCAGATCCGGATACACCTCCAGGACGCTCGCGTTGATGCTCGCGCTGGCCTGGAGCTTCCTCTCGCCCAGCGCCTTCAGCAGGCGCGGCATGCCGGCGCGGTTGCCGTATTCGGACCAGCTGAAATTCGCGATGTCTGGAATATGCGAGCGGCCATGCGGCGGCACGACAATGGTGCGCGGCATCGGCTGGTCGAACTGCCAGTACTCGATGTTCACCACCACATGCACGATCAGCGGCTTGCCGCCGGGCGGCTGCAGTTTCGCGCGCGCGCTCGACATTTCGTAGGCGATGCGCGGGTTCGAACGATTTTTTTCAGACATTGAGCGCCTTTCGCAGCGCGTCGGCGAGCGCGCCATCGTCTTCGGGCCGCAGCGCCTGTGCGTCGACGATCAGAACGCCCTGGGCGGCGAAGCGCTCCGAGAGATGCACCGGCGGATCTCCGGCCTGAAGACAACGACTCAAGGCGACGGGGTTTTCAACCGTAAGATGCAGTTGCGGCACACGACCGGTCTCGCGTGCAGAGGCGATTCGTGTCGGTACATCGCCCAGCCGGCGCGCGATCTGCTCGAGCCGCGCCTCGAGCGCCGCGTTCGAGGCGGCGTCGTCAGCGGCGGCGAAGCGTTCGAGCGCGACCAGCAGACCGACGATCTCCTCCTTGCCCGCCTTGAAGCCGCGGCCCAAGCCGTGGTGCGGAATACCTTTCATTTCCTTCAGATCAATCAGATCGGGAGGCGCCCAGGTCTCCGGCGACACGTCCATGTCGAGTTGCTGCACCAGCGCCGCGCCGACCAGATCGCGTCGCCCCGCGAGAATGCCCGAGGCCTGCGGCCCGCCGATCGCCTTGCCGCCGGAAAAGGCGACCAGGTCGGCGCCCAGCTCGAAAAAACGCCGCAGATTGAATTTGGGCGGCAGTTGCGCCGCCGCGTCGACGATGACGGGAATATTCTTGGGGTTACAAACCGAAACCACCGTGGCGAGATCAGCAGCGTTTCCCGGATTTACAGAGAAAGCAAATGCGGCGGTGCGGGGCGTGATCGCCGCCTCGATTTCCCAGGGCTCGAGGCCGCGCACTCCGGCGCCGGTGCCACGGTCGTTGTGGCCGAGGTCGACGATGCGCGCGCCCGAGGCGCGCAGCGCATGCGCGTAGCCGGTGTGATGGATGCGCGGCAGCAGGATTTCGTTGGCAAAACCCTCGGCCTGCGGCAGCGCAGCCATTTTCGCGATGTCCCAGCGCGTCATGGCTGCCGCGGCGGCGAGCGTGGGCGCGGCAGCGGCGCCGGTGGTCACGATCCCTGCCTGCGCGCCGGTAAGGCGGGAAATCGTACCGCTCGCCGCCTCCTGCAGCTCGGCGATATCGACTGAAGCGCGCGCGGCAGCCGCCATCGCGGCGATGACCTCCTCGTCCATGAGCGCGCCGCCCAGCCGGGTGAGCGTGCCAGCCGCATTGATGCGGCGCTTCACTCCAAGAGAGGCGTAGACGTCCGGTTTCATGGGAAAGGTCAAATATAATAAGGCATGGATCCGATCGCCCTGGAGCTTTTCAAGAACGCCATTTTCTCGATCGCCGATGAGATGGCGCTCACCGTGGTCCGCACGACCTATTCCGGCGTGCTCAAGGACAACATGGATTTCTCGACCGGCTTCGCCGATGCCGAGGGCAAGCTCGTCGCGCAGGGGCTGACGCTCCCCGGGCACCTCGGCTCGGTGCCCACCGCGATGGCCTCGATCATGCGCCATTACCGCGACGACATGCGCCCGGGCGACGTCTTCATCATGAACGACCCGTTCGACGGCGGCATGCACCTGCCGGACATCTTCGTCTTCAAGCCGCTGTACCACGAAGGCGAGCGCCTCGCCTTCGCCTGCACCGTGTGCCACCACACCGACGTCGGCGGCCGGGTCGCAGGCTCGAACGCCTCGGACTCGACCGAGATCTACGCCGAGGGCCTGCGCATCGCACCGCTGAAAATGTACGAGGCAGGTGTTCTCAACAAGACGCTCATGACCTTCATCGAGCGCAATGTGCGCCTCCCGGTCATGGTATTCGGCGACCTGCGCGCGCAGCTCGCCGCCTGCCATATCGCCGAGAAGCAGTTCGCCGGGCTGGTGGCGAAGTACGGGACCGCGCAGCTCAAGCTCTATATGCGCGAGACGATCGACTATGCCGAGCGGCTGACCCGCGCCGCGCTCGCGGATCTGCCCGACGGCGAATGGAGTTTCGAGGACTGGATCGACGACGACGGCGTCGATTACGGAAAGCCGATCCGCCTGTTCGTGACCCTCCGCAAGAAGGGCGGCCACATGGTGGTCGACTGGACGGGGACCGCGCCGCAGGTGAAAGGCGCGATCAACAACACGCTGTCCTTTACCAAAGCCGCGTCCTACACCGGCGTGCGCTCGGTGCTGCCGCAGGGCATTCCGAACAACGAGGGCGTGTTCCGCGCCATCGAGGTGATCTGCCCGCCGGGTACCGTTGGCAACGGCGTGCTGCCCGCCGCCTGCGCGGCGCGCGGGTTGACGGGTTTTCGCATGACCGACTGCATGTTCGGCGCGCTTGCGATGATGCTTCCGGATCGCGTCAAGGCCGCCGGCGACGGCGGCAACACGGGCGTTTCGATCGGCGGCTACGACGCCGGGCGCAAGCCTTTCATCTATGTCGACTTCACCTGCGGCGCGTGGGGCGCGCGTCCCTGGGCCGACGGGCTCGACGGCAACTCGCACATGTTCGCCAACATGGCCTCGCACTCCGTGGAGGTGACCGAGTGCGAGCACCCGATCCAGCTCCTCGCCTACGAGTTCGTGCCCGACAAGGCGGGCGCGGGAAAATATCGCGGCGGCGTGCCGTTCCGCCGCGACTATCGCTTCCTCGAAGACGAAGCCGTCCTGCAGGTACGCTCGGACCGGCGCACGCACCGGCCGTTCGGCCTTTACGGCGGCAGCCCCGGCATGCCTTCCGAGAACTATCTGGATCCCGAGGGCGAAAACCGGATCCTGCCGAGCAAGTTCACCATGACCATCCGGCGCGGCAACGTTTTCCGGCACGTCCTCGCCGGCGCCGGCGGCTGGGGCGACCCGCTCGAGCGCGATCCCGCGGCAGTGCTGCGCGACGTGCGCAACGAGCTGCTCTCGCCCGCGAAGGCGGCCGCTGATTACGGGGTTGTTATTTTTGAAAACCAGATTGATCCCAAGGCGACGGCGAAGCGGCGCGCAGAGATCCGCGCTGCGCGCGGCTGGCGCGAGGTGCCCAAGGTGCAGTGGCATGATCCGCAGACGCTAGAGCGCGCCGCCGCCTAGGTATGGCGAGCTACCGCGTCGGTGTCGACGTCGGCGGCACCTTCACCGACATCGTGCTGCTGGGCTCCGAGGGCACGATCCACACCAAGAAGATCTCCTCGAGCGTCGAAAACTACGCGCAGGCGATCGTCGACGGCCTCGTCGAGGTGTTTGCCGAAACCGGTCTCGCAGGCGAGGCGATTGAGGAGATCCGCCATGGCACCACGGTGGCCTCGAACGCCATCCTCGAGCACAAGGGGGCGCGCACCGGGCTCATCACCACCAAGGGCTTTCGCGACGTGCTCGAGATCCGCACGCTGCGCATGCCGCGCATGTACGACATCGGCTGGACCAAGCCGCCGCCGCTGGTCGAGCGCTACCTGCGCCAGGTGGTCGACGAGCGCATCGACGCCCAGGGGGCGGTGCAGCGGGCGCTCGATCCGCGCGACGCCGAACGTGCCGTGGACGAGCTTCTCGCCGAGAAGGTGGAGGCGATCGCTGTCTGCCTCCTGCACTCGTTTACGAATCCCGCGCATGAATTGCTTTTGAAAAAAATAATTGAAAAGAAAGCCCCAGCACTCCCCTGCTCCATCTCCTGCGAGGTGCTGCCGGAGATCAAGGAGTACGAGCGCACCTCGACCACGGTGGTAAACGCGTATGTGACGCCGATCGTCTCGAGTTACCTCAAGGCCCTGCGCAAGGGCCTCGATCGAGCGGACGTGCGCGCGCGCCTGCTCCTCATGCAGTCGAGCGGGGGCCTGACGACCGACGCGGCGGCCGTCGAGCGGCCGGTCCACATCATCGAATCGGGACCCGCGGGCGGCGTAGTCGGCGCGCAGGCGCTCGCGCGCGCGCGCGGGCTGCCAAAGCTCATCACCTTCGACATGGGCGGCACCACGGCGAAAGCCTCGATCGTCGAGGACGGCGAGGTGACGCGCGCCACCGAGTACTCGGTCGGCGCGGGTATCGTGATCGGCTCGCGGCTACTCACCGGCGCCGGCTATACGCTCAAGGTCCCGGCGATCGATCTGGCGGAGGTCGGCGCCGGCGGCGGATCTCTGGTGTGGATCGACCCGGCCGGCGCGCTGCAGGTAGGGCCGCAAAGCGCAGGCGCCTCCCCCGGCCCGGTGTGCTACGGCAAAGGCGGCGACACGCCCACCGTGACCGACGCCAATCTACTGCTTGGCTACCTCAACCCGTCATACCTCGTCGGCGGCGCGCTGAAGCTCGACACGGCGAAAGCACAGGAGGTCTTTGCTGCCAAGGTCGCCGCGCCGCTCGGCATGGGGCTCGAGCAGGCGGCCTACGGCGCGCATCTCATCGCGGCCTCCAACATGATCCGCGCCATCAAGGCGGTGTCCACCGAGCGTGGCCGCGACCCGCGCGAATTTGCCCTCTTCGCCTTCGGCGGCAACGGCCCCGTATTCGCCTGCGGCATGGCGGCGGCGCTCGGCATGAAGCGCATCGTCGTGCCGCCTTCCGCAGGCCTGTTCTCCTCCTTCGGGCTGCTGTACGCCGATGTCGAGCATCACTATTCGCGCACCTTCCGGCGCCTGCTGCGCGCCGCCGATCCGCGGGAGATTGGGCGCGCCTGGGACGCGCTCGCCAGGCAGGCGCTCGATCAGCTCGCGCTGGAGGGTTTTACCGGCGATCACGCGAAGATCCGCCGCTCGGCTGCCCTGCATTACCACGGGCAAACGTACGAACTGGCCGTGCCCCTGCCCGACGGTCCGATGGATTTGCATCACCTGGAAGAGGCATTCGGGCGCGAGCATGAGAAGACCTACGGCCACCGCGCCGGCGCCGACGAGCCGGTCGAACTCGTCTCGATCCAGGTCGTCGGTCTGGGATTGCACGAGGGCACGAACGTTCCGGAACGCGTGCGCCCGAGCCGGCCCGAGCCCGCGCCGCCGCCGCCGCGGCGGGCCCATTTCGGCGCGGACATTGGCTGGCTCGAGACGCCGGTCCTGCGCCGCTCTGATCTCTCGACGCCGCGCGCCGGCCCGCTGATCGTCGAGGAGTACGACGCGACCTGCGTCATTCCGCCCGGCGCGCGCGCGGAACTAGACGGCGGCGGCAACATCGTCATCGAGCTCGGATAGGGAACTTCGGCAATGGCCGTCCCGCGGCGGCGGGCACGGCGATCAGCTTGGGCTGCGGTTCGAGGATGCCGCCCGCTGCTTCAAGCCGATCAGCTCGGCCGCGTTGCCGCCGAGGATCAGGTCCTTCTCCGCGGCGCTGAGGAACGGGCAGTGCCGGCGCACGTAGTCGACGCATTGGCGGTAGGTGCAGAACCGCTCCACGTTCGGCATGTCCGAGCCCCAGATCAGCTTCGCCGCGCCGAACAGGTCGCGCATTTCGCGGATCAGCGCCTGCGCCTCGGGATAGGGATAGTCCCACACGCCGCCCCAGGAGATCGGGAACATCACCTCGAGCTGCAGATTGTCGCGCTTGAAAACGGCAAGCGCCTCGTGCGGAAATTCCCACCTGCCATTGGGGGCGAAATGCGCGGCCGACGGCCCCATGACGAACAGGAAGCGGTGGCTGCGATGTCGCTGCAGGACCGCGTCGAGCGCGCGCAGATTGTCCATGTAGCTGGGCTTGTCGTAATTCGGCGTCGAGGACAGCTCGAGGAACACCGGCAGCTTGTAGCCGACGATCTTGTCCCAGAACGGCGCGAAATCGCGGTGATCGAGGTTGCGCGCATAGCCGTGCCGCGACATGTCGTGGGCGTAGTAGAGGCCCTTGAGCCCTAGTGCGACCGCGCGGTCGACCTCTGCCAGCTGCTCCGGCCGGTCGGCCATCGCCTCGTCGATGTTCAGAAGGCCCGTGAACCGGTCGGGATACGCGCGCTGTGCGAAGCCGTTGTAGTCGTTCATCGCGCCGTAGCCGCCGCCGGCCTGCAGAATGCAATGGTCGACCCCGGCATTGACCATCTGCGCGATCATGAAATCCGGCGAGCAGGCGATCTCCTGCATTCCGACGGGCATGTACTGCACGTAGTAATCCTCGCCCTCGTGGGTGAAGGCGAGCTGCCCGTACCGGCCGACACGGAAGCCGACGTCGGTCAAGCCCGCCCAGGTGTTGTCGCCCGGGCGGAACAGCATGGTCGGCTTGATCTGCTTGCCGTCGCGCGCGCGGAACGCGCGCGCTGCAGGCCGGGTCACGACCTTCTGCAGGTACTTCAGGTGGATCGCGGCCGATGGATGGCCGCACGCCCCCTGCCAGTGCTCGAAGATATGGGCGTGGCAGTCGACGATCACCTTAGGCCGCGCCCAGTTTCTCCATGTGGAACCTGAACAGCCGGTCCATCTCGCCGTTCACCACGACGAACGCGCCCCAGAAGTCCAGGAACGCTTTCCATTCCACGTCGCCGTAACGGATCGCCCAGGTGTTCGGGCGCTTGTCGATCGGCTTTTCCGGCTCGACCACCGCGGCCCATTGGCTGTTACGCTTGGCGAACAGGATCACGTCGCTGTCACCGCTCATCCAGGCATCGGCCTTCTTGGCGCGCACCGGTTCGGCGCCCAGGGTCACCTGGCCCGTGGTGGTGATCATTTTCGCCTTCGGCCAAAGCATCGGAATGCGTCCTTCCTCGCTTGCGCCCGCGGTAACCGAGAAGGTGACGCCGGGACCGTTGAGGTCCGCCGCGGTCTTGAACTTGCGCGCGTTGTCCTTGTGGATCAGCAACAGGCTGCCCTTGGAATAGAGCGGGCCGATGTAGTTGACCGTCAGCGCCCGCGCCATGGTGTAGGTCAAGGACGAACCGTACAGGTCGTAGTCGCCCTTGCGCAGACCGACCGTGGCATTGGCAAAGGTGACTTCCTTGTATTCGATCTTGATCTCGATTTCCTTGGCCAGGCGGTCCACCACGTCCTTGTAGATACCGTGCAGCTCGCCGGTCTTGGCATCCTTGTAGAACCACGGGCCGGTCTGGGAATAGCCGACCCGGAGCAGGCCCTCCTTGCGAATCTTGGTCAGGACCGAGTCGTCGCGCACGCCGCTGTCCAAAAGCTGCGCCAGGGCCTGGCGCGGCGCCAGGGCCGCGCCTGCCGCAGCGAGCACGCCCGATGCTGCGCCCAATGTCGCTGCGCCTTTCAGGAAATCGCGTTTGTCCGTGTTGACTAGCTTGCTCATGTCGCACTCTCCCTTGTTAATTGCGCTCTCGAAACTCCTCGTCACCTTAGGTGCTGGCGCCGCGCGCGGCGATCGGCCACAGCGCCTCGACCCTGCCAGCGCGGATTCCGACATACCAGTCGTGCAGGTTGACCGTCGGGTCGCAATGGCCCGGGATCAGCATCACCTTGTCGCCGCGGCGCAATGGCTTGGCCGTGGGGCCCAACTTCAGCTTGGCGTGCTCGTCCGACACGCCGACGGTTTCCACGTCCGCGAGCCCATGGACCCAGGGTGGGCCCTTCTCGGCGCTGTAGGACTTCAGGCCCGCGTCGACGATCGCGCGCTCGGCCGCCGGCACGCTCATCACCGTCGCCAGCACGAACAGGCTGTGCTCGAATTCCGCGAAGCGATTGCCGTTGCTGCCGCCGATGCGCGCATAGTCCGTGTCCATGAATACGTAGGAACCTGCCTGAAGCTCGTTCCACAAGCCGCTGGCCGCCTCGAATTGGTGCGTGCCCGTGCCGGCGCCGGTGACCAGCTCGCAGGCGACGCCTTTCTGACGCAACAGGTCGACCGTCTGTCTCACGGCGACGGCAGCGGTCTGGATCGCCTTTTCCCGCTCGTCGACGCTGGGCAGGTGCTGGGCCGTGCCGTGATAGGCCTGCAGGCCGCGGAATTTGAGTCCCGGCGTCTTCGTGATCAGCCGCGCCAACGCCAGCGCCGGCTCCCCCGGCGGCACGCCGCAGCGCTGCATGCCGACCTCGATCTCAACCAGCGCGCCCAATTGCACGCCGAAGTCGCGCGCCACCGCCCCCGTCGCCTCGACCTGCTCGGCCGCGTCGAAGCACAGCGCCACCGTCGCGTCCTTCGCCAGCGCCGCCAGGCGGCGCAGCTTGTGCAATCCCACGACTTCGTTGCTCACCAGGATATCCTTGACGCCGCCACGCACCAGCACCTCGGCCTCGCCAACCTTTTGGCAGCACTGCCCGACCGCGCCTAGCGCGATCTGCTTCAGCGCGATCGCCGGGCACTTATGAGTCTTGGCATGCGGCCGCAGGCGCACGCCTGCTTTCCGGGCAAAATCCGCCAGCTTGCGCAGATTGCGCTCGAAGGCGTCCAAGTCGACCACCAGCGCCGGTGTGTCGATCTCATCGAGGGTCGCGCCGATGCGCGCGGGCGGTGGTGTCATCGTGCTGTTGCCAATCGGAGCGCGGTTGGCGCATCATGTAGGCGCGATCAAGTTAACATCCCGTGGCGCGTCACACAAGTGCCGTGCCGGCTGGCAGGCGGGGGAGCCCGTAATGGACGTGATGCCCGCCATCCGCGTGGTCGATCTGCGCAAGAACTTCGGTGCGCTCGAGGTGCTCAAGGGCGTGTCGTTCGACGTGCATACCGGCAGCGTCGTCAGCATGATCGGCGCCAGCGGCTCGGGCAAGAGCACGCTGCTCCGCTGCATCAATTTCCTGGAAACGCCGAGCAGCGGCGACATCTTCATCGACGGCGAGCCGATGGGATTTCGCAGCGACGCGAGCGGTCAGCGCAGGCTGCGCCCGCTGTCCGAGGTCAACCTGATGCGACGCGAGCTGGGCATGGTATTCCAGCAGTTCAACCTGTGGCCGCACATGACCGTGCTCGGCAACGTGATCGAGGCGCCGATCCGTGTGCGCGGCATGTCGCGCAAGCAGGCCGTGGCGCTGGGCGAGGAATGCCTGGCGCGCGTGCATCTGTCGGAAAAGGCTAGGGAGTACCCCGCGCGCCTGTCCGGCGGGCAGCAACAGCGCGTCGCGATCGCGCGCGCGCTGGCGATACAGCCCAAGGCGATGCTATTCGACGAGCCCACGTCGTCGCTCGACCCGGAGCTGACCGACGAGGTGCTGTCGGTGATGCGCGAGCTGGCCGGCGACGGCACGACGATGATCGTGGTGACGCACGAGATGGCCTTTGCGCGCGAAGTATCCGACCGCGTGCTGTTCCTGCATAACGGCCTGATCGAGGAGGAAGGCCCGCCGGAGCAGGTTCTCGGAGCACCCAAGTCCGAGCGCTGCCGCCAGTTCCTGTCGAAATACCTGCATTAGGCGCGACGTGTCCGACGCATTCTGGCAGTCCGTCGACTTGAGCACGTTCTGGGAATACCGCCAGGTCCTGCTCGCCGGCTTGTGGTTCAACGTCTACGTGTTCGCCTGCTCGGCCACCGTCGCGTTGGCAGTCGGTCTGGCGGCGGCGCTGCTCCGCGTCAACCGAAGCTGGCCGTTCCGTTGGATCGGCACCGTGCATGTCGAGCTGTTTCGCAACGCGCCGGACTACATCATGGTCGTGTGGGTGCATTTCGTGCTGCCGCTGCTGCTTGGCGCGCTGATCGGGCGGCGGCTGGAAATCCACCCCTTCGTCTCGGCGGTCATCGCGCTGGGCTTCGTCTACAGCGGCTACTTCGCCGAGACGTTCCGCGCCGGCATCCAGGCGATTCCCGTCGGCCATGTCGAAGCCGCGCGCGCCTGCGGCATGGCGGACCGTCTGATCCTGCGCCGCATCATCTTGCCCCAGGTCGTCCGGCGCATGCTGCCCGAGGCCGTCAACCAGTTCGTATCGCTGTTCAAGGCGACGACGATCGTGTCGCTGATCGCGGTGCCGGACCTGATGTACCAGGTTTCGATGGTAATCGCGACCGAAATGCGGCCCTTGCCGCTCTACACCGGCGCGGCGCTGACCTATTTCGCAGTGATCTATTTCGTCGCGACGGGCGTCCGCCTGCTGTCGGAACGCTGGCGCAACAAGATCTACGCATGAGCAACTGGGAACGCCTGGTCTGGAACCAGCAGGGCGTGCTGCTGCAGGGCCTGGGCGTGACGGTCGAGGTCTGCCTGATCGCCTTCGCGGTAGCGATCACGGGCGGCCTGACCTTGTGCCTGATCCGGACGTATTTCCCGCCCTTGCGCTTCGCCGCGATCGTGCTGATCGAGTTCTTCCGCGCCACGCCGATTTTCGTGCAGCTGGTGTGGATCGCCTATGTGTGGCCCGAGCTGTTCGGCTGGCCGAACAGCTTCTTCACCGCCGGCTGGCTCGCGCTCGGCCTGCAATCCAGCGGCTATCTGGCCGAGACGTTCCGCGCGGGCATCGAGGGCGTGGCGCGCGGCCATCGCGAGGCCGGCTACTCGGTCGGCATGTCGCCGCTCCTTGTGTTCCAACGCATCGTGATGCCCCAGGCCGTCCTGACCGTCTCGCCGTCGATCGTCAATCAGTTCACTGTGATCGTGAAATCCTCGACCTTGATCTCGGTCATCACCGTGCAGGACCTGATGTTCCAGGCAATGAAACTGGTGAACGTCTGGTACGAGCCGATCGAGATCCTGACCGTGACGGCGGGCATCTATATTGTCATGGTGTTCCTGGTCTCGACCGCCGGCAAGATGCTGGCCGACCTGCTGCGCCGGCGCTACGGCCTCGCAGCCGCCTGATAGCAGTTAATTGAACGCCACTTCCTTAAGAAATTCTCAATCCGAGACGACGCGCGGCAGCCACAGCGCGAGCTGGGGCCAGTAGGAGAGGACCGCGAGCATCAGGATCATCGTCACCACGAAGGGCGCGGAGCCGATGATGACGTCGTCGATCTTGCCGCGCTTGCGCAGGCCCTGCACCACGTAGAGGTTGATGCCGACCGGCGGGGTGATCATCGCTGTTTCCATCAGAATCACGATCAGGATGCCGAACCAGATCGGGTCGAAGCCGGCCTTGATCATGATCGGCGCGATGATCGGCACGGTGGCGACCATCATGGAAAGCGTCTCCATGAAGCAGCCGAGGATCAGGTAGAACACGATCACCGCGAACAGCAGCCCGGCCGGGCTGAGGCCGAGCCCCGTGATCGCGCTGTTCACCTGCGCAGTGAGGCCGATCGAGCTGATGACGAAGTTGAGGAAGTAGGCCGCGATCAGGATCGCCATGATCATCGCGGTGGTGCGCATCGTGCCCTCGAAGGCGTGCAGCAGCATGCGCAGGTTCAGGCTGCGGTGCCAGGCGGCGACGCCGAGGGCGGCGAGCACGCCGAGGGCGGCCGACTCGGTGGCGGTGGCAAGCCCGGCGTAGATCGAACCGATCACGGCGATGAATATGACCAGCGGCGGGATCAGGTCCGGCAGGGCGCGGATGCGCGATTTCCAGTCGGTGCTCGTGCGCCTGCCGCCCATCTCCGGCCACAGCAGGCAGATGAGCAGCACCGTCAGGCTGAACAGGCTCGCCAGCACGAGTCCCGGAATGATTCCCGCGAGATAGAGCTTCGGAATCGACGAATCGGTCAGCACCCCATAGACGATCAGATTGATCGATGGCGGAATCAGGATGCCGAGCGTTCCGCCCGCGGCGATGGTGCCGAGAAAAAGGCGCTCCGAGTAACCGTGCTTCTTGATTTCCGCCATCGCCACCGTGCCGATGGTGGCGGCCGTGGCGACGCTCGATCCCGAGGTCGCCGCGAACATCGCGCAGGCGGCGATGTTGGAGTGCATGAGGCCGCCGGGCAGCCAGGGCACCCACAGTACGAGCGCGTTGTACATGCGCGCGGCCATTCCGGAGCGCAACAGGATCTCGCCCAGCAGGACGAAGAACGGAATGGCGACGAGAAGGAAATTGTTCGACGTTGCCCAGGCGACTTCGCCGATCGCCAGCGTCAGCGGCAGCTTCGAGTAAAGACCGGAAAGTACGACACCTAGAACGCCCAGCCCGGCGGCCACCGGCACGGCGAACGCGAGCAGCCCGATCAGGATCGCAAGCGCGCTCCAGAGCATCAACCCTCCTTCAGCTCCCGGATCTCGTCCTCGACTTCCTCGATCACCGAGCGCGTGCTGATGGCGCCCGCAGCCCCCGCGGCGTCCCCGCGCGCAATCAAGACCAGGGCGTTGACGAGCAGCGCCAAGCCGATGACGAGAAACACCGCCAGGCCGGCGAGCCAGATCGACTGCGGGAGGACGGTGGGCGTAGAGAGCGCCGATTGGCTGCGCGAGGAGGACACCCAGGACTGCGCGACCACGCTCCAGCCGTGCCAGGCGATGAGGCCGAAGAATGCAAGCAACAGCGCGATGCCGGCGAAATCGAGCGCGAGGCGCAGCCAGCGGGGAAAAAGAACGTACAGCGAGTCGATGCGGATGTGGGCGCGCTCGAGGAGCGCCGCGCCCAGCGACCAGGCGGTGCCCAGCGCGAGCGCGTAGCCCGCCAGCTCATCCGCGCCTCCGATCGAAGCGTTGAAGAACTTGCGCAGGGTGACGTCGATGCCGATCAGGACTGCGGCGGCGAGCACCAGCGCGCCGCCGAACCACAGGCCGAAGCGGGTTACGCGGCGCGCGAGACCCATCGTCGGCCCGCGCGCAGGCCTAGTTGGTCGGGGCTCGCAGGCCAAGCGCCTTGCCAACGGTGTTGTTCCACTCCGCGGCGCATTCGGCGCCGCAGCGCTTCGCCCAGCCGGCGAGCACCGCGCCCTCCACCAGCTTCTTGTGCGTCTCGGCCTCCGCCGGCTTTACCGGCACGATCGTGATGCCGGCCAGCTTGCCCATGGTGCAGGGCTGCTTGCCGGTATTGCAGTTGTCGGCCTCGGCATCCGCTTTCTTGAGCGTTGCCCACATCTTGTTCTCGTAGGCCTTTATCTGCTCGAGCATGAAGTCCTGCGCGCGTTTGTCGAGCCGGTTCCAGCTCGTCAGGTTCACCGCCATGACGTTGATGCTCCAGCCGAGCGACATGGGGTA